>NZ_JBHUFP010000005.1:0-400104 GCF_042681465.1 Pasteurella oralis
AGAGTACTTGTTGAGAGTGTGAATGTTGATAGAGATTTATTTATTATAGATGCACTATCTTCGGTATCTGGTCGATTATATGAATCGACAGAAACTCGTCATGGGGGTGGTAGTGATAGCGATCAACTTATATCAATAACTACATATAAACCTGGAACACGGAATATTCAAGCAAGAATAGTGACTGGGGAAGGGGTAATTGATACTTATCAACAATCGATTTCGATTCCAAAAAATGTAGAGTGTTCAATTGAAATTACGTATGAAACATTATCTGATACATCGACCGACTCTGATTCATTTACATTTATCTCTGTTGTTAAATCTAATGCCTCAAAATCAATTAAACAAGTAATATAAAAGGGCGTTTAGCCCTTTTTACTTTTCGCGGATCATATACGGATCATTTTTTGTTATATTTTAGTTGTACAGAGATATGATGTAAATTTATAACTTATTGATTTTAAATCTATAGTTATATCTCTGTTATATCTTTTTTGGTGGAGCTGGCGGGAGTTGAACCCGCGTCCGAAATTACTCTACCTTCAGTACTACACGTTTAGTCTAATCTTTAATTTCATTTACCCACTGCGGATAGACACGCGATAGATAAACTAGCTTGATTCAATTTAGCGTTTCGATCCTCAGGCGGCGGCATCCACGCGATCTCGTTTGGGTTTGACTCCTCTTGATCCCCGTCTTACGAGCGGAAGCTAGGGAGAGAAGGCGATGAGCAGGTTATTAAGCTGCTAAAGCGTATTGTTCGTCGTTTGCGACTATTTTTTTGCGGTTTATTTACGAGGCCTACCGCACCTCGACGTGCACCTTGGGCTTCGCTAATCCCGTCGAATCCAGAATCAGCCCCAAAAACTTGGCATAGTCTATCAAAGATGCCTTAGAAATAAAAGCATTTTTAAAAACCACTATGTTGTTGTACACCTGATGCAGCTAATTAAAATTAAGAAATAAAATCATTAGAATTGTGAAAGATGGGGAATAGGTGGTTTCGTAGTTTTAGTGATTAATTGGGATATGATTGCCTTTAAGTTTAAGTGTGTATAGTAAGTTAGTAAATAAAAAGTGGGGAAGTAACTCTTTATAGTTGGAATAAGATGTTGGGTATAAGGAATTTATCTTTTTATTTGCGACGATTAATGTGTTATTGAAAAATGAATGCCTGAGGAAGATTCAGGCATTAATGGATATTTACGATTTTTAACAGTGAGTTATGTGATGTGAATACCACTACACAATATTTTTGCTAAATTGTTTGTGTATTAAGCTGCTGCTAGTGAGTGCATCTTTGCAATAATATCATCATGAATTTGGTGTAATTCCTGTTCTGAGCATGCTTCATTTTTTAGTTCATATTTGCGCATACGTTGTACTGCAAGTTGTTCTTGTAAGGCGTGTAGGTTCTCCGCTTGCTTTAAAATTAACAGTGCAGCTGATTTATTATCAAGCCCAGCAACGGTTGCAAAGCTTGAGATATAAATACTCACATCACCAGTAAAGCCTGCTTCTTTAAAAGCAATGGCAGCAGATTCACGCTCTTTATACTCTTCTGAGAAGCGAGTCCATTTTGAGCTAATATTCGCAGCAGTATCATCAACATTATCAACAAGTGATAGAATAAATTCTCTTTTACGTTGAGCCTGTTTTTCTGCAGAAAGCACCCATTTACCGTTAACCAATTCATGATAAACAGAAGGTTGTGTGTCAATTAAAATCGGGTATCCTTGTTCGTCACTCGTTATCTGTTTGCCATTTGACTGCCCATCAATTAATTTCTCATAATATTCTTGTGTAATTTTATTCATATCATCTGTAATGACATGAAGCTCTTTTATATAAAAACCGTTTGTTTTTTTATCGTAAAAATACATTTCCTATCTCCCAATAGCGCGCCAAAATACAGTGATATTTCGGTCAGTATATTGGCGAATTGTCATTGAAGTATTTGTTAAAGTAGTTAAAACTGGGTCTTGAGTTAAACGCTTATCAGTCATGATTGCATATGACATAACAACATTTAATACCTTGTTTGGGAAAGCTATTGGGAAGTTAACTGGGGTATCTGTACTGCCCCCGCTTCCAGCATTAAGTAGAGCTTTTCCCCACTGCTCAATAAATCCATCAGGGCTTTTACGCCAGCCGTTTTCTTGCAACGCATGCTGATACGCATTTGCTACACCACTTTTAAAGTCTGTAATGTCAGTATGAGAATGCGTGTGAGTAACATCTGCTTTCTCTATTCTAACCTGTTGAATATCTTGTGCTAATTTACTAGCGTCTAGACTTCCAGCATTTTCTACAACCCCATAAGCTTTAATCCAGAATTGAACATCGTCGAAACTGTTTCTTGCTTTAATGCACAACTTTAATACGATAGATTTTGGTCTGTTCTCATCAGCTGTTGGGACGACTTGAGAAGCGTCAAATTTAAAACCTCGAGGCGTTTCTGCACCCCCATTTTGGTCTGTTGTCCAATATGTCCATTTTGCTTTGTTTGGTAGGATTGCACCTTTAAAGATTTCGTGATTTCTTGATGATTCGAATTCTAAAAACTGGTTACCGCTTCCTAGTGGACTTAAATCAATTTCACCAGTGATATTACGGATTGCGTCACTTTGAATTTGACCAACGCTCAAACCATTCCAAGCATTACGAATGAATCTGTCCTCAGCTAATGGCACATTTGAGATAGAACCGTATTTTAAAACCAGATGATCGTAAAGCTCAGGATAGCTTTGTTGTGTGACGACATTACGGATGCTATTAAAGGCAATCCAACCGTCTGGGATTTCGTCAAATGGAAAATAAACCGTCATACCTACATCTGAGTGATTCAGGTTCGGTAAGATGTCGCTATTACCATTAGCAACATATAAATCAGGATATGTGGCTTGATTAAATTTTCCACCGTTCGCTCTTAAAAAACCTCTTGGAGTAACATTTTTGGGAAATGCGACAACTGTACCCAGAGGGACACCTTTACCAGCTAATTCTTTGTTTAATTCATTAAGTGCGAACTCCGTTGCTGCTTTTGTTTTATCTGTGCCATTTGTTTTATGCGACAGTACTGTTTGCCCAGCAGTTACATCTGTTGCCCTTGTGGTCGCAATGTCGCGCACTTTTTTAATTGCATAACTCGTTGCAACAGTGTCAGAGCTTGTACTGTTATCGTTATTTGATTTTTTACTATTTGGGATATAGTTATTCAATGCACCTCTCACCTCTGTCACCAATGCTTTAATAATATTAATTGCTTTCGGCGTTGCTGCTTTATTTTCAGCATTTGAATCAGTGCTTGAGTCAAGTTGCACTAAGCCTCTTTGTGTTGTGCTTGCATCTTGCGCAAGGTAGCGTTTTTCAACTTCACTTTTAAGATATTGAGTACGATTAGCAAGTTGTTTTATCGGCTTATTGCTAATACCTTCTTCGCCACCATGAACGGGGTCATTTTCTTCAATACGATAAATTTCGCTTTCCCACTTTGTTGTTTCTTTTAAACCTGCCATTATTTAAACCCTCTTTAAATGTCTTTTAAATATTTATGCGGAACCATGATTGTATTGCCCATTGTAACGAGCTTGATTGTTGTAAAGTATGGGCGCAGCTTTATAGTCAAGTACGCCCAGAAGACAGCGTGCAGGCGTAAAATTACGTAAAATTTTATGGATTTCCAACGCTTGTTCGTTTGTTACCGGTTTGCTTAATTGAATGCCATAGTATGCCCATCTCTCATCTTGTGGAATTTGATTAACGAAAGTATTTGCGCTGTAATCACGATTTTTTAATCCTTCATCAATTTCCACTTCACCAAAGCCGAGTTGGCGAATGACTTCGCGTACTGACCAAGCTGTACCTTTGTGCCGATGTAGTTCGACGGATTTTTTGATCAATCCTTTTTTGGATTCTTGTGTGTGGGCTAAAAATAAACCATCATAGCCTGTTGCACTCCATTTTTCTGCTAACACTTCAATGAAACGATCATCGAGTAATTCCACTAGTGTGGTCATGATTGGTGACAACTTAAAGTGCGGTAGCTTTTTACCGAGTTCTGCCAGTGCTTTATACTTAGCATCTTTTTCGATGATATCTGGATACTGTAACTTAGCCATGTGTGCGCTCCGAATCGACTTCGACGTGAATCGCGGTACAATTTGCCCATTGGTTATCAGCGACAATAATTTTTTGTGGTGAATTGAGCGTGACATCATAAACCCCTTCAACACGTAATGCACTGATCAAGGCGGATGGTACAACATCTAGTCCTAGTTTTTTGGTTTTGTCAGAAAGATAAACTTTCAGTGCATCACGTGCTTTGCTTTTAATGATATCTTCACGATACCCCTCTAATAATTTAAGCGTAGCACTAATTTGATAATCATGTTGAATTGGTGCTTGTACTTCAACGGTGTCACATAACGGGCGGCGTTTTTCCGCGCTAACATATTGTTTAATATCATTGAGCAGGCGGCTATCAGGCATGCCTTCTTTCGTGAGTACAGTAATTCGTACTAAGCCACCTTTAGGCGTTGTCACATTGACATCCGCAATAGTTTGTGAAACAGCGCGGACATGGTAATCATAAGCAGCAATTGAGCCACAGGTTGAGAATGCTTCTGGGGCGGCTAAAATGCGCTTGCGATAATCATCATCACTTTCTTGTACTAAGCCGCCACTAGGTATATCAATATTACTCACAGTGACTTCAAGTGATGTTGCCAATGGGCTTTTTAAGGTTTTTACTCGCCCGATTTCCCAGTCGTTGCCGATAGTGCCAGTCAAATTAGCTTGAGCTTCAATTTCCACATAACTAATCAGCGAAGTAATGACGTCATCATTGAGTGTGATGAATTCGAGCTTGTCATCAACAGCTACTCTTGTTCCTTTAGGGATTAAAGTGGCTTCATGTGGGGCGGAAATAGTAAAACGTAAAATACAGCGTGCAGGTTTATCTTGTAAGCGATAGCAGCCCATCGGCTCACCGCATAAGTCTAGTGCTAAGCCTCGTGCAAACTGAGGAAAAGTATTTAGAAAGGCTTCATTAATTCCTTTACGTACTAATAATTCTCGGTAGGCGTAAGATTGAATAATTGAGCGCTCAATATGCGCAGGTTGCAGGGTTTTACCTGTGCGTTTTTCATAATCAGCAATAGTTTCTGCGAGAATCTGTTTGATATCTTCAGAAACAATTTTTACATCATTACGTTGCATCATGGGCGTATTTCCGTTGAATAGATTTCACGATAGACATCTTCTTTTAAAGACCAAAAAATAGTGAAGGAAAAGTGCGGTGCATTTCCGCTGACTTTTATCTCGTCCACATTAATGCGTTTTTCCCAGCGAGAAAGGGCAAAGGTAATTTCTCGCACAAAGTGAGGTACCGCGATATCTTCGGGTTGGTCAATATAATAAAAGTGATTAGAACCAAATTCTGGGCGTAAAATATCGCTCCCTTTGAGTGTGGATAGTATGTTAACTATACAAAGGTGAATATCGTCAATCCCCTGTGTGACGGCTTGATTATCCCGTGCAGGAGAGAGTTGCCAGTGGGTCGTTAAAAGTGTTTGTGTGTTCATGCCCTTGAGGATACAAGGGCAGAGGTGGTTTTGATTTTAAACTACTTTAAAGAATTATTTCGCTGTGCTGGTTTCTTTGCCATCGCCTTGTTCAATATGTTTGTGATGCTTCAGACTGATGTGATCGGCTTTAATATCACCTCCTTGCGTTTCAAGTGAACCATTAATTAGTGCGGTAGCACCATTGCCGCCGCCATAACCAGTCATACCTTGCATATAAGTTAATGCACCTTGAACCATAAGATTTCCTGTGGTTTCTGTTGTTGGACAATCTATGGTAACTTTTGATGGCGATTTTATCAGAATGTCACCAACGGCAGATACTTCAACATGACCAGAATTACGGTCATGTTTAATCACTGTGCCGTTACTGAATTTTTTCATCCAAATTGCAGGATTGCTTACTGGTGTTGGATCTTGCATATTGTAAATCGTTCCTAGTACACAACCACCTTCACCACGAGCATCAAGCAGAATAGCGACCAGTTCACCAACATCAGGTAGACAATAAAATTGATTGCCCCCCGCATTCGGTGTTAAATAGGAGAGCCAAGCCGTTTCTAAATTTTCAAGTGCAGGAAGGATACAGCGTACTTTGTGTAATTTGCCATCGACTTGGCTGACAATACCTTCTTGATAAGTTGCCATGAAATTATGGGTTTGCATATGTATTCTCCATTGCTTGAGTAACTAGATCATCTGCAATAAAGGCTAATAATCTCACTTCAATATTAGTCGTATAGCCTTGTTTACTAAGGGTGTGACGTGAAGACTTAATTAAATATTTACCAGAAAAAACGCCTAAATTACGTAACAAAATACTGTTGCCTGCGACTAATTTTGGATTACCAATGAGTGTAATATCACCAACTTGCTGATCTTCATTTTGTTGCGCTAATGCAGCCTCACCTCGTGCATTAATTTGTTCTTGGCTTTCGCCTCGCGTCACAATTTGTAAACTGTCTTCACTGGTTTTGGCAGATTGTGTAATGTCTTCTCGTTTGGCTTTTGCCTTTTGAGTTTGTTTCAGCACTCGCTTAGATTCACTATTGTAGCCACTGATATTGACTTCTTTCGCCGTATCTTTCAACTTATCGCGTAGACTCAGTGAGATGACATCTTGTTCTTCAATTGTCAGAATGGGAGGAGTCTGACTTAGCGTAGTCTTGGCCGTAAAAACCAGTTGTTCTCCAACCACTTTAAAGCTGTGGTGATATTCCTTACTAAGTTGTAGGAGGAACTGTAAATCACTTTCTTGATATTGCGTGATTCTTTTAATTGGAATTGCTTTAATTTCACCAACTACTTTGAGCTTAAGCCGATTCGCAACAGTTTCAACAATTTGTGCTAACGTGGTATTTTCGTAGGCATGGGGTTTGAGTGTACGTTGATTTGTTGACATTCCAGCACTTAAGGCTCGCAGCGTAATCGTGGCAGGCTGATATTGGTATTCCACTTCATCAATTTCAAATGCACCAATATCCACTAGTTGTGCTGCTTTATAACCAATGGCAGCATATAATTTATCGCCTTGGGTAGGGAACCACTGTCTAATCCATTTGCCATGAATATCTTCAAATCGCACAGTTAATTCATCACTTTGCCCTTCCAAATGATCGGTATAAGACATTTCAATTAAATGCGGTTCAATTTCAGCCGTAATATTGGTTTTTTCGTAAAATAACGAAAAATCAGGTTGTGGTACATTAGCCATTATTTCCCCTTAACCATGGTGGCATATCTTCATTGGTTGTTGGTTTGACTTGTAATACTGGGATAAAAACGGTAGCGCCAGTAGGGAGTGCTTCACAAAAGCTTATCTGTGGATTAGCATCGATAATTCGTGAATATTCTAAGGCATCACCATAATAGTAATAGGCAAGATTATCCCAACGCTCGCCTTGTTTTACCGTATGTTTAAGCAGGGTCTGTGTCATGTTCTTCTTCCTTACGGGTTAGTTCTTCATCTGCACGCAGGACAATCCAAGCAGTCATTTCCGCAACTCTTGGCGCAAGCATATCGATGGTTTCTGTCACATTTGTCATTGCGCTATTGACTGAAGGAAACCAATCTTGCCAATTTGTCCCTTCTGTACCTTGCTGGAAGCTAGTTTGCATGTCCGCTAAATTGGTTTGAATTTCCATAATGCCTTGACTAAATTCATTAACCACAGGAAGTACGGCGCTGATTTGAGCCAATAATTCACGCATTCCAGCCAGTTGATTAAATGGACCTAGCGCATGATTAACTTGGGCTAATGCTTGTGGTAAGTCAGCTAAAGCAGAGGTGCCATGTGCAAATTGTTTTATCACAGCTACGGTGTTTTGTACTTCATCAATAAGGCGTTTACCCTGGTTATAAAGATGAATCCCTTTATTCAAGATATCTTTGCTCTTGTTGATCCCCTCGAAGATCGTAGGCGGAAAAATGGAGCCAAGTAAGGCGTTGCTCCCTAAGTTGAGTGCTGCACCCAATTTTTCATCTTTCAGTTCACCTGCAAATTCTTTTAAACTCACATCTAACTCACGACAAAGTACATTGCCATATTTATCGGTGAACTTAGTGGTAGCATTAATATTAGTAATAACAAAGTTGCCTTTAAATTTACCTTGTCCCCAAATTAATGCTAAAGCTTGTTGTTTTGCTTTTGCATCTAATAACGCTTGATAGCGGCTTTCGACACCACCTATTTTATGATGGAGGCGTACGGCTAAGCTGAGATCAATTAGATTTTCTCCTGTTGCTTGTAAACGTGGTTTACCTTTTACCACTGTATGTTCAGCAAAATTTGCAGGTTGGCTTTCAGAAAAATCAGTGATATCAATTGGTTCAAGGGCAATAGTGCCTAACATTAAATACATTAGTATGCTCTCCGTGTTCGTTGTTCCATAACGCGTTCTAACATTTTTTCAAATTCGGTTAAGCTCATTTTTAATCCGTCTTTAATGTCATTTAATGCTTGGCTACTTGGGCTGACATTAATAATTGGATTAAAATGAATAGCCATCGTGTTGTTTTGCGCAAGTTCTGCTTGTTTTTGAGCGAAACTTGAACGTAGCGATTGATATTGTTTTTCTGGTGAAATACTGACCGCACTTGCCAGTTCATCACTCGCTCTCTCAACAAGATGCGTTGATTTATCAATACCAATGACCAGCCCTTGTACTGTATTTTCACCAAAGCCCATAAATACCCGACTTGGCGAGTTAATACTTAGTTTTTCAGCAAACCAGTTTTTGACACTTGTACCAAGCTCACTTACCGTTTCCTTTGCGCTATTCCAAGCATTGCTAATACCATTGACCAATCCATCAATAATATTTTTTCCTAAATTGGTAAACTCTGTAGGCAAATCAATACCAAAGTAATTTAAGACAGATTCAAAGATGGATTTGAATAATGACAACGGGCTAAAGGCGAGAATAGTATTACCAAGTTCTGAAAAATTACCATCAAATAAACCTTGAAGGCTTTCCCAAAAGCCGTTAAACCAGCTACTTATACCATCCCAAACTGCAGACCAAATCTCTTGTACGCTATTCCAAAGAGTTGAAACAAATTGGCAAGCACTTGCAAAAATGCCTTTAATACCTTCCCATAATTGTAAGAAAAAGCCTTTGATCGGTTCCCAATAGCGATAAATGAGATAAGCCGCAACGGCGATACCTGTAATTAATAGACCAATTGGATTGGTTAATAAGGCACGTCCAAGGAACAGGAAAGCGCGCATTGCAATGGCGGCTGCTTTGACAAGTTGACCAGAGAGTATGCCAGCTAAGGCTCGTATCCCCCTGCCAACTTTAAACATGTTGCGGATGAAACTTGCTGAAAATTGTTTGGCTAAAATTGTGCTTTTAGTAAAGGCACGTATAAAGCCTTGTGTCAGTTTACCGCCAATGAAATGAGTAAATTTCCCCAGTTTTTGTAATAGTGTAACGACTTTTTGACCAGCAGACCAAAATGACAGCAGTAGCATACTACTGGTTGCAATCACCGTTTTTAATACCAAGAAAGTTTCGACTACACCGACTAAAACGAAGCCTATTTGTAGAATTTGATCAATTACTTGAGGATTGGCGTTGACCCAATCAGTCATGCTATGAATGACAGGTATGAGCTTATCAATAAAGAGATTAATAGAAGGTAATAATCGAGTACCAATGGCAGTTCCCAACTCATCAAAGCTTTTTTGTAAAGTATGAATGTTGTTTTCTGTTGTATCAGTGGTCGCTGCAAATTCGCGTTGAATTGAGCCGATATAATGTAAATGACCATTGCCATCCACTTTTTCTAACAAGGCTAATTGATTTGCGTATTGTTCGCTATTTTTACTTAGTAACATCATGTTACTGGCTTGTTGGCTGCCAAATATATTGGTAAGAATCTCAAATTGTTCTGCGTCAGGTAATTGTCCGATTTTGTTGATGAAACCAGAGATTGCTTCTTGTGCATTATTATTCATTGCTTGTGCGAAAGATTCAGCACTCAATCCTAACTTTTGTAACGCTTGTGCATGCTCTCCCGCTTTTAATCGGCTAAAACCAACACTCATTTGCTTAATAATTTGCGAGGTATCTGTCGAGCTTTTACCTAGCGTTAAAAGCGTTGAACTAAGTGAAGCGATTTGGTTTTCCGTCAAACCAAGCAATTTTGCTTCCATGCTGATTTGGGTGAGCACATCGACGATATCGCTAGCATCTGAAGTTGTTTGATCAGCAAGGTAATTAATTGCATCACCTAATTGCCCGATTTCAGTGATTGGCTTACCTAAGACATTTGACAGTGTGATCATCGCTTTGCCTACTTCATTGGCATTTTTCTTAAAAGCAACCCCTAATTTGACCACACTTTCGGCATAATTTAATAGTTGTTCACGCGCAATGCCATCACCGCCACCTTGCGCAACAAGTGAAGCTATTTCTTTTTGGGTGACAGGCAGAATACGTGTCAGTTTAAGGAGATCTTGTTCCATTTCCTTAAACTGTTTTGGTGAATCAAACTGCACAACACGTTTTATTTCTGCCATTGCACTTTCAAATGCGATTGCAGGTTTAGCAAGGGCTGCGATTAAATTTGTTGTTTGAGTGGTGACTACTTTTAATGCATTAGCTGAAATTTCTGCATTTTTTCCTAATTTAATGAATTTTTCTGAGGCACTGGTGGTTTGGTCACGAAGTATGCTTAGATTACTTTGTAAATTTTTAATATTGCTAATGGCATCACTGACAGATGCATCAACAATTAAAGATATGGTGACACTCTTTGACATGGCTTATATTCCGCTTATGTATGTTAGTTAGAAGCAGGAATGTGATTAGACATTGGACGAGATAAACGGGTGTACCGCGTTATGTCTGATGTCTTGCTGTTAAATAATTCACATTGTCTGCCTTTCTTTTAGTTTTTTGTTTATTCAGATTGGTTGAATTTCGCTGTTGCTATGTTTGTATTATGTGTACATTCTGTTTAGTTTGATGTTGGCTAGTAGATAATAGATGGTTTGTTATAAAAAGTAGTAAAGCCACGTTTATAGCGTGGCTTTATTGTATCCTGCTTTGATTTGGCGGTTTGCCTGTTCTAACCAATTTGATAGTTCTTCAAGTGTCATTTGATCAATTTCACTGATGTTCCAACCATACCACCATGCCACATCCGCAATCATTGTATTAAGCTGTTCAATGCTTACTTTCCCTTTTGCATATCCATTAATGCATTTTGAATTTTGGCATAATCAACAATATCCATTGCATCAAAGTCTTCCGGGACTAAATCCGTTAATAATGAAAGCATGTAAATTTCTTTTTCTGCATCTGAACCATTGTAGTTACCCATTTGTTTGACATCTGATACTTTGGCGCGGCGGATTTTTAAGTCTTTGATCTCTTTTCCTTCACCATTTTTAATTGGGAAAGCAAGAGAAATGGTGCGGTAACTTTGTAGCTCTAATTTAGCCATAAAAAAACTCCTTAGTAGATTATTGTTGATTTCTACTCAGGAGTTTATTACTGCGAGATGTTAATTGATTTTAAACTGCTTTAAAGAATTATTGTCCTGTGTTTGTGCGGTATTTATTCAATACATCTTGTCCACTAACGCGTAAAATATTTGCAAAGGCATCATAAAATAAAATTTCTTTTCCGCCGACAGTTTGTTTAATGGAATGCACTTGGAAAGTATCTGCATGCTCAGTTGCTTCTTTGTTTTTCAAGCTACCACCTGTGGTTTTACTGAAGCTGACGTTCATGATCGTCACCATAGGTTCTTCAGCCATCAAGCCGCGTGCATCAAAAACTTGTAAGTTAGAACGTGCCATTAATTGGACATTTTTCATTGGGTTATAAGCTTTCGCACGTACTTCAGGGTAGAAACTATCCCAAGTCACTTCGCCTTCTAATGCCGCGATACCCGCTGGTAATTTAATGGTACCGACTAAGCCTAATGCTTTATGCTCAATTTGTTCAAATTCAATGTCTGGTAATTTGAATTCTTTGGCTTTGCCAAGTAATGAATTACCATCCATATAGACATTGGCATTTACAATTTGATTAATTGCCACACTCATTTATTGCTCCTTTTATTTCTGTGAAACTAAATTTGCCAAGTATTTACGGGTCATTACGCTGGTATTAGTAATGCGTTCTGCTGGTAGTTTTGGCGTGTAATCATAAGTTAATGGTACTTGACCTTTACTGAACGCATCGACTAAATCATAGTCATAATCTAGACTGACGCTGTAACCTACAATTGATGGTAATGCACGTAAATACGTGTCGACGGTTTCAGTTAAGCTATCAATTAATGCATCATCAATTGGGCGATCAATATATTGTAATTCTACACGGCGGATAGATTCATCGATTAAATCACCTGTGCGAAGTGCGGTTTCAAAATTAATGATATGTGTCACCGTTGGGTAATTGGATGAGCGATTGCCCCAAAGGCGGAAACCTGTACCAAAGCTATTGAAAATCGTGGTGATACCGACTGCATTTAAGCGATTGGTTTCGCTTTGAATATCATCAACACGTGCAGTTAATGGTAATTCCATACCGATGACACCGAGTAATTGATGGTTTGAAGTACTGTGCCAATAACCTTTCTCTACGTCCACTTTCATGCGAACGCCAGCGGCATGTACTGCTAAACTTTCTAATTCATTGTTTGATCCCATTGCGTAAGGGAAGAAATGACGTACGCGCTCACTTGACGCACTTGCATTGATTGTGCCATTTGGACCTCGTCCTTGAATTGCTTGCGCTAAACTGGTGCCTTTGGGTAATTGCACATAAGCGACTGCTTTTAATTGCTCCGCTAACGTACCTAAGGCTGCTGCGCAGCTGTCAGTTTTGTCAAATTCAGGACAAATTAAGATTTTGGCATCAGCACCATAAAGGTTGAAGCCGTCACGTAACAATTCAAAACCTTTACGTTTACCTGTTACATTATCAAAGCCACCTTTGATATCGTCTTCAGTCACTTTGCTTGGGTCTGCATAAGTGTAAGTAGCAGTTAAGTTCTCTTTTGATTTGGTTAAACGAATCTCACCTGTTTGCATATTAACTGTGTAGTCTTTATCAAGTTCTAGTACTGTACTATCAGATTTTAAAGTTAAACTTAACAAACCTTGTTTTTGTGTACGACCCATTAAGGTTGTTTGATCAAGAGTGATTGACTCGTCAGTGACATCAGTTTTATGTTTGGATACATCTAATACATTGACTACATATACTTGGCCTGCTGCGTAGCGGGCGAGGACATCAAATGCATCAGGCAGGGTAAAACCTTGATTTAAGATCGTGCCGAATTTGGCAAAATCTTTTTTGGTTTGACATAATGTGAGTTCATTTAATGCACCCATTGGGGCAGTGCCGACAATGCCGATAATTGCACCGTCAACAGTTTCTACTGCAACTGAGCCACCTGTGACTCGTTTTGTTTCAGTACCGTGATGGAAGGTCATTTTTTTCTCCTATATTTCGGTTGGTTTCGGTTTTAAATTTGGGTTTAGGGGGTGGTGTGGTTGGCGATAATGCACACTGGTTAACCGGGTTAAGTCTTTGCTTTGTTGCTGTTCGACTTGTAAGGTTTCTGTTTTAATTTGTAATTGATAGCGCCAAAGTGCATTTTCTTTTGCGATAAAAGTTTCGTTGATTATTGAACAAGCAAAACAATGCGTTGGACGAAATCCCACAATAGCAAGTCTGACTTTATCTAGCATGGCTAAAGCACCATCGTCATGGTATTGATGACGAGCAATCACTGTGAGATTGATGCTGAGAGTACGACGCTGTTGAAGCAGATCTGTTTTGTTGCTATCTTCAAATTCAGAGCCGACATATTGGATTAAAATAGCACCCGGCTCATCTTGTAACACATAATCCTCAACACTATCGGGGAAAAGCACGACTGCAAACGACTTAACTTGCGTTAAGAGATGCGTTTGAATGCTGTCTAAAATCGGTTGTGTTGCGCTCATTTTTTTACCAAAATTAAATGTTGTTTTAAGCTGATTTGCTGTGTTGAATAAGCGTAGAGTAGAAAAGTGAAAGGTAAAAAGATTTTAAAGTACTTTAAAGATTACAACAGGATTTAGGTAAGCGGTAAACGAAAGATAACATCGATAAGCACATTGGCTTTAAATGGCGTTTAAATCGCTCGCTGTACGTTTAAAATGTTGTGAATAATAGGATTGGCTGTTTTAGCACGCAGACGCGCTGACAGAATATCAGACGCGTTTTGCTTATTTTGTTAGCCTAGCTTTTGTTCCATTTCTTCCTCTAAAAGTGCGGTCACTTTTTGCAAAATTTTGTCATCAGTTACTGGGTTGCTGATAGCAATACCATTGTGGTGCAATCGATGCCTAAGAGCGCCATAGAGTGATTCGGGTTGTTGCAATTGAGTGACGATTTTGTTGATAGTCAGTGTTGCTTGCTTATCATTAAGTAGGATTTTCATCAAGTTACCTCTTTGTCATGTTTGCATGGCAAATGTAGGGCAAAGAATAGGTTATGTATTAAGCCCAATATTTTTCAGGACGTGCAATACCCGCTTGACAATCAATTGTGTATTCCACTATGTCTACGCCTAGACGATTAATATCTGCAAACCAAATACCATGTGGTTGTTTATCCAGATCGATTAATTTACGATCTTGTAAATATTCAAGTTGTTGACGTAACTCAAGCGCACTGACATCAGGATAAATACCATGCAGTACATCTAATAAAAATTGTTCGCTAGTCGCATAAGGCGCCGCCTTATGTAAAATGTTCAGTAATTGCCAGCGCATGCCTTCACGTCTTGCTTTTTGCATCATTTCATCACTCTTTTTTGATAAATATTGTCAATCTTTTCATATAACGCATCTAACTTTGCCTCTAAAATGGTTTGCCCACGAATGTAATCTTCACGCAACACATAATTATGCGGCAAGGCGACTTTCAGTTGGTTTAATTCTTTTTCCAGATCTTCTACTTTTTCATTCACACGTTGTTGATTATTATGTCTTTCACGTAATGAACTTTGAAATTGTGCCACTAGAATTTTGGCAAAACCAAAGCAACAGCCGAGAAAGGAAAGTAATAAGCCGACTAAATGCCAAAAATCTACATTAATTGTCATTCGTGCGTTTCCTCGTAGCAAATATGGCGATAAGTTTGATTATGGACTAGAATTTGACGTAAGGTTTCAGTGCTGTCTTGCATGCTAGCTTGGATAAGCGCAAAGCCAGCACAGCTACTATTCGTCACGTAGGTCGCCTTCGGTGTGCAAGCGCTTAATAAGGTGATCACGGTGAGTACGACGTGCATTTTCTTCATGTTGTTTTCTCGTTTGATGATGTTTAATTTGAGTTTCTACGACGGTTTTTTGAGTATGCAACTGTTCATTTTCTTTTAACAATGTTTCAATTCTGCGCTTGGCTTGTGTAAGGCGGAGCACTACATAGGCACAAAGTGCTAAGAAAAAGGTGATGCAAACGAGTACAATTTGTAAATTCATTCTTGCCCCCGACGATGTAATGCATTGGCAAATCCTTTTGTTGCAATTCCACCTCCACAAAAAATCGCGAAAATAGCAAATAAATCAGGTACATAACTACGGTCTAGATAGACACAAATAATTAGAATAATCGCCATTAATAGTGCGCCACCAAATTGGATTGTGCCTGTCGTTGATAGGCGTCCATTGTCATTTGTAATTAATTCCTTGAAGTGCATGAATACCTCACTAAACTGTGTATGTTAAATTATTGTTAGTGATCAAATAAGTGATCCACATTGATAATTTGTTCACTGTCCAACCAAGACCAAACATCAAAGCAAGGGCATTGTTTGAGCCATTCGTGTTGACTGATTACTCCATCACCATTATGGTCTGGGCTTAAATCGCGATGACCATAAATGTTGGCATCTGGATATTGTTGAGTCAGTTGTTGTAATACCTGATACAACGCGTGCCATTGTGCTGCGGTAAAACGACCATAATATTGTTCATCTCCTGAACCTATTCCGCCGACTAAACAGATTCCAATGCTGTGTTTGTTATGCCCACGCACATGTGCGCCTATTTCACCAATTTTGCGTCCAGTTTCAATCGAACCGTCACAATCAATAATAAAGTGGTAGCCAATGTGTTTAAGGTGGGGATTGAATGTTCGCGCTTGGAAACCGCGCTGATAGCCTTGTTTTTTATGCCAATGATCAATAATCATGGCAGCAGTTTGCTTGTCATTATGCAGTGCTTTGCCATTTTGTGTTGCAGAGCAATGAATAACAATTTTTTGAATTGGAAACATGACACACTCCTTTATTCACATGTTGTCTATAAAGGAGTTTAATAAAGTTATTTAAAGGTTGATTTTAAACTGGTTTAAAGAACCACAGGCAAGAGAGAAGTCGTTTTGTTGAGAAAAGAACAGTCACGACCACATGATATACTTTGACAATCTACCAATTTAGATGACACAGTTAGTAAATTATGTCGTGTTACATCTGAAATAAGCGCATTAGCCAAATAATTTAATTTGCCGTTTTGCCACTTCTTCTTTTGATACTCTTTTAACAATTTGATAGACCCATTGCATTGAAACATTGTATTTCTTTGCCAGATCGCGATGATTTGAGCCAGTAAATTCATTAAAAATTTTTCTATCACGCTCATTTAAGGTAAAGAGTAAATTGCGCGGAATATAAATGACTTCACCACCCCAGTTTTTTGCCATAGCTTGCGCAATTTCAATCCCTGTTTGTTTTGCTTTATCTTGTTCAATATCAATTTTTTTTAGTAGCTCGACTTCAATATGGCGCGCAAGATCGTTGAGAATTTCTGGCGCTTTTTGTTCAAAGCTTTCAATTAGTGTTTTATCCATAATGTTCCCCTAAACGCATGTTGACAGAAATTATATGTGTTAAATTTGGCAAAAGGTGAAAAATTTTTGTGCAGCTTTTAGCTAAGAAAGGATAATTGATTGAAAAACATGCTAAAAATGTACTTTTTATGGGTGAAAAATAGTTTGTTGATAACAACTGAGCACGGCATCATAAACCATATTTTTATCCAATAAACGCCCATGTTGCGCCAATTTTTCCAGCATGACCCGTTTATGCCAATTTTTTAAACTTTCTAATAAATGGCTTGCATGGGCATTATCTAAAGCATAAACCGTCATAAACCAGAGCGGATAGCTTTTTTTATTCAAAATTCGATGAACATAGCGATTCAGAGCTTGAATGCTGCCATCACGTAAGAAACCTTGCTGATACATGGTATGCCAGATCGCATAAATTTTTAAGCTGATTGTACTTTTTGCCCTTGTCTGGTTTAATCGAGTATTTTGTAAGTAGGCACTGGTATAAATCTTAGCGCCTTTGCGTTGTAATTCATAAATTACGCGATGCAGCTCAGGAACAGAGCAGAGTGTTGCACTTTTTTTATTGGTCAAACGTTTGAGCATGGCACGATAATCTTCATCTTGCATAGCAAGTTGTTTTTGTCCAATTTTAACTAATTGAATTAAGTGTTTTTTCATACAGAGCCTCTTTATCTTTCAATATCGCACGCGTTAGCAGGTATGCCAGTACAACAAGTGGATAAATTGAGCAAATTAAAGCGGTAGTTGAGCCGTTTTGCCTGTACCAAACTGTGTTTATAGCATTGGCTTGCTGTGTTTAAATTGCCTTCTATAATATATTCTTGCACTATCTCTAAATTCGCAAGCAATGCAGCCATTTCTTGAGCGAGCTGATCTTGGGTTGGTGTCATCATTTGGTATTCCCGACAAAAGGTTTAGTTAGCATGCGTTGACAAAATTCTGCGCGCTTGATGCACCAGTCTTGATTAAAAGGTTGTTTGGCGGAAATTGCGGCAACTTCCCAATGGCTGCGTGCTAATTCATACTTACCTGCCCGTTCAGCTTTTGCCGCGCGAGAACTGTAGTGTTGGAATCGGTTAAAATGAGTATTCATAGTTTTCCCTCTGCTTATTGAAAATGGAATATGATGTGTTTTTTTAGGTTTCACATGAGTTCAAACGCCTGCAATATCTAAAGTAATGGGCTCATATTGATCCGTATCACCTTGTCGTTCATAAATGCGCACATAGGCTTTAGAACTGACAACCTGTACGCTTTCACTAATCGCTTGCATCGCGTTTTGCCAACGTGGATCTTGGATATTGACTCGACGTAAGCTCAGAATGCGTGAAATGCTTAAATTTCCTTCTTTATCCACATTAAATGCTTGTTCAATCAGAGTTTTTAACTCTGGGCGAGAACCAATTGACCATTCATTCAAGCACTCATCAATCAAAACCTTCGCCGCTTGGATACGCTCATCAAATTGTAAATGTTCATTAATGGCACGTTGAATTTTATATTTACCATCATAGCTAAATAAGGTGATATTGCCCTTATTGCCTCCTAATTTGGCATTATACTTTTCTGCTGATAACTCAACGAAGGCTTGAATATCAGCGAAAATATGGGTTTTAAAGGCATTAATTGCCTTATTTAAGGTTTTCGCTTTGTCAATCCATTCCAAAACTAACGCGTCGCGTGCTTTATCGATGTCTTTGATCAATTCTTCTGGGGTTAAGGTGCCTTTGGCATTTTCCCAATAGGTTTTGTCTTCAATCACAAGTTTTGTCATTGTTTCTCTCCTTTTTCTGATTGGATAGGTTGGGGCATGGCATAACGCAGGTATAGGGTAAATAATCCGCATTGACTTTAGGCGTAATGCCTCTTTGTTCGCCATCTTGATACACTAAATACACCACACCATCGATACAAGTTTGTTCAATTGTAGTTTCAATATTTTGTTCACAACTACTCAGAGCGAAAAGTGCGGTCAGAATGAATAAAATTTTCTGCATGTCATTTCCTTAAGTTAATGGGAAAAGGCGAGTAGTCTTCAACTTGAACCCATTTTCTACAAATCTGTTATTGCATAACAGTGCTACTGTTTGTAATTTATTCATGTTTGCCCAGTAATTCCGTTCTAGCTTGGAGCAACAATTCAGCGCTAATCAATTTATTCGCACCTTTTGCCACCATGCCCGCTAAACGTAACGTTTGACTCAGTAAACGTAAACCACCGCTCGTTTCTGTCATGGCATACATGACTTTTAACACCTCTTCGTCATGATCCAACTGCCAAGCTTTAGCAACTGCTAGCGTATCGGCTTTTTTGGTTTTCTGAATCGAAGTATTTTTAGCAACCCGTGACCATAATCTGGCGTATTCATGGCTCGCTGCTATACCACCTTTCATACGGGTATAAACTTTGTCATTACCGACCAACACTAAACCAATATTGGCTTCCTCTTGAAGAATACGTAACTCTTCTAATGCTTCATAAGGTAAGTGATCTGCTTCATCAATGATTAACAAACCAGTGGTGCCTTTGATTTTTTTGCAAATCAGCCGCGCCAGTTTGCCTTTACGCTGCGGGGTATCATGCATACCCAACTCAAGAGCAATTTCATACAAGATTTCACTTAAACTCGCTCGTGCAGGACTAGCAGTGACTAGCCAACAATTTGCACGTTGCTGTGAAAACTGCTGAATTGCTTTGGTTTTACCTACACCCGAAGCGCCGTAAACTGTCGCTAAACAGTTAGCTATTTGCGCAAATTCTAAAGTTTTAAAAATTTGCTTGGCGGTGGTAGTCTCAATAAAACTAGGTGCCATGACAAATTCACGTGCTTGCGTGGCTTTTTTATGAAAAAATGCATTCAATTTACTTTCAATTTCACTTGTCACGCCTTTATATTTGCCATGGATATACGCACTCAATGCACCGGAATTGATGCCTGCTTCTTTGGCAATTTGGGCTTGGCTGACACCAGTGGTTACGCGATAGGTTTTTATTTTTTCGATTAGGCTTTCCATGTTTACCTCGTTTAAATCAATATTTCTGCTGTTTTAACTGTTCAACACCTTGATAAAAGTTTTTCTCAAATTCACTGACTTCTTCGTCTTCTTGTGTGATCACTTGGACTTTTCTGACCGCACTTTTTTCAGTGACTAACATTTCAATCACACTGGATGTTAGTTTTTGTTCTTCACGTACTTCAGGTTGAAATTGCGTGATTTCATTGATTTCCATCAATGCCATGTCTTGCGCAAGACGCTTAGTATTTTTGCTTATTCTGGTGCGCAGCCGCTTTTGTTCACGTGCGGCTTGAGTATCGTTAAAGGATTTCGCTTCACGACAAATAGCCTCTGCTAAAAAGGCACCATCTAAGCTGTAGACATAGACCTTTTGGTGCAATTGAGCAGGATCAAAACGCACGACGACATGCGAGTGTTGACAGCCGATTAATGACTCTGCCCAATATTGGTTTTTTTGACCAAAGAGTGAACCACCAGCATCCAAATAAAATTCCCCATTGCGTTTAATTTTGACTTTTTCACTAGTCAACATCAGCATTCTGAGTTGTTCAGGTGTGGCTTTACGAATGACTGCTTGTGCATAATCGCGAGCAAATACTTGCTCAAAGCTAAAAATTCCACGACATATTTCTGTATTTCGTCCTTCCTTTTGATTAAAGATTTCTACACCACGTGCCAATGCTTGTAAAAACACCTCATAATCTACGCCTGCTTTACCGCCGTTATAATTATCAGGTTTATCATAGATATTGGCTCCAGCATAAAAACCAGCTAACGCAGGATCTTTATCGACGAGTTCACCAACGCCGCCATGTGAAAACGCTCGTTCAATCGGCTTTGCTTGACCATGTCCTTTACCCGCAATCACACTGGTCCAGTGAAGCTCAATGCCCAATAATGGAATTAATCCTTTAGGATCGTCTTGTTTGACTTTAAAACGGTAGCGATTAGGTACACCACCTGTCATCCATTTATTGGCTGCTGCTCGCGTGTTATCAATCGTAATATGGCGTGGGATACCATACTTATAAATAACATCCAGTAAGGCATAACGAATACTGTCAGTGTTTTCACTTATATCACATCTGAAACCAAGAATTTTACGAGTACGAACATCTTGCCAAAACCATGTTTTAGGACGAACGATTTCACCATTTTTCCACTTAACAAAGACATTATGTTGATAACCATCTCCATTAAGCCACTCCATCACTTGAATATCCGATACTGAACGCTGTAGAGCAGGTACTAATTTACTTAATGCATGTTCACCTTCACGTTTCAGTACAATCACTTCATAAGGTACTTCTCGGTCAATTTTGCGTTGTACACTTTGACGACTTGGAATAATCCAACCTGCTTTTTTAGCGGCTCGCTTTAATCTTTCATAACAGGCTGCAATAGAAGGTTTTTCTGGGCGCAGATAATCAGTCAGGAAACTTTCCCAAGCTACTGAATCAAACGATGCTTTCTTTTTTTCGGTTTTTCCTGTGCGCTTTAATAATAGTGCGAGCCAATCAGAAGACGCAAATCCACGCACTTTGTAATACCAATTTTTCAATGAACCGAGTGAAATTTGCTGTGCAGCAGCCACAATATGCAATGCTTCCATTAATGGCACACCTGCATCAAGAAATTGCTGGAGTGTGCTTACCGCCAAATATTTTTGTTCTGCTTTGGCTTTTTGTATTTGACTGGCCTGATCAAACGGCTGCCAAAGACGGCTTGATAAATCTTGTTGCGTTTTGACTTTCGCTTCAGGTAACGTTTCATTTGTGGTAAGTGATTGTGCTAAACGAAAACGAATTTCTTTTTGGATCGCGACAGGAAGCGCAGTAAATACATATTCAACACCGCCACCACGACCTTCTCTTTTACGATAAGGCCAATTTTCACGTTTTGCTTTCTGTTGGACATTTTTATGAGCATGAGGCGCGGAGTTTAACTTAAACGATGCGATTTCGGCAGCTGAATAATGCGTTTTTATAATTATGTTATTCATAGACATTCTTTTCTCTTTTATTTAACTTAAAAGTTGTTTATCATCAGAAACGATCGCTTAAAGTTGGACGAAAATTTCGTCGTGCAAATCGACCAGCCCAAATAACCTCTGGTGCGACACCGATGGCATTGGCAATAATTCTCTCCATTTTAGGATAGGGTTTATCTAGCGCAGATTTGAGCGTGCTATAACTTAAATCGCATTCAAGCGCTAAAGATCTTAATGACCAGCCTCGTTTTTTGAGAGCTGCAATAATATCCGCACGATGCCAGTCAGTTGCTGCGGTTTTTTTATTTACGTTTAATACACCCATTTTTTATATCTCATCGATTGCCTTGATAGCTGTATTAAAACGTAAAACTTAAATATTTGCAAGCGTAAAAGTTAATTTTTTACTTAAATTTTTCTTTTAAGTTATTTTTAACAGCAAAATCAACATGTTTGGTTTTAGTTTTACGCAAAATTTGTGTAAAGGAAAATAGTAAAACATGAGCAAAGCAAAGATTTACGATCCTCATTTCTCTGACAGAATGAAATTGATTGCTGAAACAAAATTTGGCAATAATCACAGTGAATTTGCTAGGGCAGTAGGTGTTGCTATTACATCATTAAACCGATGGATAGCAGGTGAAGCCGATCCTTCTCGAAGTAATTTAATCAAAATAGCGGAAGTGAGTAATGTCAGCTTAGAATGGCTTGCAACGGGTAAATCTTTAAGTCAAGCACAAACACCAGATTTCAGTTCACGTCCATTAATAAATCATGACAAATTAATTCAAGTGATAGATGTATTAGAAAGCATATTACAAGAACAGGGTAGTGAACGAAGCACAACTCAACAACATAAAACAAAATTTACTCAAGAGGAAATCGCGCTTATTCAGTATTTCCGTCAATGCAGTCAAGAGCGAAAAAACACATTAAACTTACTGGCAGAAACATTAGCTAATCAGACTTTATTAGAACAAAAAGAGAACTCGCAGCCACTTGAGGATTATCAAGTAGCTTAAGCATTTTTTAAGGAAACCACATTTAGACAAATTTATCATTAAAATTTGTCTAACATATTGATAATATTTAAAATTTAAATTTATTAATACAAATTAAATTGCTTAAACACGATAATACTTAAATTGGCTAAATTATGTCAATGTCATAAATCCTATTTTGTGATACGCTCCTCAAAATTGATTTAAATATTACTCAAAACTTCAAATTTTAAATAACTTTAAAGACCACATCACATATTCATTTTTTTAAATGCTATCAAAATACTGTTAAAATAAAGTCCACTTCATTGAGTTATAAATAGAATATATTTTATTGCACTTTAAATAAAATTTAAGTCATTGAGTTATAAATAAAATCTATTTTATTATACTTTTGATAACATTATGTATTAGCTCATTGGACTTTGATATCCCAAGTTTTATTTATCTATATTTCTTATTTTTGCTGAGTCATTTCTATTTTTTAATTGCTCATTTCTTACTTTTATTTCTCAGGCTATGATGATCAACTTTTCCTATATCCCCATATAAATTCCCTTTTCATCACAGTTTTCTTCTATGACAATTAATTTCTTAATTTTTGTGGTTTTTTACACCTATAATGGGATAGAAGAAAAAAATACTAATAAAATAGGAGGAAGGATATTAGTGATAAATCCAAAGCTTATTGCGAGTGGGACAACTTCAATGCCACCTGATTTTTGAATTATAGGTAGAGTACAGTCTAATGCAGTTGCACCAGAGATACCCACTGCAGAAGAACGGTGATTGTGCATGAGAAATGGAATAGCAAATAAGCTGATAATTTCACGAGAAAGATCATTAAAAAAGGCGATACTACCAAAGATTGGTCCCCATGCATCATTGATAACAACGCTAGATAATGAATACCAACCAAAACCAGAAGCAATAGCCAATCCCTGTGTGATTGGTAATTGTAAAATGAGCGCTGCAATGGTCCCACCAAGCAATGATGTGAGAATAAAGATAATCCCTGTGATTAGTCCTCGTTCATTAAAAATGACTTCACGTAGTGAGATGCCATTGTTTCTTAATTGAATGCCTACAAAAAAGATCAGTAAAACGAGTACGTAAGTGCTAGCATCTTTCGGTAGTGTGATAAGTAAAGCCGTGTAATAGCCCACAATAAAGCCAATGAGTACCATTGAGCATAGTTTGCCAGAGTCCAATAATAATCTCCAACGCGAGGGTATTTCTTGTTTTAATATTTTTAATGGCTTTGGAAATAGACGATCATAAGTAATCAAACCAATTAAATTTAATGATTGGATAATTAGTGCAAATGTTGCAGCAGAAATAGCAATAATAGGTAATTTTTGTGCTAAGTTATCTAATTGACCAAGTGAAAAGCCCATAATGAATAAAATGATATAAAGTAGTATCATTACGATGCTATTGATTGATTTTAAGACAATAGTGTTATTGGTTTTTATTATATACCCAATAAAAAGCGGGCATAGCACAATGAGAAGTCCTTCATACATATTATGTCTTCCTTAAATAAAGTGAGCTTTTCCATTCTAGATTGGGTAAGAAAAAAAACAAGAGGTGTTTATGTATTTGCGGCAATTAGAGGTTGTTGGCTTTCGTGGAATTAATCGGTTATCTATGTATTTTCGACCTGATATGGTACTCATTGGTGAGAATATGTGGGGGAAATCAAGTTTACTTTCAGCGTTAAGTTTGATTTTTAATGCGGAGCAAGATTTGTATCAATTCACTTTAAATGATTTTCATATCCCTGTTGGACAATCACAATCTGTACGCCATTTGACTTTATTATTCACTTTTTGTGAAAGTGATAAAAATGAAGATAGTGCCGAATATAATCGACCTTATGTACAACATAATTTGTTTATTAATCATGCTGATGGTTATCAACGTCTATATTTACGTGTTGAGGGAGAAATAGACTCACAACAAAACGTACATACTGAATACTCATTTTTAGATGAAAATGGGAATACAGTTTGTGTTGAAAAGATTGAACAGTTAGTTTTCTCTTTAATTGCGCGCCATCCAGTTTATCGTTTCCGCGATGCTCGTTTAAATCGCTCTCATCATGCTTTCAATTTGGCAACATTAAAAGTTAAAAATGATCTACAAGATGAAATTCAGGCAGTTATGGCTTTATTGTGCTACTACTTCTTAAGTAATAAGAATGTGAGCGAGGTAATGCAAGATACAACGCTTCTTTGGCATAAAGCAAAGGCGCTCTGTTTAAAATTAAAGCAGGATGAAACACAGCGTTTGCGTAAAAAATTATTTTTTTCTTTAGCTTCATTATTTATTGAAAATAAACATATTCGTTTTGGTCGTTTTACTCGTCCAATTATTTTATTTGAAGATCCTGATGCAAGGCTACATCCACGTATGGTTGCGATTATGTGGGAGCTAGTGAGTTATTTGCCAGTGCAACGTATTACGACGACGAATTCGGTTGAGTTGATTTCGCAAGTCCAACTCAGTTCAATTTGTCGTTTAGTGCGTACATCAGAAAGAACGAAGAGTTTTCAACTTAGTCGTCGAGATTTAGGGAAAGAAGATTTTCGGCGTTTAAGTTTCCATATTCATCATAATCGTAGTTTAGCGCTTTTTTCTACGATGTGGGTGTTAGTAGAAGGAGAAACAGAAGTTTGGATTTTATCAGAGCTTGCTAAATTATTAGAGCTGAATTTGGATATGGAAGGTATTCGCATTGTTGAATTTGCACAAAGTGGATTAAAGCCATTGATTAAATATGCACGAGCGATGGGTATTGAGTGGTACGTATTAGTGGATGGTGATGATGCAGGTAGAAACTATCTTGATGTAGTAAAAAATATATTAGATGAAGAAACACCACTTGCAGAGAGAATAACAATGTTACCTAAACGTGATATTGAACATTTCTTTTATGTGAATGGGTTTGCTGATGTTTTCATTCGTCTTGCGCAATGGGAAACAACATCAAATTATTATCCTATGACAAAAGTAATTCAACGTGCAATTCAACGTACTTCTAAGCCTGATTTGGCTATTGCTTTGTCTAATGAGATCACAAAGCGTGGTAGTCAGTCTATCCCGTTAGTCTTTAAACGTTTATTTTCTAAAGTGCTAAGTTTGGCTCGTACATAACTGTTTATTTATACAGTTTTCTATGCTAAAGTGCGGTCAGATTTTCAAAAATTTTGACCGCACTTTTTCTTGCTACCATGATGCCAGTGACTCGTAAAATTATTCATATTGATATGGACTGCTTTTATGCGTCGATTGAGATACGTAATAATCCTAGTTTGATAGGAAAGCCTGTTGCTGTTGGTGGTTCTGTCGAAAATCGAGGTGTTTTAGCCACTTGTAGCTATGCTGCGCGCAAGTTTGGTTTACATAGCGCAATGCCAACGGCACAAGCTTTGAAACTATGTCCAAATTTAGTGCTTTTACCCGTGAATATGCCGCTATATAAACAGGTCTCTAAACAAATTCGACAAATTTTTCAGCGCTATACTGATCTCATTGAACCTCTTTCTTTAGATGAGGCTTATTTAGATGTGACAGATTGTGGCAAATGCTCAGGGTCTGCGACTTGGATTGCAACAGACATTCGGCAAGCAATTTTTACTGAACTCGGTTTAACGGCTTCTGCTGGTATCGCACCTTTGAAGTTTTTGGCTAAAATTGCTTCGGAGCAAAATAAGCCGAATGGTCAGTTTGTGATTAACCCTACAGAGGTGAATGAGTTTGTTGCAAATTTGTCATTAAACAAAATTCCCGGTGTCGGTAAAGTAACTTCTCAGCGTTTGTTAGAAATGGGATTGCAGACTTGTGCAGATATTCGCAAAATAGATAAGGTATTGTTATTGAACCAGTTCGGTAAAATGGGACAGCGTATTTGGGCATTTAGTCATGCGATAGATGAACGTAAAGTGGAACCTCATCGAATACTAAAATCAGTTAGTGTAGAAACAACCTTGCAACATAATATTAGCAATTTACCACAAGCTATTGCTGTACTAGAACAACTTTTTCCATCCTTGCTTCAGCGTATTAAACAGGTTTGCCCTGCTTTATCTTTAGTTGCTTTACATAAAATTGGGGTAAAACTGAAGTTTGCTGATTTTCAAGTGACTACGCTAGAAAAAACGGGGTTGGCATTGACTCAAATAAATTTTGAATCGCTATTAAAGCAAATTTGGCAGCGTACAGCAGGGAGAGAAATTCGTTTGATTGGTTTACACTTAAGCTTACCGAACGAAAAGAGAAACTCACAGGTAGAACAAATGAGTTTATGGTAAAATTTTAATACCCTCTCTTGCATTTAACAATTTTGCTACTATATTACAACACAGGCTATTTAACCTTAACGATAAGGATTTTTTATTATGATGCGAATTTTACTCTTTTTAGCGACAAACATGGCGGTTTTAGTCGTATTTAATATTATTTTGAGTTTAACGGGGATTCAAGCACAAGATGCCAGTGGTTTATTAATCATGGCTGCATTATTTGGTTTTTCAGGTTCTTTAATTTCGCTCTTTTTATCTAAAACCATGGCATTACGTTCAGTCGGTGCAGAGGTAATTAAAGAACCGCGTAATGAGGCTGAACGTTGGTTGGTCAATACTGTACGTTCACAGGCAGAACGTGCAAATTTACCTATGCCAGATGTCGCAATTTATCATTCAGAGGATGTCAATGCTTTTGCAACGGGAGCAAGTAAAAATAACGCTTTGGTTGCGGTGAGTACAGGGTTATTACGAGCAATGACTCGTGATGAAGCAGAAGCTGTCTTGGCACATGAAGTTGCCCATATCAAAAATGGTGATATGGTGACAATGACGTTGTTACAAGGTGTACTTAATACATTTGTGATTTTTGTTTCTCGTATGATTGCAAAAGCGGTATCGAGTAACCGCGATGGTGAAAGTAGCTCAGGTATTTATTTCTTAGTTGCGATGGTATTAGAAATTGTCTTTGGCTTTTTGGCAAGTATCATTGCAATGTGGTTCTCTCGTTACCGTGAATTCCGTGCAGATGCAGGATCAGCGGAATTAGTGGGTAAACAAAAAATGATCGCTGCATTACAACGCTTACAGCGTTTGCATGAGCCACAAGAATTAGAAGGACAACTCGCGGCATTTGCAATTAATGGCAAGCGTAGTAGTTTAGCGGCTTTGTTCATGAGCCATCCGCCATTAGAAAAGCGCATTGCGGCGTTACAACAATTAGATAGCTTGAAATAACGCTAGCAATTTTAAGCAGAAAGAGGCATTATGCCTCTTTTTTCATTTTCTCTTTTCTACCTAAGTGCGGTCAAATTTTACCGAGTTTTGGCTTTTGGAGTTTTAATGGAACATCAAATCAGCGATTTAATTCAGATTTTTAATCAGTGCTTTGAACAAGAATATAATACAAAATTAGTCAAAGGAGGCGATGAACCTCTTTATGTTCCCGCTAATGAGAATTGTCCTTATCATGCAATTTATTTTGCACATGGTTTTTATAGTAGTGGATTACATGAGATTGCACATTGGCTTGTCGCGGGTAAAGCGCGTCGCCAACTTGAAGATTTTGGTTATTGGTATGAACCGGATGGGCGTACAGCGCAGCAACAACGTTTGTTTGAACAAGTCGAAGTTAAGCCGCAAGCGATTGAATGGATTTTATCTATTGCGGCAGGATTTCGTTATTTTGCGAGTGTTGATAATTTGAATGGTGATCCTGGTGATACTTTACCTTTTAAGCAAGCAGTGTATGAACAAGTGAAAGTTTATGCAGAACAAGGGTTACCAAAACGGGCAGAAATTTTACGGAAAGCATTGGCGGCATTTTATGGCACTTCAGATAGTATTGACTTAAGTCTATTTGATATGACTCGAATTTAAATGATTAAGTAGGATGCATGTTAGCATTAGAAATTAAACAGTTAACTAAACAATATAAAAATGGAGTTACCGCCTTACATGGTATTGATTTAAAGGTCCAAGAAGGGGATTTTTATGCATTATTAGGGCATAACGGAGCAGGAAAATCGACGACTATTGGTATTATCAGCTCATTAGTTAATAAAACTAGCGGGCAAGTTAATGTCTTTGGTTATGATTTGGACCAACAGTTAAGTGAATTAAAGCAATGCATTGGCCTCGTTCCTCAAGAATTTAATTTTCATCAATTTGAACGTGTGATTGATATTTTAGTCAATCAAGCAGGTTACTACGGAATTGCTCGTTCAGAAGCCTTAAAGCGAGCAGAAATTTGGTTGAAAAAGCTCGATCTTTGGGAAAAACGTGCGCAGCAAGCTATTCGTTTATCAGGGGGGATGAAACGCCGTTTGATGATCGCACGGGCATTAATGCATAAGCCAAAATTATTGATTTTAGATGAACCAACTGCTGGTGTGGATATTGAATTACGTCGTGCTATGTGGACATTTTTACATGAGTTAAATCAACAAGGTACAACGATTATTTTAACGACCCATTATTTAGAAGAAGCTGAAATGTTATGTCGTAATATTGGTATTATTCAGCACGGTCGGTTGGTTGTTGATATGCCGATGAAAGCGTTGCTCGCGAAATTAGAAGCAGAAACTTTTGTTTTTGATTTAGCTGCCTATACTAAACTCCCTGTGATTGATGGATATCAAATTATTGATTTAAATGAAAATAATCTTGAAGTCGAAGTAAAACGAGAGCAAGGGCTAAATGAGTTATTTGCACAATTGTCTGCACAGAATATCAAAGTGTTAAGTATGCGAAATAAAGCGAATCGTTTAGAAGAATTATTTGTTTCAATGGCATTAAATAATCAGTTGGATAAAAAAGGTGGTGCATAATGACATTAGCTTGGGTTGCGTTTCAGACTATTGTCACGAAAGAAATTCGACGTTTTACACGTATTTGGGTGCAAACTTTAGTTCCGCCAGTGATTACCATGACCTTGTATTTTGTGATTTTTGGGCAACTAATTGGGAGTCGAATTGGTGACATGAATGGGTTTAGTTATATGCAGTTTATTGTGCCTGGCTTAATTATGATGTCTGCGTTAACGAATTCATTTGCCAATGTTGCTTCATCTTTTTACAGTACAAAATTTGCAAAAAATGTCGAGGAATTACTGATCTCGCCGACTTCGCCACATATTATCATTTTAGGCTATGTTGCAGGGGGTGTCGCACGTGGACTTTGTGTCGGTGTGCTTGTGACTATTGTGGCATCATTTTTTGTAACATTTGAAGTATATTCTTGGTTGATTGTGGCGATCATTTTGTTCATGACGACAGCAACCTTTGCGCTTGGTGGCTTAATTAACGCTGTTTTTGCCCGCTCTTTTGATGATATTAGTATTATTCCTACTTTTGTCTTAACGCCATTAACTTATCTGGGAGGTGTATTTTATTCAATCTCATTATTGCCTGAATTTTGGCAAAGTGTATCAAAATTGAATCCTATTGTTTATATGATTAATGGTTTTCGTTATGGCTTTTTAGGCACATCAGATATCAATATTGCTTATGCTTTCTTTGTCCTAATCGTCTTTATTATGAGTTTATATAGTATAGCTTATTATTTAATTAGTCGTGGTATTGGTTTGAGAAGTTAAAAAATTTGTTAAAAATCGACCGCACTTTCTCTATTTTCAGTGTAATGCTTAGCACAGATTTAGGCGAGCAAAAAATAAATTGTTGCAAAAACGTAAAATCTTTGCTATTTGTAAATCCGCTAATTGAAGTGCTCTTTTAAGCAAACCAACAACAAAATAAGGAAAATGACTCTATGAAAAAGTATCTAAAGCTTTCAATGACAGCAGCATTAATGCTTTCTTCAAGTGCAGTATTTGCTGCCGATAAAATTGTAACCATTGGTACTGGTGGTCAAACAGGTGTTTACTACGTCGTAGGACAGTCTGTCTGTCAATTAGTCAATCGTGATTCTGCGAAAACAGGGGTGAAATGTAATGCGCCTTCAACTGGTGGTTCTGTTGCTAACCTCAATTCAATTGCAAGTAATCAAATGGAATTAGGTATTGCACAGTCAGATTGGCAATATCATGCCTATAATGGTTCAAGCTCTTTTGAAGGCAAAAAAAATGATAAGTTAAGAGCTGTATTTTCTATTCATCCAGAGCCATTTACGTTAATGGCGCGTACTGATGCAAATATCAAAGGGTTTGATGACTTGAAAGGTAAGCGTGTTAATGTGGGTGATCCGGGTTCTGGTACACGTGCAACCATGAATGTTATTCTTGGTGCAAAAGGTTGGGATGCGTCAACTTTCAAAGTTGCCTCTGAACTAAAACCAGCAGAAATGGCATCTGTGATGTGCGATAACAACTTAGATGCTATTACCTATAACGTAGGTCACCCAAATGGTGCCTTAAAAGAAGCGGCTGCTTCTTGTGATGCACATTTAGTTTCAATTACAGGCCCTGAAATTGATAAACTTGTAGCAGATCACCCATATTATGCTAAAGCAACAATTCCAGGTGGTTTGTATAAAGGTAGTGAGAACCCAACAGATACTTTCGGTGTGTATGCGACTTTAGTCACTTCTTCTGATGTAGATGCTGATAGTGTTTATGCGATTGTTAAAGCGGTATTTGATAACTTTGAACGCTTCAAGCGTTTACACCCAGCGTTCTCAAACTTAAAAGAAGAGGAAATGATCAAAAATGCACTATCAGCGCCATTACATGATGGGGCAGTGCGTTACTATAAAGAAAGAGGTTGGTTGTAATTTTCTTATCTTAATATTGTTAAGGCAGGCAAGGTTCCTGCCTTTTTCCGTTTTTATTTTTTAGATGACGAGGAGTTTTAGCGTGTCAACAAAAAATATCGATTATGATGATTTACAAGATATTGTGGCATCAAGCGACACTGGAGGGCGTGATCCTGATGGATTTCCTAAAAAACTAATCGCTGGTGTTGCTATTTTGTGGTCATTATTTCAACTTTATTATGCCTCTCCTGCACCATTTTGGTTACAAGAGTTTTTACGTAATATTGGCTTAAATATCAATGTCGTATTTGATGATACCAAAGCCCGCTCAATTCATCTCGCATTTGCTTTATTTTTGGCTTATTTGTCTTATCCCGCTTTTAAATTTTCGCCTAAACATCGTATTCCGTTGGCAGATTGGGTATTTGCAACAATGGGCGCTTTTTTAGGCTCGTATTATTTGTTTTTCTATGATGGGTTAGTAACTCGTTTTGGAGCCCCGAACTTACAAGATATTATTGCTGGTTGCATAGGGATTGTTTTACTCCTTGAGGCTACTCGTCGTAGTTTAGGTTTACCCTTAGTGGTGATAGCTGTTGTTTTTTTAATTTATAACTATTTTGGGCAGTTTTTACCAAGTGATTGGATTATTAGTCACCGCACAGGCACGCTTTCTCATATTATTAATCAACAATGGATTACTACAGAAGGGGTGTTTGGTGTTGCATTAGGGGTATCAACAAAGTATGTGTTCTTATTTGTCTTATTTGGTGCACTGTTAGACAAAGCTGGTGCGGGTAACTATTTTATTAAAAGTGCTTTTGCGTATTTAGGACATTTACGTGGTGGACCTGCCAAAGCCGCTGTTGTTGCATCAGGTTTAACAGGGCTGATTTCAGGTTCTTCTATTGCAAATGTGGTCACAACAGGCACATTTACTATCCCAATGATGAAGCGAGTAGGATTTTCTGCTGAAAAAGCAGGGGCAGTTGAGGTAGCATCTTCGGTAAATGGGCAGATAATGCCTCCTGTCATGGGGGCAGCAGCATTCTTAATGATTGAATATGTCAATATGCCGTATAGTCAATTGATTACCCATGCTTTCTTACCTGCAGTTATTTCCTATATTGCGCTTGTTTATATTGTCCATTTAGAAGCTTGTAAAATGAATTTACAAGGTTTGCCAAGAACTGATGCGGCAAAACCATTTTTGACTACTTTAATTAGTGCGTTAAGAGCCTTTATTTCTCTATGCGTACTTTATTTCGTTGTCGAGTTGAGTTTAGGTTGGTTAAAAGCGGTTACACCAAATTATGCTTTCAGTATTGTCGTTACACTGTTAGCCGTAATCTATTTATTGCTATTACGTCGTGTAGCGCAGTTTCCTGATCTCGAAATTGATGATCCACATTCTCCAGTGGTGAAATTACCGTCGGTCAGACCAACAATCAATGCGGGCTTACACTTCTTATTACCTGTAGTGATTTTAATTTGGTGTTTGATGGTAGAGCGTTTATCTCCGGGATTATCGGCATTTTGGGGGGCATTATCCTTGATTGTCATTTTACTCACACAACGTCCATTACTTGCCTATTACAGAAAACAAACCACTTTTAAGCAAGAATTTAAGCTTGGTTGGAAAGATCTTATTGATGGCTTAGAAGCGGGTGCAAGAAATATGATCGGTATTGGTATTGCTACAGCAACAGCTGGGATTATCGTGGGAGTGGTATCATTAACTGGCTTTGGTGTTCAATTAGCAACGATCATTGAAACGCTTTCAATGGGTAATATTTTCTTAATGTTGCTTTTAGTTGCGGGCTTTAGCTTAATTCTTGGTATGGGATTACCTACTACAGCGAACTATATTGTAGTTTCTTCATTAATGGCAGTTGTGATTATTGAAGTAGGTCGTCAAAATGGCTTTATCGTACCGCTCATTGCTGTACATTTATTTGTTTTCTATTTCGGTATTATGGCAGATGTAACACCGCCAGTTGGACTGGCATCTTTTGCGGCTTCTGCTGTGTCGGGTGGCGATCCTATTAAGACAGGTTTAACTGCATTCTCATATAGTTTGCGTACAGCAATTTTGCCATTTTTATTCATCTTTAATACCGATTTATTATTAATTGATGTCGGCTGGGCAAAAGGGATTTTAGTCTTTATTACCGCAACAATTGGTATTCTCGCCTTTACTGCAGGCGCGATTGGTTATTTCTTCCGCCGTAATAAAGTATGGGAAAGTCTTGCATTGTTTATTTTAGCCTTTGCTTTATTTCGCCCAGGTTTCTTTATGGAACATATTTCGCCAACACAGCGTGCTTTTGAGCCAACACAATTAGTACAAGAAGTACAAAAAGCGACAGTAGGGGATAATTTGACTATTAAAGTTTCGGGTTTAAACCCTTATGGCAAAGAAATTGAATTTTATGCTCAATTACCAATATCAGAAGGGCAAACGGGTGAAGAACGTTTACAAAAGATGGGCTTAACCTTGTTTGAACAAGATAAACCTGAAGGTAAACAAGTGATTATTGATGCAGTAGAGATTGATTCTAGTGCAGCAAAAGCGGGTTTAAACTGGGATCAAGTGGTATTAGAAGGTACTGTTCCAGTGAAAGATGCATTAGCAAAAGAATGGTTATTTATTCCAACTTTACTATTATTATTGATGTTAGCGATGAATCAACGTCGTCGCCAACAAGCCTAAGGAAACATCATGTTTAAAAAAATCTTAATTACGGCAGATTTAGGGCATTTAGAGGATGCAGAGAAGGCAGTGAAAACGGCCTTAGAAATGACGAAACATAATCCAGATACTGTGTATCGGGTGATGAGCGTTGTACCGCCATTAGGTAGTAGTTTTGTTTCTTCCTTTTTACCTAAGAATTTCGATCAGGATGTGTTGACTGAAGCAAACAAAGCACTGCATGCTTTTACTAAAAAACATTTTCCAGAAGGGGCGAAAGTACAACATATTTTGGCACATGGTCCTGTGTATGAGGAAATTAACCGTATTGCAAAAGAGAAAAACATTGATTTGATTATTATGATGGCGGTACGTGATAACAAAGAAGGTTTAAGCTCAAATACAGTTAAAGTTGCGCGTTATAGCGATAAACCAATTTTGATTTTACGTTAAGCCGCAAGAAAAATAGCTTGTTAAAAAACAAGCTATTTTTTATATAAAGTGCGGTCTGTTTTTTTGATTATTTGACTAATTCGTAGCAAGGTTCGTAAGCATTACCATCAGGGAGTTTCATGCGATGTTGCACGATGAAATCTTGTAATACTTGATCAATTTTCTCTAACAGTTCTGGATCACCATGTAACTTGAAACGCCCTAATTCTTCAATTCGATCTTGTGTTTCTGGCTTAATGTTGCCCGCGACAATACCTGAAAATGCACGACGTAAATTGGCAATAAGATCCATTGTTGACTGATTACGATGTAAATCTAACGCCGCCATGTTTTCATGTGTTGGAATAAAGGGTTGTTGGAAATCAGTTGGAATTTTTAAAGACCAATTAAAGCCATAAGCATCACAAGTTTCATAGCGTTGCATTTTTACAGCGTGCATCGCTTGACTCATTTTACGTGCTACCATGACCGGATCATCAATAATAATTTCGTATAGCGCTTGCGCTTTTTCACCTAAGGTTTCACCAATAAAACGATCAATAGTCGCAAAATAGTCTGCACTTTCTTTTGGACCTGTCAAAATAAGTGGTAATGGCTGATTTTGATTTTCTTCAGCAAGCTTGATACCTAGAATATACAATAACTCTTCAAATGTGCCCGGTCCGCCAGGGAAAATCACAATACCATGCCCCATACGTACGAATGCTTCTAGGCGTTTCTCAATATCTGGCATGATGATTAATTCATTCACGATTGGATTTGGTGGCTCAGAAGCAATGATAGAAGGTTCAGTGATGCCGATAAAACGGCTGTTTTTATAACGTTGATTAGCATGACCAATCGCTGCTCCCTTCATTGGTGCTTCCATGACGCCAGGTCCACAACCTGTGATAATATTCAGTTCACGATAACCAAGTTCTGTGCCTACTGCACGGCAATATTGGTATTCAATTTGATTGATCGAATGCCCACCCCAGCACACGACGAGATTCGGGTGCTCACCAACAGGTAACGCTTTGGCATTACGCAGAATAGAAAAAACAAGATTTGTGATATGTTTACTGTCTTGAATATTATCTGGGTTTAAACGTTGACTCATTACATTCACAAATAAAATATCGCGTAATACGGCGAATAAATGATATTGAATGTTACGGATCATGCGTTCATCAACAAAAGCATCTTGCGGTGGGTTATGTAATTCAAGTGACACACCGCGTTCTCTTGCGACAAGTTGGATATCAAAATCAGGATATTTATTTAATAAAGCGCGGCTATCATCAGTCACGGCACCAGAATTTAATACAGCAAGTGAACAATTGCGATAAAGGCTATAAAGCGGGCTTTTGGCTTTTTTAGTCAGTAATTCAACTTCTAAGTGAGAAAGTTGATCCATACTACCGCGTGGGTTGACGTAATAGACATTTTTGCTCATAACATCTCCTATTGGCGAGCTAAACGTTGGTTTATTGGCACTGTTTCAAAGTTTGAACGGAATGGATTAATATCTAAACCACCTCGTCGAGTATAGCGTGCATATACTGTTAATTTTTCTGGTTGTGCAAACTGCATTAAGTCACAGAAAATACGCTCTACACATTGCTCATGAAATTCGTTGTGCTGGCGGAAAGAGATAATGTAACGTAATAGTTTTTCGCGATCAATTTGTTTACCTACATAGTGAATTTGTAAACTCCCCCAATCAGGCTGGTTAGTGATTAAACAATTTGATTTTAATAAATGGCTAACTAAGGTTTCTTCAACTATAACGTCATTGCAACAGTTTTCTAATACTGCTGCATCAAAGTCATAGTGAGTAATGGTAATATCTAATTCATCAATACATTCGCCACTGAATTGCGCGATATGCTCTTGATCATATTTCGCCAGTGGATGAAGCTGTACTTTCGCTGTTCCTTTCGCACAGTCTGTTAAATCTTGTTCTAAAGTACGTTGCACCACGAAAAATGAGTCAAAGGGAGTTTGATTAAAGCTGTTTAAATACAGCTTAAAGCTTTTAGATTCGATTAAGTTTTCACTTTGAAAATCAATTTCTATATCTGCAATTGCGACTTGCGGTACCCCTTTAGGGTTTAACCATGAAATTTCATAAGCAGTCCAAATATCCGCACCGTGAGTAAATGGTTGTATTTGGGTAATGCCTAAACTATCTCGATTTAATTGACGAGGTACTGCTTGCAGTAAAGTGCGGTCATAATTGCTGGAATATTGAGTTTGTTGTCCAAGTGTGAGTTTGTTTAGGCTATTGTGTTGATAGTGCATGTTGTTTTTTCCTTTTCAAATTTGAACTTACTTTTCTTTGCTTATGCAAAGAAAAGTAAGCAAAAGCAACACCCCTCGACTAAGTCTTTTTTCTCTCTTCATTAAAATTTTTTTCACGGTTAATTTTGTAACTTGCTTGCTATGCAAACTCAAACACTCAAAATTAATCTAAAAATTTTAACTATGTTTGGCGGCTTAAACGGGGCAATTTTTTATGCGTAATAATTTATTGTTGTGCGAAATTCATTAGAAATTGAGTAACTTTTAAGTTTTTTATTTTAATCTTCCCGTATAAAGTGCTTTATAGGAGCATGATATTTAGGAAAATCATACTAGCGTTGTACGAGTTGTAAAAACAGCTGCTTTTCGTAAAGAAAATACAAATAGTCACTTAACTAGCGATATTGTTTTATTTTGTACAAGCAAAAATAGCTTAATAATGCCATGATAAGTTAGATACTAAACGGCAATCATCACATTTAAAATAAAATAAGTCAAAAAGCAGGTTGTCTAGACGCCATGCTTTGTGGCAACTAGGGCAGCAGCGTTGTTGTTCTGTTTCTAAGTTTTCACCACCAATACGATATAAATAGTAATAAGTTGGGATGCCTGTGTGTTGTTCGATATCTTGGGCTAAATAGCGTCCATGTTTGGCTAATGTGCTCTTTATATCTGAGATTTCCATCAATGCTTGTTGTTCTAATACTGAGCCATTCATTTGTAATTGATCGCAAGCTTGCCAATTTTCTTGCCACTTAATCAGATCCATACTTAAGTGCGGTATGTTTTTGAGCTGTCTATACAAAGGGATAGGGCAGAGATCATCGCCGCTATGTAGTGGTGAACAGGATTGTAGATAGGTCGTATATAATACCTGCCAACTAGGTGTAGTTTGTGTACAAGTTTGATCAGAGTTAAGATCATCAGCGATGACATGAAAACTATCAAAAAACAGACCGCACTTTTGTGCCTTTTCAAGAGCTTTTTCTACTTCAAAATTATTAAATTCAGGTAATAAGCTGTGCTGTTCAGGGCAAATAACGCGTATTGCAAATCCTTGCTGTTGTTCTTGTTCTGCGACATAAACAGGGATTTCACGTCCAATAATTTGTCCATTGTAGCGCCATTGATCAATGATTTGATTAAGTAAATAAGTCGGGTTTTGTTCCGCTTCTGTTGCAACATAGTGAAAAAAAGTTTCGATGAGGTACATAGTCATTAAATGCTTTATCAGTTTTGTATACTATTTTAATTAATTTTACTTAAACTAGCTGCTCTTTTCTCTAGCAGTAGTGTAAATGGATAAAATCCCCTAAAATACTGCCTTATTTTTAGTAAGGGAACAACTATGCATCAACAAACTCAAATTTATTTACAACAATTGCAAGCAGTTATGCAGGAATTGGCATTGTGGCAAGCGACTCCTCCAGAGGAGAATGCTTTTTTGAGTGAGCAGCCTTTTGCATTAGATACGATGTCACCAACTGAATGGTTGCAATGGATTTTTATTCCAAGAATGCATGCATTGATAGAGCGTGGTGAAATGCTGCCAAGTAAAATTTCGATTACGCCTTATCTGGAAGAAGCGCTAAAAGACATGGCAGATTTAGATAAATTATTGCACCCGATCAGCGAAATTGAAACATTGTTACAAAAATAAAACATGCAATTAATCATTTTATATCAAGATGAATATATCGTCGTAGTAAATAAGCCAGCAGGTATGTTGGTTCATCGAAGTTGGTTAGATAGCTATGAAACGCAGTTTGTCATGCAGACATTGCGCGATCAAATAGGGCAGCATGTATATCCTATTCATCGTTTAGATCGTCCTACATCTGGTGTATTGTTATTTGCATTAAATAGTACAGTGGCTAATTTGCTTTGTTTACAATTTGAAAATAAGCAAGTTGAAAAGCGTTATTTAGCGATTGTACGGGGCTATTTAACTGGACAGGCACAGATTGACTATCCATTGAAAGTACAATTGGATAAAGTGGCGGATAAGTTTGCTCAAGCAGATAAAGCTGCACAACAGGCAGTGACTGATTATTTTGGACTATGTACAGTTGAAATGCCTTATGCGGTTAAAAAATATAATACTACACGTTATTCTTTAGTGCGTTTGGTCCCTCATACTGGACGGAAACATCAATTACGTCGTCACATGAAGCATATTTTTCATCCTATTTTAGGTGATACACAGTATGGTGATTTACATCAAAATCGAGCATTAACTGAACATACTGGCGTTCAGCGTTTGATGTTGCATGCAGAACGTTTGATTTTTACTCACCCAATCACCCAACAGCGACTTGATGTTCGTGCAAATTTAGATCAACAATGGCTCGATTTGATTAAAATTTTTGGTTGGAATTTAAATGCACTAAATTAAGTGCGGTCAATTTTTTGATAATTTTTTTATAGGTAAAAAGAATGTTAGATAATATTCTACTTAATTTAACTCATGAGCAACAACAAGTTGCAGTAGAAAAAATTCAAGCGCTGATGGCACAAGGAGTGAGTGCTGGTGAAGCAATTGCACTTGTTGCCCAAGAGTTGCGCGAAACATATTCAGCCGAATAAGGCAACGACTTAACTCATTATGATGACCTCGCTGAATTGAGTAAGCGCTTCCAAAAAGTAAAAATTTTGTGATCTCGGTTTGATTTTAAACTATTTTTAATTGCCAAAAAGAGAAAATTCGCCGAATATTTAGCTAAATCAAATTTGGGTGGTAAGACAAATTTGTCTTATTAAAATAAAAGTAGTTAAGGTCGTTCGACCATTAGAGGTTTTAATTATGGAAGTTGGTGTTGTTAAATGGTTCAATAATGCAAAAGGGTTTGGATTCATTTCTGCGGAAGGAACAGATGCAGACATTTTTGCACATTATTCAGTGATTGAGATGGATGGTTATCGCTCTTTAAAAGCGGGGCAAAAAGTCCAATTTGAAGTTGTTCATGGTGATAAAGGGTCACACGCAACGAAAATTATTCCAATTGTTGAATAATATATAATCTTCTTATTTACATTTAGTCAAAACATAAAAGACAAGGATTGCAGCCTTGTCTTTTCGTTTGTCTAAAATTATTTTAATAAATCTTTTAACCCTGCTTTCATGGCAGACATTTGACTTTCAAATTGCGCCTTGCTTTCACGTTCATCAATCATGTAAGTAATAGTTTCAGATAGGGTCATTTTCATTTTGCGTGAATAACGAGAAAGGCGCAACCAAACCGCATATTCTAAATCGATAGATTTTTTCTTAGTAGATTGTTTTTCACCATTAAAAAAACGTTTACGGCGCGCACGAATGGCTTGGTCTAACTTGATAATCAGCTGAGGTGATAAATGTTGAACAATCCATTCTTCGATTTGTTGTGGTTTATTTTGGTAGGAAATGAGTTGTTGGATTTTATCTTCACGTAAACTTTTCTCTTCATAGGCAGTAATGTTTTCACCTTCACGGTGTTTCTTGATTAAATACAACCATTTCCAATGTGCTTCTTGGTTTTCCAGTTTTTGATATTTCATTGTATTCTCTCATTTAAACGGATTAGTGACGTGGTAACTGTTGTCAATATACGCTGTTTCTGCCTTTTTTTCTAGCAGATTTTCACTATTTTAGGAAATATGCGATAATGCCAAATTCTGAAAAATAATGACTCAACATAACGAGAGAATACCTGTGAATCCATCCTTTTTAGCTGAAAAAGCGCTCTCATGGCAAGATTTACGCCCAACACTTCAATTAACTGAATTACCACATTCAACAACAGATTTTTTTGCGCTACAGCCTCGAGCAAGCGCGGCAATAACACAGTTCTTACGCAACCCTCAGCGCAATTTGTTAGTGCTGAAAGGGGATGAACAAGGAGAGTATCTCAGTTTATTAGAACAAGCAATTCAAGCGCAGCAAAGTGACGATACCCAGATTCGAGGCGTGCAATATTTAATACAACAAGGGGATTCTTTTTCGTTCCCTACTGTGGCAGTTGAAGCGGCACAATCTATTGTAGATAATTTTGCTGCGAAAAAATCAGTAGCTAGTGCATTATATGTTGATCAATTTCAACTCTTTGGTTCTTTACGTATACATCCTTCATCACGAGAAATTCAGCTCAATGCGGGGTTAGTACATCAAGTTAATGGTGGTGTGTTAGTTCTTGCGCTGGCGTCGTTAATCACACAATTTGATTTATGGTTACGTTTAAAACAAATTTTACTCACTCAACATTTTGATTGGTATTCAGCACATCCATTTAAAGATTTGCCATGTGATATACCGGGTTATCCTTTGAATTTAAAAGTGATTTTAGTTGGTAATCGAGAAGAACTAGCCACGTTAGCCTCCTTAGATGCTGATTTATATGATTTAGCCGATTATTCTGAAATTGAAAGTTATTACGCTGTTGAAAAAGCAGAAAATCGCTTGAAATGGGCAGAATATATACAATCCTTTGCTAACCAGCATCAATTACCACCGTTAAGTTTAGAGGGATTGAATAAGCTATATCAATTGTTAGTACGTGACAGCGAAGATCGCTGTTTCGTTTCTATTTCGCCTTTGAAATTAAAAGAAATTCTCACTAGCACTGCAATTTTAAGTCAAAAGCAAAACAATTCGTTATTAAATGCACAGGATTTTGAACACTTTTTTCAGCAAAAAGCATTACAACAAGGTTTCTTGCAAGAACAAACTTATGCAGATATTTTGCACGAGCAAGTCTATGTGGCAACAGAAGGGGAAATAGTTGGTCAAATTAATGGATTATCAGTCATTGAATATCCTGGCACGCCAATGGTGTTTGGTGAGCCATCTCGAATTAGTTGTATTGTGCAGTTTGGTGATGGCGAAGTTGTAGATGTTGAACGTAAAAGTGAACTTGCAGGTAATATTCATGGTAAAAGTATTATGATTGCAGAAGCCTGTTTAGCGCATGTTTTGCAATTGCCTTCCCAATTGCCATTTTCTGCGTCTTTAGTATTTGAACAGTCTTATGGGGAAATTGATGGTGATAGTGCCTCATTAGCCAGCTTTTGTGTATTAGCTAGTGCGTTATCAGATCAACCTTTACCTCAATCTATTGCTATCACTGGCGCCATTGATCAATTTGGCTTAGTGCATTCCGTTGGTGGAGTAAATGCCAAAATTGAAGGTTTTTTCTCAATTTGCGCTAGCCGTGGCTTAACTGGTGAGCAAGGGGTGATGGTACCCAGCGCGGTCATTCATCAGCTTAGTTTAAGTGAAGATGTCGTAAATGCAGTCAAAGATGGACAATTTTTTATTTATCCAGTAGAAGATGTGTATCAAGCCTGTGAAATTTTGTTTCAGCGCGATTTAGTGGAAGAAGAAAATCAACTTTATACTGAGCAAACATTGCCAATATCACGCTTAATTGCATGTCGTATAGAACAGCGAGTGGAACACCAGTGGCAAAAGAGTAGCATATTTGAATGGTTTTTCCGTCGGCGATAACTGATCCGATAAGTTAAGCGTACAAGTGTTAGCTATTTTTATTTAAGCCTAACTCTGTTAGAATGCATCCAAGCAGACTTTGCTTAGATATCCTAAAATTGAGGAGGATTAAAAATAATGAACAGTTGTACACCAAATAAAAAGAGTAGTTACAGCTACGAAGATTTACTTGCATCAGGACGTGGCGAATTATTTGGCGAAGACGGACCTCAACTTCCAGCTCCATCTATGTTAATGATGGATCGCGTAGTGGAAATGAAAGAGACTGGTGGTACTTTTGATAAAGGTTATATTGAAGCCGAGCTAGATATCAAACCAGATTTACCGTTTTTTGGCTGTCATTTTATTGGTGATCCTGTTATGCCGGGATGTTTGGGCTTAGATGCTATGTGGCAACTCGTCGGCTTCTATTTAGGTTGGATCGGTGGTAAAGGTAAAGGGCGTGCTTTAGGCGTTGGTGAAGTCAAATTTACGGGTCAAATTTTACCTACTGCTAAAAAAGTAATCTATCGTATCAATATGAAGCGCGTGATCAATCGCAAACTTGTCATGGGCATGGCTGACGGTGAAGTTGAGGTTGATGGTCGTATTATTTACACCGCAACTGACCTGAAAGTTGGATTGTTCCAAGATACTACCGCTTTTTAAGCAAAATTCAGATAAAACAGACCGCACTTTTTACATTACCAGCCTTTGTGCTGGTAATGTCATATTAAGACTAGTCATCGACAATATCTAAAAATTGAGCATTTAACAGTTGTGCCAAATCCTGTGGTGCTAATTCGACACTCAAGCCGCGCTTGCCGCCAGAAACAAAAATATGATCAAATTGTAAAGCGGATTTTGCAACGACAGTTTTTAGTCTTTTCTTTTGACCCAGTGGGCTAATGCCGCCGATCAAATAACCCGTACTTTTCTGAGCAAAATCTTTGTTTGCCATTTCTACTTTCTTAACATTAATTGCTTTGGCTGCTTTTTTTAAATTCAGCATATTAGCAGTAGGTAATACAAAACAAGCAAGCTTTTTCTGATCACCATTTTCTGCGACTAATAATGTTTTAAAGGACTGGTTTGGATCAATCCCGAGCTTCTCGGCAGCTTCATCGCCAAAATGTGTATTGTGAGGATCATGATCGTAACTATGTAACTTAAATGGGATCTTATGTTTTTTCAGTAAATCAATTGCCGGTGTCATTGTCTTTTCTTATTGTTCCAGTAAAATGAGCCAACTATTTTACAGCGGAGAGAAAAATGAGCGCAACTTTAAATATCGCGATTGCGGCTGAATTTGAATTAAGTGAAAAATTAGCGGAAGCTTTAGAACAAAGCCAGTTAGAGATTACACAATTATCTATCGTGGAAATTTATCCTTTTAGTGAAGAACAGGGCATTCGTTTTAACAATAAAAGTGTGGCGCAAGTTAAGCCTGAAGAAGTTGAATGGTCAGAATGGAATTACTTGTTCTTTGCAGGTGAGATTAGTCAAGTATCACATATTGCTAAGGCGGCGGAAACAGGTTGTATTGTCATTGATATGAAAGGCGTTTGTGCTGCGTTACAAGATGTACCAGTTGTTGTGCCAACGGTTAATGAGCAAAAATTAACTGAATTACGTCAATGTAATATTGTTGCTTTACCTGATCCGCAAGTCACACAACTTGCACTTGCAATAGCACAATTAGCGGCAAATAATCCGTTAAAACAAGTCATGGTAACTTCATTGTTGCCCGCATCTTATACAAATGCAGATAAAGTGAGTCAATTAGCAGGACAAACAGCACGTTTGTTAAATGGGATTCCCCTTGATGAAACAGAACAGCGTTTGGCTTTTGATGCTTTCCCTGTACTAACCTCAACTCTGGTTAATCAGACACGAAAAGTTTTTCCTCAGCTTGAAAATGTTGTTTTTCATACTATCCAAGTTCCCGTATTTTATGGCACAGGACAAATAGTTAGCGTGTTATCAGATTATCAATTAGATACGCAAGCTCAATTAGCATCTTGGTCACAACATGAACTGTTTGTATATCATGCAGAAAAAACCATGACCCCAGTGACAAACGGTGAAATGGAAGCGAGTGAAGCGCAAGTCAAGCTTCATCTTAGTACAGTAAATGAATTAGAAAATGGTATTCAATTTTGGTCTGTGGCAGATGAACAACGCTTCAATTTAGCATTGATGAGTGTGAAATTAGCTGAATTAGTCTATCAGCAGGGGTATTAAGAGAGCATGAACAGTGCGTTACATAAAAAGCTGTTGTTATAAGCCATAATAATTCATGTAATGACATAAAATGAACTGTTACTTTTCTTGGTTATATTCGCGTCTTTGTTATTGTCAACTAAAAACCACTTTCATTTTATAGAAAGTGGTTTTTTTACTTGAAAGTATGTCAGTCATTTATTAATGAAGTTGTTGCATGAATTATCGCAGGTGCGTTATTGTGTTGATGTGTTTATTTATAAGACTATAAAAGGAGAATAAGAATGGCAATGCAACAATTATTGATTGAAAATTTTTTTCGTTATCTTGCTATCAGTAGCCAAAGTTTAGCGAGTGCAACAACTGTACCAAGCTCGGATGGGCAGTGGAAATTGGCTAATTTATTAGCAAAAGAATTAAGCGCATTGGGACTATCAGACGTTGCGATTGATGAGCATGCGAATGTTACAGCCGTATTGAAAGGACGAGTCGCGAATGCTACACCGATTGGCTTTGTCGCGCATTTGGATACGGTAGATGTTTCTTTATCACCAGAAATTAAACCACAGATTTTAACCTTTAAAGGTGATAATTTATTGTTAAATCAGGAGAAGGATATTTGGTTCAATGTCGTTGAACATCCAGAAATATTGCCATATCTTAATCAAGATATTATTTTTAGTGATGGAACCAGCGTATTAGGCGCTGATAATAAAGCGGCGATTGCTAATCTGATGACCGCATTGGCATTGATTAAAACACAGGCTATCCCAACGGGTGATATTTATATTGCGTTTGTACCTGATGAAGAGATCGGTTTACGCGGCGCAAAATTATTAGATTTAAATAGATTTAAACCTGATTTTGCGTATACGATAGATTGTTGTGAATTAGGTGAAGTCGTTTATGAAAACTTCAATGCCGCTGCTGCTAAGATTATGATTCAAGGCGTGAGCGCGCATCCTATGTCTGCAAAAGGGGTATTAGTGAATCCAATTTTGGTAGCTCAAGATTTTATCAGTTTATTTGATCGTCAGCAGACACCAGAATGTACAGAAAATAAAGAGGGATATTGGTGGTTTAATGGTTTTTCTGCAAATCAACGTGCTGCCACATTAAATATTGCAATTCGAGATTTTGATAAAGCCCATTTTGAACAGCGTAAGCAGTTTATTGAAGAAGCAATCACAAAAATTCAGCAGCAATATCCACGTGCGCAGATACAATGTGAAATTAACGATATTTACGGAAATATTGCCAATACATTGACTGAGGATAGACGTTCTATTGATTTATTATTTGCAGGAATGCAGGAAATAAACATTGAGCCTAAAATTACACCAATGCGCGGAGGAACCGATGGCGCAGCGCTATCAGTAAAAGGGATTACCACACCAAATTATTTTACAGGGGCACATAATTTCCATTCAAACTTTGAATTTTTACCTCTTTCTAGTTTTGTAAAATCTTGTGAATTAACATTACAGATTATGCAAAAGGCGGCAATGTTATTAAAATAATTTAAATAAAAGTACGGCGTAACATAAGGTTTACGCCGTATTTTTAGGTCATCTTTAAAGTCTCATGATGTTATCTAGGATTCACAACAAAAGATAAGTTTCTTTTTGCTTAAAACAAAGAGACTGAATTTAATGTGCTTTTTCCTTCCAATAGCCAATCCATTCTTTTAATAACAGCATATTTTTATTGAGTGCTCCTGCTTGTGGGATAAAGTGCATAAAATTCAAACCGTAATTTGTGGGTGAAATGCCATGACCAACACTTGCGGGTAAAACATGAAAGCCTTGCTGTTCAAATAAGAGTTTCGCACGTTGCATATGCCATTGGTTTGTTACCAAAATAATATTATTTACATTCTCTGGTGCTAAAATTTGGCGGCTGAATTGTGAATTTTCTTTAGTGGTTTTTGCTTTATGCTCAAGCCATTTTGTTGGTACATGAAAGAATTCACTGAGTTCTCTAGCCATTACTTGCGCTTCAGATGTACCATTAGGGGCACTGCCTGTCACTAATAAAGGCAATTGAGTTTGTTTTTGTAAATAAGCAGCATAGCGTACGCGTTCTAATGGGATTGCACTGACAGTTAACTGATTAAATAGTTCTGCACTATCACGTAATCCACCACCTAATAATACGATTGCTTGTGCTTGTTGGTAATCATTTAAGGTTAAGTTATCTTCTACAACTAAATTATCTTCAAGTTTATGTGAAGTATAAGGCAAGCTAAAAATATACAAAATTGCTATGCCAAATAACGCGGATAAGCGGCTTAATGTTTTGTAATGAAAAAGTGAAAAGAAGAGTGATAATAACCATAAAATCAGTACATTAAATGGTGGAAGAATCATGGCTGTGATCAGCTTTGTCAGTTCAAACATATTAAGTAAAGATAAGTAAAAGGTGCTGTATTATTGATGATCTACACAGAGATGTCTATTGTTTAAAATTTGTTTATTGCTAAAATGGCGCCTTAATCCAGTCAACTTGAGTAAAGAATGAAAGCAATTAAAGACAGTGCGATTTACTTATTTGGTGAACTCATTTCAAAATCTGTCCCCTTTCTATTATTACCTTATTTATCACGTAAGCTAGGCGTTGAAGGCTTTGGTGAGCTTTCTTATTATCAAACTTATCTTACTTTATTCTTAATTATTGTTGGTTTAAGCCAAGAAGGTGCAATTGCACGTTTTTTCTATTTTTATGGAGGTAGATCGTTAAATTTAGTTTTAACAACAGGTTATGTTTACACCTTGTTTTCTGGCGGGATTATTTTACTCGGTTGTTTAATATGGCAGTCTGAAATTATGGCTTATCTTGCGATTTCTGCCATTTTTCAATCGTTTCTTTCCGTTCAATTAAGTGTGCGTCAATGTCAAAAACAAGCAGTAGCTTATTCAGTGATTCAATTGTTATTAGCCTTGATATCAGGATTAGTTACTGTGATTTTGTTGGAAGTATATGATCACGATTTAGTTGGAAAACGGATTTTAGCTATTTTATTGAGCCATCTTTTAGTTTTTGTTGTGGCGTATTTTTTCTATCAAAAAACAACAATACATAAAAAATTTAACTTTTCTCAACATAAAACCGCATTATTTTATTTACTTGGCTTTGGTGCACCATTGATTTTTCACAATGTGAGTTTGTTTTTGCGTGGACAATTAGATCGTATTTTTATTTATCACCAATTTAGTGAAGCGGAACTTGGTTTGTATGCGATGGGCGCGCAGATCGCGGCGGTTTTAATGATTGTTATTCAGGCAATTAATAAAGCTACGGTGCCTTATTTATTTGAAGGATTAAAGCAGCAGCGTATCAATGTGAAACACATTCACAAATGGGCAACTTATACTTTATTATTGGTGCCGATACCTGCATTAGTCATGTGGTTTATTCCAGAACAGTTTGTCGTTTGGTTATTAGGGGAGCAATTTGTTGGGACAAAGTATTACATCATTTTATTTTTAGTGTCGACAACATTGATCATCCCTTATCTCATTTTAGTGAATTACCTGTTCTATTACGCTAAAAATAAACTCATTTCGATTTGCTCTGTCTTAACAACAATAGTTTATGTGGTTAGTTTAGTCTGTCTGACGATGACGGAGATTCAATTTGTACCTTTTGCAAGTATTATTGGGGCGGTTACCATTCTACCTGTATTGTATGTAATGACCGCGAGAGTAGGAAAAGTGGGATGAATTTGATTATTTGTTGTACGCCGTTACAAGTATTGATTGCAGAAAAAATTATCGCTCAATTTCCCGAAACTGAGTTTTATGGCGTGATGCTTGCTACAGTCAGCAATAAAAAGTTTGATTTTTATCGTCAACGCTTAGCACAAAAGTGCGGTCCGTTTTTTACGATGATTCAACATAATGATCGCTTTAATTTATTAAAAGAGATTGTTTATTTAAAAAGTAAATTCTGTGGTAAAAAGTTCGATCAGGTTTTTGTCGCAAATATTAATGATTTACAGATTCGCTTTTTACTCAGTGCAATTAAGTTTAATCAATTGAATACGTTTGATGATGGCACGATTAATATTGTGAAAAACAGCATGTTTTATCAAGATGATCCCCCAACACTCAAACGAAAGTGTATAAATGTGTTGTTTGGTAATAAATATGGTATTCAGCAACTGAGAGCCTTATCACAACGTCATTACACTATTTATCATGGCTTTAAAAATATTGTTGATAATGTGGAGAATCTTAATTTAGTTGAACATTGTGATGTGCAGACAGTCGATACTGACTATATTAATGTGTTGTTAGGGCAACCCATTTTTTTAGATGATCAACGTAACATTGCGTTAGCTGAACAAGTGATTAAGCGTTTCAATATTCATTATTATTTACCTCATCCTCGTGAAAAATATCATTTAGAAAATGTGGAATATATTGAGACAGAATTGATTTTTGAGGATTACATTATTCAACAATGTAAAACTAAAAAGTATCGAATCTATACTTATTTTAGTAGCGCGATTATTAACATCATGAATAAAAGTGCCAATATTGATGTGGTGGCATTAAAAATTGCGACTGGAAATCCAGCTTATGATGCTTGTTATGATTTGTTTGATGAATTAGGTATCAATGTCATTGACATAAGAGAATAACATGAAAAAGTATTTAATTTCATTAGAGAAAGATCAACACCGTCGAGATCGCTTTTTTGCGCAATCAGATACACAGGATTTTGAGCTATTCTCAGCTATCAATACGATGAATGAAACTTGGCAGAAATTGACCGCACTTTTTGATGTCGAACGCTTTAAATTGCATTATGGGCGAGCGGTAACTAAAGGTGAAGTAGGTTGTACGTTAAGCCATCTTGGCGTTTATCAACAAATTGTGACAGATACACATATTACAGAAGAAGAATATTGTTTAATCTGTGAAGATGATGCGTTGCTGAATGCCGATTTTCGGCAAAATCTGACCGCACTTTTAGCACAAAAACCAACTTCACATATAATTTTAGTCGGGCAATCAAAGATCGCACAGTTTGATGATCTTGAACTTGAAATTAATTATCCAACCACCTTTTCATTCTGGCGTAAACGGATTGCCAATACCGATTTTTGTTATGCTTATCCTTATAAAAATTATTTTGCAGGTACTGTTGCTTATTTAATTAAGAAATCAGCGGCTAAAGCTTTGGTAGACCAAGTGCAACAACAGAAAGTGCCATTTTGGTTGGCGGATGATTTTATTTTATTTGGCACCGTCTTTCAGTTTGATATTGTGGTTATCCGTCCATTATTAGCGATTGAAAATCCTGAATTAGTCAGTAATTTGGAAACAGTACGGGGTTCTTTGTCGAATAACTTAGTGAAAAAAATGTTGAAATATCCATTGAAGAAGTTATTGGCTGTTTTGCGTAATTTTTAATCTCGGTTTAGGAAATTTTATGTCTACATTATTCAGTTTGTTTTACCTTTATGATCCTTGGTTATTTCATTTCTTGCGTATGGCATTTTGTGTTGGTGGAATAGCGTTAGTTTGGCTTGCTTATCGTTTATATCGTGAGCAATTCACACAGGGGATTGTAGTGCCTGTAGACAGCATTTTAGTGATTGTTGCATTAATTTTATTGAGCATCGTGCCTATCTTGATTAATGGCACCACAGAGCTTGGTGTAATTAAAATGTATATCAAAACCCTGATATTATTTGTTTTTGGTATCGGGATTTATAATTTGTTTTATTGCCATGCTGCAGGGAAAGCACAATTAATAAGTGACTTAAAAATCGGTATTGTTGTTCAAGCGGTAATCGGAATAGTGGCATTAATGGGCGTTTCGATTGCCGTTGATTTTGCGCTCTCAACCCATACGATTATGCCAAGATTCTATCATTCAGAACAGGAATATCGTTTATATAATTTTACTTCATCAGCATTCTTTCAGCTCAGTATTTTTTATTTAATGCTGTTGCATTTTTTACTGGCATATAATGCGAAAACCAATCAAATGCCTGCGCTTTTTTTGTTTTTGTTGTTATTTATTGGCTTAATTTCAGGCAGAACATTTTTTATGTTATCCGTGATTAGTATCGTGCTTTATTTTAAATGGCGTTATTTACCTGCTTTAATTGCTTTTGCTGGAATTGTGCTCTTTTTGGCTTTGAATTTTGCCGAGCATAAATATGTCGCTCATGCGTTAGAACCTGTGATCAATCTACTTTCACATCAAGATGTAAGCAAAATCAGTTCGTCAAGTGAAAATCTGATTAAAAATCATCTGTTCATTCCCACTCTCAAACAGTTTTTAATCGGTGATGGTCATTATTACACGGCGGAAAGTAAATATTATGGCGCGACAGACTCGGGTTTCCTGCGCCAAGTACTATATGGCGGTATAGTTTATTTAACCGCTTGTTTTGCATTTACAGCCTATTTTGTTAAGCGTGTTGCAGAGCATTGGTTTGAAGGAAGTTGGAAATTTATTTTATCCACATTATTTATTTTTAGTGTACTTCATATCAAAGCGGATACTTATGCTTTTCCTGGTATTATGTTGGTATTTGTAATGTTTTTATCGTTATTTGGTACAAAAGGGAAAACGGTTTGCTTGTTTAAGGTAAGGAGAGGGTAATGTTTAGTATTATTGTGCCTTCTTATAATCGTCAAGCAGAAATTCCGACGTTATTAGCGAGTTTAACTACACAGACTGTACATAATTTTGAAGTGATTATTATTGATGATCATTCAAGAGAGCCTATTGAAATAGAGAATCGCTATCCTTTTATCTGTAAAGTGATTCGTAATACACAAAATGTAGGTGCAGCAGAAAGCCGCAATATTGGAGCAAAGCAGGCGAGTTATGATTGGCTATTGTTTTTAGATGACGACGATCGTTTTATGGCTGAAAAATGTGCACTATTAGCAGAAACGATAGCTAAGAATCCTGCTGTTAATTTTATTTATCATCCTGCTAAATGTGTCATGGTCAATGAAGGGTTTTCTTATTTGACTCATCCTTACCGTGATATCACAATGCTCACTCTCGATAATATTTTATTAGCCAATAAAATTGGTGGTATGCCAATGATTGCGATCAAAAAGGATCTTTTTTTACAAGTAGGTGGTTTATCGGGTTATTTACGTTCACTAGAGGATTATGAGTTTTTATTAAAATTATTGTGTGAACCTACATTTACCCCTTGTTATGTTGAACAGGCTTTAACGATTTGTACTTTCCATACTCGGCGTTCAAGTGTGTCAACTAACATAAAATATACTGAACAAGCAATTGATGAAATTAGAGCACGTTATGTTAAAACAGATAGACATGCACGTCACTTTGAATTGAATGCACAGTATATGTTGGCATATCCCTATATAATGAATTTATCCCGCGTAGCAGCTAAATATTATTTCGCGATTTTTAAGAAAACATGCAATATTAAATATCTGATTATGGCTGGATTCACTTTGGTTTCGCCATCATTCGCAATCAATATGAAAAGGTTTGTATCATGAAATTTTCGGTTTTGATGTCTTTGTATGTGAAAGAAAATCCACAATATTTGCGAGAATGTTTTGTCAGTTTGCAGACTCAAACTTTACCTGCTACTGAAGTAGTGTTGGTGTTTGATGGACCAGTAACGACTGAATTAGACAATGTGGTGCAAGAATTTTTGACGTTGTTGCCCATTAAGTTAGTCAAATTACCCCAAAATCTTGGATTAGGTAAAGCCCTTAATGAGGGGCTATTACATTGTTCATATGATTGGGTTTTTCGTATGGATACAGATGATATTTGTGTGCCAACACGTTTTGAGCAGCAAATGGCGTATATTCAAACTCACTCTGATACGATTATTGTTGGCGGACAAATTGCTGAATTTGGACAAAGCATAAAAGACATTGTGAGTTATCGCCGCGTTCCAACTACACATGATGATATTGTAAAGTTTACTCAGCAACGTTGTCCATTTAATCATATGACAGTGGCTTATCAGAAAGAAGCAGTGTTAGCTTGTGGTGGTTATCAAGATTTACAAGAGGATTATTATCTGTGGATTAAAATGGTTGCCACAGGGAAAAAAGTTGCAAATTTAGCCGAAGTGTTAGTTTATGCTCGTGTGGGTAACGGAATGGTGGGACGGCGTCGAGGTCTTGCGCAAGCACAAGCAGAATGGCGTTTGTTTCAGTTAAAGCACCGTTTAAAACTGCAAAGCTTTATTTCTGGCTTGTTTACCTTTATATTACGTGCGTTACCACGTTTACTGCCAACTTCGTTGTTGCAGATTGTTTATCAATTTTTAAGAAAGTAGGAAAGCGATTGTGTTATTAAAATCTACATGTAAAGCCAGTATCTTACTGGCTTGTCTTATCTTTGCAGGCTGTTCAAGCAAACCAACCATACAACCTTTAACCCCAAGTGCACAATATGATAAAGCAAGAACGCTCAATAATTTTGATGATTATGTGGGCTTTTTGAAAAGTAAGGCTCGTGGTGAAGGCATCTCTGAACATACTTTAGCTCAACATAATGACATTCGTTATATTGAAAAAGCGATTGATTTAGATCGCCAACAGGCAGGACGTGTTAAAAAACGTGATCCAAATGAACCTGTACGCTTAAATCCACATGGTACTACTCACTATTTAAATCGTGTTTTAACCCAGCGTAAAGTGGATGTTGCAGTGACGCGTTATTGGCAGCAACAAGCACAATTAGAAAAAGCCAGTCAGCGCTTTGGAGTACAAAAAGAATATTTAATGTCTTTGTGGGGAATGGAAAGTAGTTTTGGTTATTACCAAGGTAATTATGATGTACTTTCTGTATTAGCTACTTTGGCATTTGAAGGACGACGTGAACATTTGTTTAGCCGTGAATTTATCGCAGCAATGAAAATGTTAGAACGCAACGATATTTCACGCCAAAAGATGCTAGGTTCATGGGCAGGAGCGATGGGACAAACTCAGTTTATGCCAAGTTCTTATTTACGTTATGCCGCAGATGGTAATCATGATGGTGAAAAAGATATTTGGCAAAATCATGATGATGTCTTTGCATCTATTGCTCGTTATTTAAGTACGGTAGGTTGGGATAAGCAATTGCCTTGGGGCATTGAAGTGAATTTAACACAACCATTATCTCTCGAACTTGCTGGTATTGAAGCATATAAGAAACGCTCATTACAAGATTGGCAAAAGTTAGGTGTGATGCTGAAATCATATTCAGTACAAAATCAAGAAAAATTGACCGCACTTTCTAACACAGATCTTTGGTTAGTGCGACCAGATCGTGAAGTGGGACGTGCTTTTTTAGTGTCTAACAATTATCGTACTTTGTTAGATTGGAATCGTTCAAACTATTTTGCGGTAAGTATTGGTATGTTTGCGGATCGCATTAAACAACAAATCGGTTTGTAATCCATTGTTTCACTGTCATTTTATGTTTAAGTGATTAAATATTGGTACAAGTGGCTAAGCTTGTACCTATTTTTTGGTTGTGATTGGTATTGGTTTAACTATCGCGTTTATAATTAGCGTCATGTTTGTTCGATGACCTTAATTTGAGTAAACGATTGCGTTTGTTGTTATATCTGGATTTTATCGCATTTTTTCACTTAAAAACGGTGCATCATAGGCATTCTTCTGTTAAAATCCACTGGAAAAACACCTCTCAAATTTTATACCTGTTTTTCATCATTTCTTATTTTTACTATAACCTTAGGAATAACAATGGAAAATCAATCTTTTCTACATCGTTTTTTTAAATTAACCGAGAAAAAAACCACACCTAAAACAGAAATTATCGCAGGTATTACTACTTTCTTTACTATGGTTTATATCGTGTTTGTTAATCCTTCGATTCTGGGGGATGCTGGTATGGATAAGCAAGTGGTGTTTGTAACAACTTGTTTAATTGCTGGCTTAGGTACTATTGCGATGGGATTATTCAGTAATTTACCTATCGCACTTGCGCCTGCGATGGGATTAAATGCGTTTTTTGCGTATGTCGTAGTGAGTAAATTAGGCTACTCTTGGCAGATTGGCATGGGGACGATCTTCTGGGGATCAGTCGGTTTACTTATTTTAACTATCTTTCAAATTCGCTACTGGCTCATGGCATCGATTCCGTTGGGCTTACGTGTAGGCATTGGGGCGGGCATCGGTTTATTTATTGCTTTAATTGGCTTTAAAAATATGGGGCTGGTCGTTGCAAATCCAGCAACGTTAGTCGCATTAGGCGAATTACATGATCCAAAAGTATTACTTGGCGTACTAGGCTTTTTTATTATCGTAGTATTAGCCGCACGTAATATTTATTCTGGCGTATTAGTTTCTATAGCTGTGGTTACTGCGCTGGCATTTTTTATTGATCCGAGCGTGGCATTTCATGGTGTCATTTCTATGCCACCAAGCTTAACCCCCGTTGTGGGTCAAGTAGATATTGCAGGTGCATTAGATACAGCATTATTAGGGATCATTTTTTCATTTTTACTAGTCAATTTATTTGATTCATCTGGCACATTATTAGGGGTAACAGATAAAGCGGGCATTAGCGATGAAAAAGGGCGCTTTCCCAAAATGAAACAAGCGCTTTATGTTGATAGTGTGAGCGCTGTTGCGGGTTCTTATATGGGGACCTCTGCAATCAGTACTTATATTGAAAGTGGGGCAGGGGTTTCTGTAGGAGGACGTACAGGTTTAACTGCCGTGACTGTTGGTATTTTATTCTTGTTAACGATTTTCTTTTCGCCATTAGCTAGTGTTGTACCAGCTTATGCAACAGCGGGTGCATTGGTTTATGTTGGAATTTTAATGGCATCCAGTTTAATTCGTGTCAAATGGGAAGATTTAACAGAAGCAACACCTGCCTTTATTACTGCCGCAATGATGCCATTTACTTATTCTATTACGGAAGGTATTGCTTTTGGTTTCATTAGCTATTGTATTATGAAGACTTGTACTGGTCGTATGAAAGAAGTTAATGCGCCAGTTTGGGTGGTTTCTTTCCTATTTATCGCAAAATTTGTTTGGGTAGGCTAATATGCAAAAAATTCTGTTTATTATTCATGCCGCACCCTATGGCAACGAAGCCTTTTTTAGTGCGTTACGTTTGGCATTACAATTACAAGATCAATATAAAAGTGCGGTCGATTTAAAGTTATTTTTGATGTCCGATGCTGTGACTGGTGGATTAGCTAAACAAAATCCAACAGAAGGTTATCACTTACAACAGGCGTTAGAAATTCTCACTGCACAGGGTGCACAGATAAAACTTTGTAAGACTTGCACACTTGCGCGTGGAATAACAGAATTGCCGTTAGCTGAGGGAGTCGAAATTGGCACATTGTCTGAATTGGCTGATTGGACCTTCGAGGCTGATAAAGTATTAAACTTTTAAGAGTAAAAGTGCGGTAAAATAGACCGCACTTTTTGTTAGATGCGAATACAGAGAAAAGATAAGACAATGGATACAGCTGTTCTTCTCAATCCGATCACAACACCACTTAATCAAGTTTGTCTCATTGAAGCGTCCGCAGGTACAGGTAAAACCTATACTATTGGTTCACTTTATTTACGTTTATTACTGCAAGCTGGAGAAGACTGTTTTTCTCGCCCATTAAGCGTACAAGAAATTTTAGTGGTTACTTTTACAGAGGCAGCGACAGAAGAATTAAAAGGACGTATTCGTGAACGTATTCATCAAGCAAAACAGGCGTTTATAGCTTATAAAACTGAGGGAGTGAGAGCGTTAGCACATGATCATTTTTTAGTGGAATTAATGCGTTCTATCCAAGATATTGATGCAGCGATACAACGTTTAAAGATGGCTGAACAAACGATGGATCTGGCCGCGATTTATACAATTCATGGTTTCTGCCGCCGTATGTTAATGCAATATGCTTTTAACTCAGGGATTCATTTTAATTTAGAATTAGTTAAAGACGAAAGTGAGTTATTAGAACGCTTATTCAACGATTTTTGGCGTGAACATTTTTACTTACAGCCTTTGGATATCGCCAATTATATTCACCAAGTACTCGTTTCACCTCAAGCTGTTTTAAAAAAGTTACGTAGCCATATATCACATCAGTTAGAGTTAGATATTAGTCAAAAAGCATGGTTGACAATGCCATTAGTAGATTTTTTACAACATCGTGTCTTACCTAAACAGCAGTTAGTACAACAATTAAAGCAGCAATGGTTAGATAATGAAACCGAATTACGCTCATTGATTTTGCATGAATTAGATAAAAATTATAAAAAAGGCGAAAAAAAATCTTTAAAACGCACTAATTTTAAAAAGAATTATGTGCCTAAATGGTTTGATAACATTCAGGCATGGGCAAACTCAGCATTGAGCACGCGGTTACCTGAAACGTTAACTAAATATTTTAGTCAGCAAGCTTTGCTGCATTATGCAGAAGAAGGCGCTGAACCCATTTCTCATCCCGTTTTTCAATTAGTTGATGAAGTGATCGCACATACTACAGAACAGGTAGTTGATCAGCAAGTAGTGCTATATCATTATTTATGTGGTGTGCAGCAAAAGTTGCTTGAGCATAAACTTAACCATGCTCAGAAAAATTTTGATGATTTATTACGCTTGTTGAAACAAGCACTTTATTCTGTTCAAGGTGAGGAGCTTGCGCAATTTATTCGCCTACAATATCCCTTTGCCATGATTGATGAATTTCAAGATACGGATGCTCAACAATATCAAATTTTCGCTAAGATCTATATTCACTCAATGCCTGTTGAAAATGGCTTTATTATGATTGGTGATCCTAAGCAAGCCATTTATAAATTTCGTGGTGCAGATATTTTTACTTACTTCAAAGCTGCGCAGCAAGCCGATGCTCATTTTACTTTAGGCACAAACTGGCGTTCTGAACAAAGCTTAGTAAAGAGTGTTAATACGTTGTTTCATTTTCAATCTGGTTTGCCTTTTGTATATCCACAAATTCAATTTCAACCTGTTTCTGCGCGTAATGATCAAGCTAAATTTATATTAAACGGTCAAATTGAACCTGCGTTACGTTGCTATATTGGTGATTTGGGGGAAAGTAAAAATACGCGGTTCAGTACGGCTCAAAAGCAGAAGCTCGCACAGATTTGTGCTATTTCAATTCAATATTGGTTGCAATATGCGCAAGAAAATAATGCAATTTTTGCTTCTGAACAAGCAACACAACCTTTAATGGCTGAGCGAATAGCCGTACTTGTGCGTAATTGGAGTGAAGCTGAGTTAGTGGCACAAGCACTACAACAATTAGGAATTGCTTCAGTCTATCTTTCCGATCGCAGTAACGTATTCGATTGTGATGAAGCTAAACAATTAGCTTTAATTTTAACCGCTTGTTTAAACCCATTTAGCGAGCGCCATATTTTAAATGCGATTGCGACTCGTATTTTTGCCTTAACAGCACGTGAAATGAGTGCGATTAAACAAGATGAACAACGTTGGAGCGAGCTAGTAGAACGTTTTGTTAATTATCAACATATTTGGCAAAAACAAGGGATTTTAGTCATGCTCCATCGACTTTTCTTAGATGAAAAGATCACAGAAAAGTTGCTTGCAAGTTTGGGAGGAGAACGTCAAGCGACAGATCTATTACATCTAGCGGAATTATTACAAGAGGCTAGTCGTTTAAATGAAAGTGCAGCAAGCTTGTTACGTTGGTTTGAAAAACAAATTCAAGGCGAAGATCGCCAAGATGGACAACAAATTCGCTTAGAGAGTGAGCGGCAGTTGGTTAAAATTGTGACTATTCATAAATCTAAAGGATTGGAATATGATCTCGTGTGGTTGCCATTTATTGCCGATTCATTAAAAGAGAATAAGCAGTTAATTCAAACGTATTATGACAGTATTGCGCAGCGTGTACTATGGGATGTTGAGCAGCAACATCAGGTAGAGATTGAGCAGGAACAACGCGCAGAAGAAATGCGTCTATTGTATGTGGCATTCACTCGAGCTAAGTACCAAATTGCATTAGCATTGCCAGAGTCTTTTTTACCGAGTTGGAATTGTCTGCAATACCTCTTTACGCAAGGTCAGATGGACCGTCGCGAAGAAGTGCGGTCAGTTTTGACCGAATTTCAGCAATGTATGATGAAGCAACAGGTGAATGTTGCTATTGATGATTTCACTACATTACAACCTGATGTTACATCACAAGTTATTTCACCTACAGAAACCTTGCATTGTGCTGAGTTTAATGGACAGATTGAGCAAAATTGGCAAGTGACCAGTTTTACTGCCATTAGCGCTCAACATGAGAGAACAAAACAATTTTATCTTGCTCAACAACAGGATGAAAAGGCATTGGCAATCACGTTGCTTTCTGAATTAAAAGATTATAGCTTAGAGCAAAACTATTCGCAGGATAGTTATTTGCAGAAAGCAATAGTAGAAGGATATGCAGCAGGCTATACCCCTTTTGATTTACCGGCGGGTGCTCAAATAGGTCAAGTGCTTCATCAATATTTTGAGCAAAATGCCTTCAATAAACCAATTGAATTAACAATGGTACATCAGCTCTGCCAGCAGTTACAGCTTGATCAGAAATGGTTTGTTCCATTACAAACATGGTTAACTCATATTTTAACAACGCCGTTGCTTGCAAACGAAAATCTTAAGCTTGCTGATTTAGCGCCACAGGATTGTTTAAAAGAAATGGAGTTTTATTTGCAATTAGCGCAACAATTTCAATCCAATAAATTTAATCAGCTATTACAAAAATATCAGGTGGTTTCTACACCACTGCAATTACAGGATTTGAAACAAAGTATTACAGGTATGCTACGTGGTTTTATTGACCTTGTTTTTCGCTATCAAGGGAAATATTACTTGTTAGATTATAAATCGAATAAATTAGGTAACACTTTGGCTGATTATGCACCAGAGCAGCTCAACAAAGTGATGGTAGAGCAACATTATGACTGGCAGTATTTATTTTATACCGTGGCACTCCATCGTTATTTAACCCAACGCGATCCTCATTATCGTTATCAGACACATTTTGGCGGCGTAATTTATACTTTTTTGCGAGGCATGAACGGAAAGGATAATCATGGCGTATATTTTAACAAGCCTCATGTAGGTCTTATCGAAGAATTAGAGGAGTTATTGTAATGCTTGCTATCTTAAACAAGTTAAAGCAGCAGCAATTGATTAGTGCTGGAGATTATTATTTCGCAAAATTGATTGCAGATAAACAACCTCAAGATTATGCTACTGAAGTTCAGAATTTAGCTATCTTATTGGCTGCCTTATGTAGTTACAACTATCAACAAGGGAATACTTGTTTATTTTTAGATCACCATCTTGAACAGAATTATTTTAATTTAGCTTACCGTACATCTGACTGTCATTATTTAGCAGAAATACAAGCAAAAATAGGTTTTATGCCTGTTGAACAGTGGCAGTCAGAACTTAAAAATCATATTGCATTTAGTACTAATCCGTTGGAACAGGTAGCTCCTTTAGTTTTTCAATTTAATGCGTTGTATTTTTATCGGATTTGGCAAGATGAATATCGGGTCGCAAACTACTTAAAGCGTGCAGTAAAACATCAAGCAGGTTCAGATCAAAGTGATTTGGTGCAAATTAAACAGACATTGGCAAAATATTTTCCTAGCACACAACAATGTAGTGAAATTAACTGGCAGAAAGTCGCAGTAGCGACGGCATTACGCCAAAATTTTTGCTTAATTACAGGCGGACCAGGCACAGGGAAAACGACAACAGTAGCGCGTTTATTACTTGTTCTACAAGAGTTACATTGTCACAAATTAAAGATTAAACTTGTTGCGCCAACAGGAAAGGCTGCTGCACGTTTAACTGAATCTATGCATAGTGCACTCGAAAATTTACAAACTCGAGAGAAAATTGTGATTACACCTGAATTGATGGCATCAATTCCAACAGCAGCACAAACACTGCATCGTTTATTAGGCATACGTTTTTTTGAAGAAACGCCACAATTTAATTTAAAAAATCCATTATACCTTGATGTCTTAGTTGTAGATGAAGCTTCAATGATTGATTTACCGTTGCTGACAAAATTATTACAAGCACTCAAAGTACAGACAAAATTGATTTTATTAGGGGATGAGAATCAACTTTCACCAGTAGAAGCAGGTGAAACCTTAGGAGAGCTAGGTCAATTTGCGCAAACGCCTTATAGTGCTGCATTAACGGATTATTTACAAGAAGTCGCGGATATTCAACTTGCGCATACTACACGATATCATCCTATTCGTGATCATCTGTGTCGTTTACATCACAGCCATCGTTTTTCAAGTCATTCTGGTATTGGACAGCTTGCACAAGCGATTAATCAAGGGGAAATTGAGTTAAGCTGGCAGTATTTAACTCAATTTGATGATGTTGAATTAATCGATTTTACTACTTTAACATCGTTAAAAGCGACTAATCCAATTGCTTATACACAAGCTTGTGTCGCTTTAGTCGTAAAAAGTGCGGTAGAAAAATATACTGATTATTTACTGGCAGTAAAACAAATGCAGCAGAGTAATTTAAAATTTACGGAACAGCAAGTAAGCCATATTTTTGCTTTGTTTAATGCTGTGCGTTTTTTGACGGCACTTCGTGTGGGCGAATTTGGTGTGGAGCAATTAAATCGAAAGATTGCACAACGTTTACAACAAAAAGGCTTATTGCATTTTAAATATGAGCGTGATTGGTATCTTGGCAAGCCTATTATGATTACACAAAATGACAGTCACATTGGGTTATATAATGGTGATATTGGCTTATTTTTAGGGGAAGGAAAAGTATGGTTTGAGCAAGGTAAAAATCACTATAAAACCGTATTAGCTAGCCGTGTGCCAAGTTATGAAACCGCTTTTGTGATGACAATACATAAATCACAAGGATCTGAATTTGCCCATACTTGTTTAGTCTTACCAACAGAACCTAATCCTATTTTATCGCGTGAATTAATTTATACCGGTATGACTAGAGCAAAACAAAAGCTCAGTATTTTTACGACCCAAGAAATTTGGAGAAATGCACTGAAAAATCCCGTAAAGCGACAAAGTGGATTAAGTAAATTGCTAGTTGAATTGTTTAAAAAATCCCATTAAAGTGCTTAAATTTGAATTTATCAATAGGAGAAAAATATGCAACTTTATGTTTATGATCATTGCCCTTATTGTGTTCGCGCTATGATGATTTTCGGCTTAAAAGAACTCGCTGTCAAAATTAACGTGTTATTAAATGATGATGAAGAAACGCCGATAGGCTTAGTAGGTAAAAAAGTGGTTCCTATTCTGATTAAAGAAGATGGCAGTGCGATGCCAGAAAGTTTAGACATTGTAAAATATGTTGATACGCATTATGGCGAACCTATTTTACAAGAAAACATTCGTCCCGAAATTGAGTCGGTTTTGAAAGAAATCACCAGCTATTCAAACTATTTATTAATGCCACGTTTTATTCAATTGAATGTACCAGAATTTGCCACACAAAGTGCCATTGAGTATTTCACTAAGAAGAAAACAGAATATGTAGGTGATTTCGCGCAACATTTGAGCAAGACAACAGAATATTTGACAAGATTACAACATGATTTGGATAAGTTGGACGCATTAGTCGTAGGTAAAGCTTCATTGAATCAATCTTTATCATTAGAAGATATTTTAGTATTCCCAATATTACGTAATTTAACTTGTGTAAAAGGTGTTAAATTCCCTGAAAAATTAGCGAATTATGTAAATCAAATGTCTAATTTAAGTAAAGTGAGTCTTTACACTAAACAAGCGCTTTAATTGGTTAAAATAGTTGCAATTTTTTACAAAAAAACTATGCTTGTGACTGAGCATTTTGTCTCAAAAAACATTAATCTAAGGAGAAAATTATGGCATTAGGTTGGTACGAACTTAAATTAGCAAAAGATGGTCAATTCATGTTCAATTTGAAAGCGGCAAATAGCCAAGTGATCTTAACTAGTGAGCTTTATCGTTCGCGTGCTGCTGCTGAAAATGGAATTGCATCTGTACAAAAAAATGGGTCAGACGAAAAGAATTTTGAAGTACGTGTTGCTAAAAACGATAAGCCATATTTCGTCTTAAAGGCAAAAAATCATCAAGAAATTGGTCGTAGCCAATATTATGCCTCTAACGTATCTGCGAAAAAAGGTATTGGTTCAGTGATGAAAAATGCAGCTACAACTGTTATTAAAGATCTCACGGTAGAAGCCTAATTTAGCGAGTGAAAAAATTTGCGAGTGTATTCACATTCGCAAATTTTTTGTCCGTTTTTTGTTCCATTATTTTTTTATTTTTTCTTTCCACTTCGTTTTATAAAAAATAGTCGCTTTTTCGTTCTTTCTTTTGTATAATCTCGCGACCCTGTGAATGTGTTGGATTTCCCACCACACATTATTTTATCGAGATCGCACTCGAAGGGGTGTCTGATTAAGATTCATGGTTGTGTTTAGTGATAAACACTGGGTATTAATAATATTATTTTGGTAATTAATTAATGAAAACTTTTGTAGCAAAACCAGAAACGGTTAAACGCGACTGGTATGTAGTAGATGCGACAGGTAAAACTTTAGGTCGTTTAGCGACTGAATTAGCAAGTCGCCTTCGTGGTAAACATAAAGCTGAATATACTCCACACGTTGATACAGGTGATTACATCATCGTTATTAATGCGGATAAAGTCGCTGTAACAGGTAACAAAGAAAGCGATAAAATTTACTACTGGCACACTGGCTATGTAGGCGGCATTAAACAAGCGACTTTCAAAGAAATGATCGCACGCCGTCCTGAAGCAGTGATTGAAATTGCGGTTAAAGGTATGTTGCCAAAAGGTCCATTAGGCCGCGCAATGTATCGTAAATTAAAAGTGTATGCAGGTTCAGAACATAACCATGCTGCACAACAACCACAAGTTTTAGATATTTAATCACGAGGTTTAGGATATGGCAGAGAATCAAAACTACGGCACAGGTCGCCGCAAAAGCTCTTCAGCTCGTGTATTCATCAAACCGGGCAGTGGTAAAATCACTATCAACCAACGTGAGTTAGACGTTTATTTCGGTCGCGAAACAGCGCGTATGATTGTTCGTCAACCTCTAGAATTGGTTGAAATGACTGAGAAATTAGACCTATATGTCACTGTTAAAGGTGGCGGTATTTCAGGTCAAGCGGGTGCAATCCGTCACGGTATCACTCGTGCATTAATCGAATATGATGAGAGCTTACGTTCTGTATTACGCGCAGCAGGTTTTGTTACCCGCGATGCACGTCAAGTTGAGCGTAAAAAAGTGGGTCTACGCAAAGCACGTCGTCGTCCACAATTCTCAAAACGTTAATTTTATATTTTACGTTTTATATTCAAATTGCAAGTCCTTTGGGGCTTGCAATTTTTTTGTCTAAAGAAAAATTTACGATAATCTTTGGAAATCATTATGTGATTTATGGTAGAATAAACGCCCATTTTTTATATGATATTATGCCGAAAATACGGCACAGTTTAATCGATTTTAATTCATTTTAGAGCTGTCGGAGGAATAGATGACAAGCGCTGCAAATAAACGTTCAATAATGACACTTTTTTCAGATAAAACAGATATTTATTGCCATCAAGTACGTATTGTATTAGCAGAAAAAGGTGTTGCTTATGAAACGGAAGTTGTAGATCCTCAAGTTGTATCAGAAGATTTAATGGAATTAAATCCGTATGGCACGTTGCCGACATTAGTTGATCGTGATTTAGTCTTATTTAATTCACGCATTATCATGGAATATCTTGATGAGCGTTTTCCACACCCACCATTAATGCCAGTTTATCCTGTGGCGCGTGGTAAAAGTCGTTTATTAATGTTACGTATTGAGCAAGATTGGTATCCTGCATTAGCAAAAGCAGAAAAAGGCACTGATACAGAGCGTGCAACTGCATTAAAACAGTTAAAAGAAGAAATTTTAGCGATTGCACCTATTTTTACTCAAATGCCTTATTTTATGAGTGAAGAATTTAGTTTAGTGGACTGTTATGTTGCGCCGTTATTATGGCGTATGCAGGAATTAGGTGTAGAGTTTAGTGGTGCTGGTAGTAAAGCAATTAAAGCTTATATGTCTCGTGTGTTTGAACGTGATTCATTTATGCAATCTTTAGGCGCTTCTGCACCCAAAAATTTAATGGATGAGAAATAATTTAACATGGAATACAAAGTATCCCCAAAACGCCCTTATTTATTACGTGCCTATTATGATTGGTTAGTCGACAATAATTTCACGCCTTATTTAGTGGTCGATGCTACTTATCGTGGTGTTAAAGTGCCTGTTGAATATGTGAAAGATGGCCAAATTGTGTTAAATTTATCTGTGAATGCAACAGGTAATTTACATTTAACGAATGATTTTATTCAGTTTAGCGCACGTTTTCGTGGTATGCCAGAGGATATTTATATTCCAATGGGTGCGGCTCTGGCTATTTATGCTCGTGAGAATGGCGATGGTGTGATGTTTGAGCCTGAAGCAATTTATGATGAGCTGGATAGGGTGAGTGTAGAACAACCCTTAAGTTTTGTTGAAGCTGTGGATAAAGCAACGATAGAAAGTAAAGCACATAAAAATGAGCATGAAGTAGAGAAGAAAACAGATAAAAAAGCGGCTTCTCATTTGAGAATTATAAAATGATTTGCTTTTAAGCATGGTTTAAAAGATAAAAAAGCACTATCTCATTTAGGAATAGTGCTTTTTTAGTATAAATAACAGTAAATTATTGTGTCATTTTTGCAACATTTTTGAGGAACCCTTGCGCACTGGTGTAAATTTCGCTTTTATTTTGTGCTGCAAGAATCATATCTGACATTTCTCTAAACGCGCCTTTTCCTCCAGCAAGATGTAATACATGATCTGCTTGCTGTTTCACGTAAATGGGCGCATCATTTACTGCGAAAGTTAAGCCACAAACAGCAAAGGCTGGTAAATCAACGCTATCATCACCAATATAGGCAGTTTGTGACGCTGAAACATTGGCTTGCCGCATTAATTCAACACAAGCACTTTCTTTTTCAAGTTTGCCTAAGAAGGATAATTTAATTCCTAAATCTGCAATACGTTTACGTAGAATTGGGGAATCTCGACCTGATAACACGGCCACTTGAATGCCTGATTCTATTAACATTTTAATGCCCAGTCCATCACGAACATGAAAGGTTTTAATTGCTTCACCATTCGCATCATAATGTAATGAGCCATCTGTTAGTACGCCATCAATATCAGTAATAACAAATTTAATTTGTTTTAATTTTTCCGTTAACATTAGCTTGAGAACTCCACTAAACCTACTACGTTATTTTCGTCATTAACAACGACTAAAGAATGGATTTTTTGTGCCTTCATAAAGTTTTCTGCATCTGATAAATAAGTATCTTGATGGGCTGTTTTGGGTTTCGATGTCATCAGATCTTGAGCATTTTTCTTTAATGTTTTCTCTCCGTTAGCGCTCAGCGCACGGCGAATATCCCCATCAGTGATGATACCTTTTAATTCACCTTGTTCCATGACAAGGGCAACCCCCATTCTGCCTTCATTCATAATTGTTAAACAATCAGCAAAAGAGGTTTGCATTGTAGTGATTGGAAGACGAGTTTGCATTTGATCTTTAACACGGCAGAGTAAGCGACGTCCTAAGCTACCACCAGGATGGAATTTAGCAAAATCAGCAGGTTGGAAATCTCTTGCTTTAATTAGTGAAACTGCGAGCGCATCACCTAATGCCATTGTCACTAGCACCGAAGTTGTTGGTGCGAGATTGTTAGGGCAAACTTCGCGTTCAACACTGATATCTAGTACATAATCAGCGTGTCTAGCAAGAGTAGAATGCAGATTTCCTGTTAATGCAATGATTTTATTGCCAAAGTTTTTTAGGCTTGGGATCAATTTGTTGACATCGTCTGTCTCGCCACTATAAGAAATCAACATGACAATATCAATTGGCTTAAGCATGCCTAAATCGCCATGAAATGCCTCAGTTGGATGTAAAAAGAAACTTGGTGTGCCTGTTGAAGCGAAGGTCGCAACCATTTTTTTACCGACTAAGCCTGATTTACCAATTCCACCGATCACCAAACGCCCTTCACAATGTAACAACAACTCTACGACATCAGTGAATTGTTTATCAAGTCGTTGGCTTAACCGAGCAAGTGCTTGTTCCTCTACAGCAAGCGTTTCTTGGGCAATTTTTAAGTAATCCATTTCGATTCCTTCAGTGACACGAAAAGTTGGTTAATTATAACATAAAGTCTGTTTTAAGTCGTAAAGTGAATAAAGTGCGGTCTATTTTTAGTAAATTTAATAATGCTGTATTTCTGTATGAAATTCCGTTATACTGCGCCACTTGAGTTGGTCAGGCAATCGCTGGTTTATTGAAGCCCTTAACCGTCTTATGACGACCTAGTGGGACAAGTAAACGAGAGGAAAGTCCGAGCTACATAGGGCAGAGTGCCAGATAACGTCTGGGAGGCGTGAGCCTACGACAAGTGCAACAGAGAGCAGACCGCCAGTTTTTAACTGGTAAGGGTGAAAGGGTGCGGTAAGAGCGCACCGCATGACTGGTAACAGTACATGGCAGGGTAAACTCCACTCGTAGCAAGACCAAATAGGAATCCAATGAGTGGCCCGTTCAGGATTCGGGTAGGTTGCTTGAGCGTGCGTGTGAACGTACGCCTAGAGGAATGATTGTCCACGACAGAACTCGGCTTATCGACCAACTCAACTTTTTTTAAAATAGTGCTTTGACTGCTTTAATTTTATTGAAGTCACTAATCCAAATTTTTTGATCATCTTCTGCATTTGCGCCCATTACTGCATCTGACTGCCATTTCATTTGGCTTAAGCGATAGCTTTTACCTGATAAATGTAATTCTTGTATCCCTGTGTTTTTAACTAACGTTTGCGCATTTTCTGCATTAACTCCTGCGCCAGCCATGATACTAATTCGATTATCGGCTTGTTCAACAAGCTGTTTAAGTAAGCCTTCTCCTTGCGGTGCAGTGTTTTTTTGACCAGAAGTAAGAACACGTTCACAACCCAGTGCAATAAGCTGTTCTAAACTGTCGAAAGGGTGATGGCACAAGTCAAAAGCACGATGAAAAGTAACACCTAAACCCTCTGCCGCATTTATCAGTGTTTCACAAATTTTTACATCAATTTCAGCTTGTGCTGTCAATGCGCCAATCACTACGCCTTTTGCACCAAGTGCTTTGACAATTTGAATATCTTCTACCATCATTTGTACTTCATAGCGGTTGAAAAGAAAATCACCTGCGCGAGGTCGAATCATGACATAACATGGAATTTTGCTAAAATTGACCGCACTTTTGATCAGTGAATATTGTGGTGTGACACCACCAATCGCCAAACAGCTGCATAATTCTAAACGATCAGCGCCAGCTTGTTCTGCACTGAGTGCTGATTCAATATTATCAATACAGACTTCAACTTTCATGATGTCTCCTTTTATATAATAAAAAAGAGGCACAATCGCCTCTTTCTTTATTTGGTTGAGTAATAACCTGCCATTGCACTATAAACCGCATTCTCTTGCTGAATTAATTGATATTTCGCATTTAAAATCGCAATTTGAGAATCGTTTTCTGTGTTTGCTGCACTTAACCAATCTCGCAATTGTGACACGCCAGCATCGTAACGATTTTTATAATATTGTGTAATGCGTTTATTATAAGTATAGGCTTTTTGTAAGTTAGCAAAATTAGCTTGTGACTGTTGATAAGCAAAATAGTTGGTATCAATTTCATTGAGTGCTGTAGTGATACTTTGCTCATAGTGTAACTTTGCTGTTTCATAGTTCGCTTCAGAAATTTTAACGTTCCATTTCACGGTATTCCAATTTAAGAAAGGCAAATTAATGCTGATTAGACCTGCGCCAATAGGCGTATGTAATGCATTATCCACTTTATTACCTACAGAGGATAAACTTGCACCTAAAGTAATTGTTGGGAACCAGCTTTTTTGCATTGCTTTAGCATCTTTAAAAGCACTGTTTAAACGATATTGCGCGCTTTTAATATCAGGGCGATTAGCAATGGTTGATACTGGAACATTGGTATTAATACTGATAGCTTTAACATTGAGAATACGTGGGAATGCCAGATTAAGCGTATCAGTTGGCTTTAAGTTAAGTAGATCGCGTAAAGTTTGTTCAGCAACTTTTCGTTGAGTTTGATAAGTTAATAATTGATTACGTGCTCTTAATACCGATTGTTGTGCCTGATCTGCACTGGCGCTATCAGTTACACCTAATTTAAAGCGGTTTTGCATGATTTGGCTAATCTGGTTGTAATATTTAATGCTACCTTCAGTTGCTTGAATAGCATCATTTAAAAAGGCAATTTGATAGTAAGTTATAATCACTGAATTAATTAATGCAAGTCGTGTTGCTTCGAGATCTTCAGCGGTGGCTTTGTATGCCCATTCGCCAGCAGAAGCCGCATCCGCTAGACGGCGCCATAAATCTAATGTGTAGCTGACATTTAATGATCCACTGTGAGTGATTCTCGAATTTTCACTATGTTCAATATTACGGCTAGCACTCGATTCAGTTTTTCCACTGAAAGTAGGGACTAGATTTGCGCCCAATAAATTAGCAGAATAGAGAGCTTTATTTACATTAATTGCAGCTTTAGCAAGATTTTTGTTATTTTCTAATGCTTGTTCGATCACTTTATTGAGTTGAGGATCGTTATATAGTCCCCACCAATTTTCTTGTACATTATATTGTTTAGTCAGTTGTTCATATTGTTGGAAATCTTGCTGTGCGGCTTGATAAGAATTGTCAATATTGACACAACCTACAAGGGTAGTTGAAAGTAGGATAAACGTCAGTTGATTTAGTTTTAACATTATTGTTGCCCTTTAAGTGAAAAAGTGCGGTCTGTTTTTACGCACTTTAGATTGAGTAAATTATAACAACTTTCTATTCTCTTGCTAAAGCATTAATTGGATTTAAACGAGCAGCATTTCGTGCTGGCATATAACCAAAAATAATGCCAATTAAACTAGCACATAGAACCGCTGTAATAATCGAAAATGTCGAAAAAATCATGCTAAAATTTGTTGTGAATTGGTTAAACACAAATCCAAATGCAAGGGAGAATCCAATACCAGTGATGCCGCCAATCAGGCAAATCAATACTGCCTCGATGAGAAATTGCTGCAAAATACTTGACTGCCTTGCACCAATCGCCATACGGACGCCAATTTCTTTAGTTCGTTCAGTGACGGAAACTAACATGATATTCATTACACCGATTCCGCCCACTACTAATGAAATCAATGCAATTGAAGAAATTAATAATTTCATGGTATTGGTTGTACTTTCAATGGTTTGTTTTATCGTATCGCTATTTATCACGAAGAAATCTTTTTTACCATGACGTACTGTTAATAGCTGAGTAAGATCTTTTTCAGCGACTTGAGTATTGATTTCATCTTTGATTTTTACTGTAATGGAATCAATTTTGGCATTACCTGAAATTTTATACATTGCTGTAGTATAAGGAAGCCAGATCGTTAAACTGCTATTATTACTACTCATTCCTGCTGGATTCGCTACACCAATAATGCGTAGTGGCTTTTTATTAATCATAATGATTTTGCCTAAAGGTGAGTGATTGTTAAAGACTTGACGTAGTGTATTTGAGTCAATGACTGCCACTTGTGTATTTTGTGCCACATCGTAAGACGTAAATAATTGACCTTGTAGTAAGTTGATGCCTTTGACATCAAAAAATTGTTCATTAACACCTTTTACCTGCGCAGTAAAATTTTGGTTACCATAAGTTAGACTGCCACTGACTGCGCTGTTTGGAGTCACACTTTCAGTATAACTTTGTTTGGCGAGTAGGTTAGCATCACTCACAGTTAAATTTTGCATACGTTCTGCTCGTCTGTCACCAAATCCGGTTCCGTTATAAATATCCATAGTATTCGTGCCAAGTGAACTAATATTTGATAGGATTTTTTGCTGTGAACCATTACCTAATGCGACTACTGAAACAACAGAAGTGATGCCAATAATAATGCCTAACATAGTGAGTAATGAACGTAATTTATGTGCCACAATTGCATTAACTGACATTTTAAATGATTCAATAAATTGATCTTTAATCAAAGTAAAGCGTGTTTTTTGTACTGTTGGCGTTGTTAATTTTTCAGCAACCCAATTGGATTTTTGTTGGTCTTGAATAATAACACCATCTTTAATTTCAATAATGCGATTGGCAAATTGAGCAATCTGTTGATCATGAGTGACCAGAATAATCGTATGGCCTTCATGATGTAGTTGTTGCAGAATTTCCATTACCCTTGTACCACTTTTTGAGTCTAATGCACCAGTGGGTTCATCGGCGAGGATAATTTCCCCACCATTCATTAAAGCGCGGGCAATACTGACTCGCTGTTGCTGCCCGCCAGATAATTGGTTAGGTTTATTGACTAACTTATCCTGTAAACCTAACTTTTCTAATAAATCTTTAGCACGTGTAAGGCGTGTCTTTTGGTCAATGCCAGCATAAATTGCAGGCAAGGCAACATTTTCTAAAGCAGTTAAAGTAGAAAGTAAATTATAACGCTGAAAAATAAAGCCAAATTTCTTTTGTCGTAAATCAGAGAGTGCATCTTTATCAAGGTAGCTGACTTCCTCATTTGCAATTTTATATGAACCAGAGCTGGCACTATCTAGACAGCCAATGATATTCATCAGAGTTGATTTACCAGAACCAGAGGCACCGATGATAGCAATGAAATCTCCTTTTTTAATCTCTAAATTGATATTTTTAAGCACTTGGGTACGATAGTCACCTTCACCAAAAAATTTATTGAGATCTTTGATTTGAATAATTTGCATAAAGTCGACCGCACTTTTAGAACATTCTTGCACGACGAATCGTGTTGCCTACTTGTTCGTCACTGGTGAGTTGCGAAGAAATTACTTTTTCACCTTCCTGTAATCCTGACAAAATTTGAGTATTGAGATCATCATTAAGACCAATAATGACCTCACGTTTTTCTACTTGATTGTCTTTGAGTACCTGAACAAATACTTTGTTACTTTCTGGTTTTAAAGTTGAGGTTGGGATAAACAGAGTGTCTTTTACCTCAGCAACTAAAATTTGAGTTTGTGCAGTCATACCAATACGCAGCTTATTATCTGGATTATCAACAAGTGCATTGGCATAAAAATAGACGGCTTTTGTATTAGCAACTGATTCTGAGTATTCATTATCAGTTAATGTTGTCATTGCAGGATCAATTGCATTGATGACTGTCATGTATTGAATTGTTGGCTCAGCTAACGTTGAAAAAATAATCGGCATACCAACGCTGACTTTCGTAATGTCACCTTCTGAAATTTCGGGTTTGATTTGCATTTTACTCACATCTGCCACTTGGATAATAGTTGGTGTCGTTTGGTTTGCATTAACTGTTTGTCCTTCAGAAACAGGGATAGAAATCACTGTACCAGTAATCGGTGATAGGATTTTGGTGTAGCCTAAATTGGTTATTGCTGTATTCACTTCAATTTCAGCTTGCTTAATTGCCGCTGTAATTTCTTGGATAGCAGCTTGTGCGACAGCAAAAGTATGCTTGGCATTATCCAATTCTGTCAGGCTAATTGCTTTTTGGCTATACAATTTTTTGCTGCGTTCGTAACTGGATTTAGCTATGTCATAAGCCACATTTTTCGCATTAAGTTGAGCTTGATAAGAGGTTAACTTGGCTTGTGCAGTATCTAAATGGTTATGTTGTGTTTGTGAGTCAATTTCTGCAATGAGATCGCCTTGTTTAATTTGTTGCCCAAGTTTGACATGTATTTTTTCTATTTTCCCAGATGCTTGTGCACCGACCTCAACACGTTGATAAGCTCTCAACGTACCAGTTGCAATAACGGATTTTTGTAGATCACCGCGTTTCACTGTTTCTGTAAGATAAGTGATTTGATTGTTTTGATTCGCATTAAATAAATAAAATCCGCCAATAAGAATCGTAATAATGATGGCGCCGCTAATCAGATACTTTTTATTCATTGTTGTTTCTCTAGAGTAGGGTAAGTTCCTTAAAAGATACAAATATTAGCTTAAGAAAATATGAAGCCATTACACTGAATGAACGTTCGTTCATTTTATCATTAAAACAAAAAATAGGAAGTACGAAATAAGAAGAAAACAGACCGCACTTTTGTATTCTGTAGGTAAACAAGGTAGAATAAACAACATTTTTCATAGCAAAATATTTATTGAAATTTGAGGTCAGAATGAGTAACCCAATTGAACGTGTAGAAATCACTGAAAACGCAGAAAAACGCCCCACTAATTTTATTCGTCAAATCATTGATGAAGATCTAGCTTCAGGTAAGCACCATAGCGTTCAAACACGTTTTCCGCCTGAGCCAAATGGTTATTTACACATTGGTCATGCCAAATCGATTTGTTTAAATTTTGGTATCGCTGAGGACTATCAGGGATTATGTAATTTACGTTTTGATGATACTAATCCTGTAAAAGAAGACGTGGAATATGTGGATTCAATTAAGCAGGATGTTGAGTGGTTAGGTTTTAAATGGGAAGGACAACCGCACTATGCGTCAGATTATTTTGACCAATTATATGGTTATGCTCTTGAGCTGATCAAAAAAGGTTTAGCCTATGTTGATGAGCTTTCGCCAGAAGAAATGCGTGAATACCGTGGCACATTAACTGAGCCAGGGAAAAATAGCCCATATCGCGATCGTTCAGTGGAAGAAAACTTAGCGCTGTTTGAAAAAATGAAAAATGGCGAAATTGAGGAAGGTAAAGCCAGTTTACGTGCCAAAATTGACATGGCATCACCGTTTATGGTTATGCGCGATCCTGTGTTATACCGTATTAAATTTGCAAGCCATCATCAAACGGGTGATAAATGGTGTATTTATCCAATGTATGATTTTACTCATTGTATTTCTGATGCAATTGAACGTATTACGCATTCTCTTTGCACGTTAGAATTCCAAGACAACCGTCGTTTATATGATTGGGTGTTAGACAATATTTCAATTGAACGCCCATTACCACATCAGTATGAGTTTTCACGTTTAAACTTGGAAGCAACCTTAACGTCTAAGCGTAAATTATTACAATTAGTAAATGAGGGGATTGTAGATGGCTGGAATGATCCACGCATGCCAACAATTTCAGGTTTACGTCGTCGTGGTTATACACCCGCTTCAATTCGTGAGTTTTGCCGTCGTATTGGCGTGACAAAACAGGAAAATACAGTTGAGCTGAGCGCATTAGAAGCTTGTATTCGTGAAGATTTGAACGAAAATGCACCACGAGCAATGGCAGTGATTAACCCGTTAAAAGTAGTCATTGAAAACTTTGGTGACAAAGAAATATTACAAGCTCCAAATCATCCTAATCGTGAGGAACTTGGGCAGCGCGAATTGCCATTTACTCGTGAAATTTATATTGATCAAGCCGATTTTCGTGAAGAAGCAAATAAGCAATATAAACGTCTTGTTTTAGGCAAAGAAGTACGTTTACGTAATGCTTATGTCATTAAAGCAGAACGTGTAGAAAAAGATGCTGATGGTAATATTGCTATAGTGTACTGTAGCTATGATCCTGATACGCTAGGTAAAAATCCTGCGGATGGACGTAAAGTCAAGGGCGTTATTCAGTGGGTATCCGCAGAAGATTATTTGCCTGCTGAATTCCGCCAATATAATCGTTTATTTACTGTCACAAATCCGGGAGCTGTGGAAGATATTCATGAAGTACTTAATCCAGATTCATTAGTGGTAAAACAGGGTGTTGTAGAGAAAAGCCTAATTAATGCGCAGCCAGAGCAAGCTTATCAATTTGAACGCGAAGGTTATTATTGTGCAGACAGTAAAGATAGTCGTCCTGAACATTTGGTCTTCAATTTAACTGTGAGTTTAAAAGAAGGATTTTAATTTTTCTTCTACTTAGCTTGATAAAGAGCGCAAAAATGCGCTCTTTTTTGTTTACTAAATAAGAGTAACTTTGGTGCTTAAAATAGATAATTTTTATTTAAACTTTCTATTTTTAGTTTTAATTTAATTAAATTGAGATTTTTTAGTTAGAAATAAAAAAATGCTCTATTCCATTTAATAAAGCGATTACAATAATCGACTTTGTGAAATTGCGTTGAATAAGGAAAAGATAAATGGAACTATTTTCTAGTTTTGTTGATTTCGTTGAACAGGCATTAGTATGGTTTGTAGAAAAGGTAGATGGACCATTATGGGATATTACCATTGTCACTTTATTGGGCGTAGGTTTATTTTTTACGATTACCACAGGTTTAGTACAACTTCGTTTATTGCCACGTAGCCTACGTGAAATGTGGTCTGGACGCAGCGCAGAAGGCAATTCATTAACACCGTTTCAAGCGTTTACTACTGGTTTAGCGAGTCGTGTTGGTGTTGGTAACATTGGTGGTGTGGCAACTGCAATTGCTATTGGTGGTGAAGGTGCCGTCTTTTGGATGTGGGTAACTGCCTTAATTGGCATGAGTAGTGCTTTTGCGGAATCTTCACTTGCGCAATTATTCAAAGTGAAAGAGCCTTGCGGATTATATCGTGGTGGACCTGCTTATTATATTACCAAAGGATTAAAAGCACCTTGGTTAGGTGTACTATTTGCAATAAGCTTAATTTTTACGTTTGGTTTTGCTTTTAATGCGGTACAAGCAAACGCTATTGTTGAAGCAACCCGTAATGCATGGCATTGGAAGTCAGAATATGTCGGGCTGCTATTAGTAGCAATTACTGCATTAATTATTTTTGGCGGCGTCAAACGCATTGGCGTAGTCAGTGCGAAATTAGTGCCTATGATGGCATTATTTTATTTAGTTATTGCACTTATCATTCTGACGATGAATATGACTGCAATACCGATGATCATTTCACGTATTGTTTCAAGCGCCTTTGATTTTAGTGCTATGGCAGGGGGCATGTTTGGTGCAATTTTCTCTAAAGCCATGTTAATGGGCGTAAAACGAGGTTTGTTTTCTAATGAAGCAGGGATGGGATCAGCACCAAACTCAGCAGCAACTGCGGATGTTAAACATCCAGCAAGCCAAGGGTTAATCCAAATGTTAGGCGTTTTTGTCGATACCATTATTGTATGTAGCTGTACTGCAATTATTATTTTATTATCCGATAACTACGGCAGTGAGTCTTTAAAAGGGATTTCATTAACTCAAAATGCGTTGCAATATCATGTAGGTGATTTTGGTCTGCATTTCTTAGCTTTTATCTTATTCTTATTTGCATATTCATCAATTATTGGTAACTACGCTTATGCAGAAAGCAATATTCGTTTCATTCGTAATAGACCTCTATTTGTTTTAATTTTCCGTTTAATTGTTTTGTTCTTCGTTTATTTCGGTGCAGTAAATCACGCGAATATTGTGTGGAATTTTGCTGATACCGTGATGGCGATTATGGCAATGATTAACCTCGTGGCTATTATTTTATTAGCACCAGTTGTTTGGCTAATTTTGAAAGATTACCAACGTCAAGTGAAGGTAGGACAAGAGCCTGTATTTAAAATTGAGGATCATCCTGAGCTATTAAAACGAGGTATTGATAAAGATATTTGGTCATAATCAATTATCACTAAAATAGCTTTAAATTTGACCGCACTTTTGGGAAGATTATATTATCTTAAAAGTGCGGTCTTTTTTTTAGTAATAATTGGGAGAGAAAACTATTATGGCTATTATTCTATGGTTAGGTGCTTTCTTTTTGATATTCGTTTTATTTATTATTTATTTTATCTTTGACTTTGCAGGTTATCGAACAAGTACTATTTTGCCTTCAATTATTGCTTTTTATGTGAGTTACGTGTGGCTTGTATTAACAGTGACACGCAAGCATTATAAAAAAAGATATCCTTTAATGATTATGTTTACTTCGATAGTTGCTTTTGTTGGTTACGTTCTCTATACACAAAATACGCGAGAGATTTTAGCCACAACTCCGAGAGTTTCGGTTAAAGTTGATCTATATAAATATCAGCCATTTAAACAAGGAAATCAACTGGTTACTTTAGATGCACCAAGCCAATTGAAGCTCAAACAGAATTTACCGCGATTAGATGGTGCAACGGCACTCTATCCAATCTATGCGGCTTTTGCACAGGCAGTTTATCCTGAACCTAAAACCGATGAGATGGCATTTCATTGCGAGAGTACGCAGGCGTTAGTTAAATGCAGTAAAACGAAAAATGCTTATCAAAATCTGATCGAAGGTAAAGTAGATATGATTTTTGCAGCAGGACCTTCTAAAGAGCAAGTGGAAATGGCGAAAGAAAAAGGTATTGAGTTTAAGTTAACCCCGATTGGTAAAGAAGCATTTGTATTTTTTGTTAATAGCCAAAATAAAGTAGACAATCTAAGCAAAGCACAACTTGTTGATATCTATTCAGGAAAAATTAAAAATTGGCGTGAGGTGGGCGGTGAAAACATGAAAATTCGTGCTTTTCAGCGACCTAAAAATTCTGGTAGCCAAACTACGCTTGAGAAGATCATGGGGGATGTGCCTCTGATGGCGCCTCCGACAAATGATGTTGCTGCTGGAATGGGAGGCATGATTGAAGTTGTCACTGAATATCGAAATTTTGATAATGGACTCGGTTATTCTTTCTTGTTTTTTGCCACTAAAATGGTTGAGGCAAAAGCAATTAAATTACTGACTATTGATGGCATTGCACCAAATAGACAAACGATTCTTTCAGGCGAATATCCCTATGCAAAAGAATTTTATGTTGTAACCACAGGTAATGAAAGCCCTGAAACGTTAGCTTTTTTAGCATGGATTCAATCAGAACAGGGCAAAGCAATTATTACGCAAACAGGTTATGTCGCCTTAGATTAAAAAATAGGAATGATATGCTATGAATGAAGAAAAGAAAGCGTTTATTCGTACATCCATTGTGGTATTTCTTTGGTTAGTTGCTTTGTTATTTATCTTTATTTCTCCTATAGTTATTGTGATCTTCTCATATCATATAGGTGACCCTAATATAGGATTATTCAGTTTTATCCTTTTCTATATTGCTTATGTCTGTTTTTTTGATGCCTTTATGAATAAGAAATCGGTAAAAGTACCCTTAGCAATATTAGCGGTTATCTTAATTGTTTATGGAAAATCTTTTGTTTCTTTGATTGTTATCTTTTATGAGATTTTGATAGAGTTCATAAACTCATAGCAGGGTAAATTAAGTATTTTTATAAAAATGCAAAAATTAATTATTATTCGAGGGCATTCGGGTTCAGGCAAAACAACCTTTGCATTAGAAAAAATCACTGAATTTCAACAGAGCTATCCAATGGGAATTGTGTTTCATATTGAGAATGATCACTTTTTGACAATAAATGGTATTTATCGATGGACAGTTGAGTGCTTTCAAATAGCAAAACAACAAGCACAGCTGAAATTGAATCAAGCGTTTGAGTTTTGCCAGCAACATAAAACACAAGATGTATTGATTGTTATCAGTAATGTAGGCGGCAATCTCAAAGAGATTGAACACATCATTGAAATAGCAGAGCAATATTATCTGCAAGTCAGTATTTATCGTTTACAAAATTTCTTTATCAATACACATCAAGTTGATCAACAGACGGTTTATGAAATGTATATTCATTTGTGTGAGAGTCCTATTGAGAATGAAATTTTACTTGAACCAATACAACCTATGACAGTAAAAGTACGGTCAGAAATTGAAAAATTATGGGACTTAAAAAGAAAAAACCGCTACACCAAGAAGATGTAGCGGGAGGTCTTAATATAAGAAAGTTAAAAAGACGACTGCATTTTGCAGTGCACTAGCATTATCTAAGACTGGCTATTTTTAAAATAGTTCATAAAAAGTTTTATTTTTTATAAAAAATTTTTTATTTGTCTTTCAATGCCATTTTCATCTAATTGTAAGTCAGCTAAAACCTCTTGTTGTGTGCCTTGTGGAATAAAGAAATCAGGTAAACCGAGTTGTAATAATTTTACGTGATATTGTTGTAAATTAAGCACTTCTGCAACGGCACTACCAGCACCACCTTGAATTGCATTTTCTTCTAAAGTAACTATCACATCATGAGTTTGTGCAATTTGCTTGATACGTTGTACATCAATTGGCTTAACAAAGCGCATATCAACCACAGTCGCATTCAGTTTTTCTGCCACATTTAAAGCTGTTGGTAATAATGTGCCGAAATTCAAAATAGCGACTTTTTCACCCTCACGAATTAATTTAGATTGTCCCAGTACTAATACTTGCAGCGGTTGTAGTTCGACACCAATAGCATTACCACGTGGATAGCGTACTGCGGCAGGTTGATTGAGTTTGTAGCCTGTATAAAGCATTTGACGACATTCATTTTCATCACTTGGTGTCATAATCACCATATTAGGAATGCAACGCATAAAGCTAATATCAAACGCACCTTGATGGGTTTGACCATCAGCTCCGACAACGCCTGCACGATCAATAGCAAATAATACAGGTAAGTTTTGGATTGCTACATCATGGATCACTTGATCATAAGCACGTTGTAAGAAAGTCGAGTAAATCGCGACAACGGGTTTATAACCACCAATTGCTAAACCCGCAGCAAAAGTAACCGCGTGTTGTTCAGCAATTGCAACGTCAAAATATTGTTCTGGAAAACGATTAGAAAATTCTACCATGCCTGAACCTTCACGCATTGCGGGAGTAATCCCAATTAATTTGGGATCTTGTGCAGCTATTTCACAGAGCCAATCACCAAAAATTTGCGAATAAGTCGGCTTAGTATTGGATTTAGGCAGTTGACCGCTTAAATGATCAAACTTTGGTACACCATGAAAGCCAATAGGATCTTTTTCTGCAGGTGCATAGCCTTTACCCTTTTTAGTCATAATATGTAAGAACTGAGGTCCTTTTAAAGAGCGCATATTCTTTAATGTGCTAATTAATTCTTCAATATTATGTCCGTCAATTGGTCCAATATAATTAAAGCCTAACTGTTCAAACATGGTACCAACTGGTGAAACAAAGCCTTTTACATGTTCTTCCGTTTTCTTAACAAACTCTTTAATTGGTGGCATGCCGGATAGGATTTTTTTACCGCCTTCACGGATGGAGGAATAAAATGAGCCTGTTAATAAGCGCGCCAAATGGTTGTTTAATGCACCGACATTTTCTGAAATAGACATTTCGTTGTCATTTAAAATGACTAACATATCAGCATGTGATGCCCCCGCATGATTCATTGCTTCAAATGCCATTCCAGCGGTGATCGCACCATCGCCTATGACACAGACCGTTTTTCGTCCCGCATTTTCGCGTTGTGCGGCAATAGCGATACCAAGCCCTGCGCTGATTGAAGTAGAAGAATGACCTACACTTAACACATCAAATTCACTTTCTTCACGCCATGGAAAAGGATGAATCCCATTTTTTTGACGGATAGTCGACATTTTTTCACGACGACCCGTTAAAATTTTATGTGGATAGGCTTGATGACCTACGTCCCAAATGAGTTGATCAAAGGGCGTTTTATAAACGTAGTGCAGGGCAACTGTTAGCTCTACTGTACCTAAGCCAGATGCTAAGTGTCCGCTACTTTGACTAACAGACTCTAATAAATATGCACGTAATTCCTGACAAACTTGAGGTAATTGCTCTTTGCTCAATAAGCGCAAATCTTCAGGCGAATTAATTAATGATAAAAGAGGATAATTTTGCATAATCGTTAGTCAATTCCAAAATAATGTAAAAACAGACCGCACTTTTGTTAGTTTATTGTGCGATTTAACTTTTTCTATTTACGACAAATTCCGCAATCGCACGCAGTGCCGCGGTATCAAAAGGTAAATTTTCTAGCTCACTAATAGCTGTTTGATAAAGTTGTTGTGCTTTTTGTTTTGCCCCAACCAAACCGAGTAATTTAGGATAAGTACTTTTATCCGCCATTAAATCTGACCCTATTGTCTTACCCGTAATTTCACTCTCGCCTTCAATATCTAAAATATCATCTTGTACTTGAAAAGCTAATCCAATTGCTTCTGCATAACGCTGTAATTGTTGTTCAAGTGCTTGATTAGCAAAATGTGATGAGCAAATTAACCCCATTTTTAATGCCGCAGAAAGTAATGCACCCGTTTTATTACGATGAATATATTCTAGTTCATCCAATGTAATTTGTTTCTGCTCAGAAATTAAATCTAAGCTTTGCCCTAAACACATACCTTGCATGCCAGCGGCTCGACTCAAGGTTTTTACTAAAGCGAGTTTTTGTTCAGCAGATAATAGTGGTGCTTGAGTTAAAATTTCAAAAGCAAAAGCTTGTAGTGCATCGCCTGCTAAAATAGCGCTTGCTTCATCAAAGGCAATATGACAAGTTGGTTGTCCCCGTCTTAAAGTATCATTATCCATCGCAGGTAAGTCATCATGCATTAATGAGTAAGCATGGATAGCTTCAAGTCCTGCGGCAGCATAATCTAATTGGTTAAGATCCGCACCTAACATGCGACCTGTGGTATAAACTAAAAATGGGCGAATACGTTTGCCACCTAACAAAACACCATAGCGCATGGCTTCTGCAAGAGGTGAAGGATGGGTATCTAAATTGAGTTGTTGGGTCAAAAAAGTATTAATACGTTGTTGTAATTGTGATAAGTCTTGTGAAAATTGATACATAACAGGCTCGTTTTATTTATTGTTCTGCTTGGTAATCCGTTAATTCTGCGTTTTCACTTTTTTGCAATAAAATTTGAATCCGTTGTTCCGCTTGCTGTAAACGCTCTTGTCCTAAATTGGCTAATTTGATGCCATTTTCAAACTCTTTGAGCGCTTCTTCTAATGGAAGTTCACCACTCTCTAAACGCGTTACAATGGTTTCCAACTGCTGTAAAGTTGTTTCAAAATCCAGTTCTGTTTTTACTGTCGGTTTTCTTGCCATTGTTGGTCCTTTGTCGTCGAAAGATTTAGGGCAGTTATTGTACTGTATTTTTTGATATATGTTAAAATTATTTAGTCTCTTTTCCGTGAATTTAGTTTCGATTTTTCCATGAGTATTTAGCTATTTTATACATAAAAAATATGTTAACAGTATGCTTTATAAGCACAAAAAGTGCGGTCGATTTGACCGCACTTTTTAGTTTCATTAGCTTAGGCTAATTTAAGCTTTTGCATGTTTAGGTTGTTTGAATACGGTGACTTCAGGTGCTTCGCCTGTAAATTTTTCTACTTGGATAATACACGTATTCGGTGAATTACCTTGAGCAAGTTTTGATGTGCCAATATCCATTGTTAGGACATTTGGACATCCATTTTTGCACAGTGGTTTTTCGCTCATACCTAAGTCTAATGGGTCATACCAAGCCCCTTCGCATAAACCAACAGTACCTTTGATGATATGATCTGTGACAACTGCGCCAGCAAGTACTTGACCACGCTGATTGAAAATACGAATAATATCGCCATCAGCAATACCACGAGCTTTAGCGTCTTCCGTGTGAATTAAGGCTGGCTCGCGATCTTGTACCACATATTTTTGACGTAATGAGGTATGGGCTAGTTGACTGTGTAGGCGATAATAAGGGTGTGGTGTGACCAATGCTAATGGATGTTCTGTTGTCACATTGCCTGCAAATTCTTCAGGTTCAAACCATGAAGGATAACCCCGACAGTCATCGTAATTCATCTTCGCAATGGTATCAGAGTAAATTTCAATTTTACCTGACGGTGTACCAAGCGGATTTAATAATGGATCTTCGCGGAATTCACCGTAACGTACCCATTTTTTTGCTTTTTCACTGGCATTAAAGGTAATTAGTTTGTTTTCTTCCCAGAACTTTTCAAATTTAGGCATTAAAACGCGATTTTTACGTGCAGCATCGAAAGCAGATTGATAGAAGTATTTTAACCAATCCATTTCACTTTTACCTTCAGTGAATTTATCTTCTACACCAGCACGTTTAGCAAGTTCAGCGAAGACATCATAATCATTGCGTGCTTCAAATTGTGGTTCAACCACTTGTTTCATTGGGAGAATATGCATCATGGAATAATCACCCGTCATCGTTAAGTCATTACGCTCATAACTGGTTGTGATTGGAAGCACAATATCTGCCATACGCGCAGTCGGCGTCCAGTTTATCTCATTGACAATGATGGTTTCTGGTTTTTGCCAAGCTTTAACGAGTGTATTGGTGTCTTGGTGGTGAACAAATGGATTACCACCTGCCCAGTAGATTAATTTAATATCTGGATAAGTGATTTCTGTACCATTATATTGGATTGTCTTGCCTGGATTGAGTAAAACGTCGGCAATACGCGCAAGTGGGAAACTCATTTTGGCGGATTTTGATAACCAAGACTGCCCCGTATTTGAGGTATCGTTATCTAATGTTGCTGACATTGAACCAATAACACCGCCTGTTGTGGTTGGAACGCCACCATTTGAATAATGATAACTAAAGCCAAAACCGCCACCCGGTAAACCAATTTGACCTAGCATGGAAGCCAAAGTCACCATCATCCAGTGTGTTTGTTCGCCATGACGTTGGCGTTGCATACCCCAACCACCCATTAACATCGTGCGTTTAGTAGAAAAATCATGAGCAAGCTGCTTAATTACATCAACCGGTACCCCACAAATTTTGCTTGCCCATTCAGCATCTTTTGCTTGTCCATCTACTTTGCCGAGTAAGTATTCTTCAAATTTCGCATAACCTGTTGTGTATTTTTTCAAGAAGGCTTTATCGTGTTTATCTTGAGTTACTAAAGTATGTGCAATCCCTAACATTAATGGCACATCAGTTGCGGTATTGGTTGGAATCCATTCCGCATTCAACATTTTACAGGTTTCGCTTTTGATTGGATCGATACAAATGATACGTTTGCCTGTTGCTTGATATTTTTTGAAATATTCAATTCCTTTTTGGTCAGTGGCTGTCCATGCGATACGCATTGTTGTGAGTGGGTTTGCTGACCAAAGCACAATAATATCAGTGCTTTCTAAGATAGTTTCCCAGCTGGTTTGCTGTTCATAGACTTCGATGGTACCCAGTACATGTGGCATGATGACTTGCGCCGCACCAGTAGAGTAGTCACCTTTGTGTCCAACAAATCCGCCTGTCGCATTTAAATAACGATGTAAAAGAGTGCGGCTTGAATGGAGTGAGCCTGAACTTTTCCAGCCATAAGAACCACCGAAGATATTTTCAAAGCCACCTTCACGACGGATGCGTTTGAACTCTTTGTCAATTAAATCTAATGCTTGATCCCAAGAGACGCGGACCCATTCATCGCAGCCGCGCATGGTTGTATCGCTTTTTCCAGGGTTAGCTAAATAACCTTTACGCACCATTGGATATTTAATGCGTGTTTCGCTATAAAGCTGATCTGGCACTACAGATTGCAATTCATTTTCGATAACAGGTGGAATGGCAGGACCCGATTTTACCGCTTTACCATTTTCAACGACGACACCTAAGGGACCCCAATGTGCCGCAGTGACGATGGTTTTACTTTCCGCAGCCATAGCATTTGGTGCAACAAGTGAACCAACTACACCACCGCTTAACGATGCACCAGCAATACCAAGAGAAGAATTCTTTAAAAATTCTCTACGTTTTACATTGACGTTGTTCTCTTTTTTCATATAAAGCCTCGCTTACTTCTATTAGTTAATGTTTTGACACCTTTCTAAAGATGAGTGGACAAGCAATTTCTCGGTTATCCATGGCATAAGCGAACTTATTGCTGGCTTGTTACCATATCTTTCGACTTAGGATCACAAGCTCGGAGTCAGGAATAAATTAATGTGCTGCACTAAGCATATCTTTACTATTACGTTGTAAGTAAATTGTGAGTGCTCTTACTTCTTCAGCCGTTAATGCAGTGCGATCTTTCATTGAATTAACGACACCAATCCATTGATTGGCTGTGAAGTGATCTGCTTCAATCACTGCATGACAGCCGCTACAATGAGTTTGATTCAGTTTATTGCCGATTTGATTAAGTGCGGTCAAGTTTGCAGTTAATTTGTCTTGTGGAATTGTGATACTAACAATCACTTCTTTCCATTCTGATTCAGTGATTTCATCTTGTATTGTGTTCAAAATAGTGACTTGTTGTTTTGCTTCCTCTTCTAATAACGCCAAAATGATTCGTTTGCCAAGCGCCATATAAATGATTGATTCAGCGCCTGCTTGTTGCCAACCTTGTAATTGAGCTGTTACTTTCTGCCCATCATTTTGCCAATCTATTAATGTGGCATAAGGCATAAGACGAACTTCGCCGCCATTCTCCGTTTGTGCAGTTGCAATAGATTGCACATAAAGTGGTTGGCTATTATTGTTAGTTAAGGTTGACTCAGTTTGATTGATTGGAGTGGTCTTGGTTTCTTCGGGGATTTCTGGTAGGAAATGGGCGATACCTTTGTGGCAATCAATACAAGTTTGCCCGTCTGATTTTGCTAATTCATGCATAGTTTGCGCTGATTTAGATTGTGCTGCAATTTCCATTGCCTCAAGGCTGTGACAACTATGACAGGTTTCTGAATGAGTCGCTTTCATCTCATCCCAAACTTTTTTTGCCATTTCATAGCGATGTTTTTCATACGCTTCTCGATCGGGAATTTTGCCTGTCACTTCGTACCATACGTCTTTTAATGCGAATACTTTTGCTTTGACATAATGCAGTCCACCTGGAGGAACATGACAATCAGCACAATTAGCCCGAATTCCTTTTTGATTTGAGAAATGCACACTGGTTTCCCATTCTTCTTGTGGAAAGCTCATCGAATGACAACTCACACAAAATTCAGGTGAGCTTGTTTTATGCATTACATATTGTGTTCCCAATAGGACACCGGCCCCAATTGCCATAAAAGCAATAGCGGTGAATGCTGCACGTTTTTTTGCTGTTGACATAAGTCACCCCAAATATAGTTATATAACTATCTATATAACAAAATAATATAAATACAATTAAATACTCACAAATAGTTAACTTATTTTAGGTGTGTTTCAGCATTTCTTTTTGATTGAAATCAAGAATGAGCTAAAAAATTAAGATCTGAGATAAAGTCGTTGAATTATTGGACGTTATTTATAACCTATTGCTATATAACTATTTTTATAGTGGATTTATTCTCTCTGATGAGTAGAAAGATTTTTATTCCTGAATTGATCTGCTAGAATGCACGACTTATAACTTAATGTGGACAATAAAGAGACTATGAAATTTATCATCAAACTTTTCCCTGAGATCATGATTAAAAGTGATTCTGTGCGTAAGCGCTTTATCAAAATTTTAACTGGGAATATTCGCAATGTATTAAATAAATATGATGACAGTGTAGCAGTCGTGAAACATTGGGACTACATCGAAGTACGTTCAAAAAATACTGAAAATCGACCGCACTTAATTGAATTATTAGAACGTATTCCAGGTATTCATCATTTTTTAGAAGTCGATGAAAAACCTTTTACAACAATTCACGATATTTTTGAGCAAACTTTACAAGATGTTGGTCCTAGCTTAGTGAATAAAACCTTTTGTGTGCGTGTTAAGCGTAAAGGTAAACATGAGTTTAGTTCATTGGATGTAGAACGTTATGTCGGTGGAGGCTTAAATCAACATATTGAAAGTGCCAAAGTGCAATTAAGTAAACCAGATGTGACGGTGCGAATCGACATTGAAAATGACAAAATGATGTTAATCAAAGCTCGCCATGATGGAATTGGCGGTTATCCAATTGGCACCCAAGAAGATGTATTATCGCTGATTTCTGGTGGTTTTGATTCAGGCGTATCAAGCTATATGCTGATTCGACGTGGTTGTCGAGTACATTACTGCTTCTTCAATTTAGGTGGCGCAGCACATGAAATTGGTGTAAAGCAAATGGCATATCATATTTGGCAACGCTATAGTGGCTCACATAAAGTGCGTTTTGTTGTGATTAATTTTGAAAATGTAGTCGGTGAAATCCTCGAAAAAGTAGATAACGGTCAAATGGGTGTTGTGTTAAAACGCATGATGGTGCGCGCAGCAAGTAAAGTGGCGGAGCGTTTTGGTATCCAAGCTATTGTAACAGGTGAAGCATTAGGGCAGGTTTCGAGCCAAACATTAACCAATTTGCGTCTGATTGACGAAGCAGCAAGTGCGTTAGTATTACGTCCATTAATAACACATGATAAAGAACAAATTATTGCAATGGCAAAAGAAATTGGTACAGATGATATTGCTAAATCAATGCCTGAATTTTGTGGAGTGATTTCAAAAAATCCAACAGTAAAAGCAATTAAAGCGAAGATTGAAGCAGAAGAAAGTCATTTTGATTTTGCGATATTAGAAAATGCGGTACAACATGCGCAATATTTAGATATTCGCCAAATTGCTGAACAAGCGGAGAAAGAAGTTGGAGAAGTTAATACTGTTTCAGTGTTAAATGCACAAGATATTATTTTAGATATCCGTAGTCCAGAAGAAGCGGATGAAAATCCGTTACAGTTGGCTAATGTCTTATTATTGCCATTCTATAAACTTTCTTCTCAATTTGCGCAATTAGATCAAAGTAAACATTATGCGTTATATTGTGAACGAGGGGTAATGAGCAAGCTACAAGCGTTATATTTAAAAGAACAAGGCTTTAGCAATGTCAAAGTTTTTAAAAAATCATAATAAAGAAGAGGAGCATTTAGCTCCTCTTTGTTTTTTCATCGATTATTTCTTCCAGATAACATGGAATTCCCGATTATCTTCACGGTGAGAGATTAGGAATTTAGCAAAAACATCGTCCATTTCATCCTGTTCATTAACTAAACCAATCCAGACCTCAGCATAAGCGTTCGGATCAATAAGCACACCAATTTCCATTTCCCAATCTTCTGCAGTTTCAACAAATTCCACTGCACCACGTTCTTCAAATTGGAGGTTAAATAGCATGATATCTGCGGGATCGAGATTTTCTGCTGCCATTTCAAGAAAAATATCATAAGCAATATCAATTGCTGCATCAGGTTCAAGTTTTGTTAGCTCGGTCATTTAAGGGTTTCCTATAACCTATATATCGTCAATATGGCGCTAATCATAGCATAACTCGCCTAAAACTCATGGAAAATTGACCGCACTTTTTCATCTTTCTTGCTATTTAATGCAAATTGATTGTAAGAAGTTGTAAAACTCTTCGTCTAAGTTAGTAGAATTTAATTTCAGTGCGAATACAAATAAAAATTATTCTTCATAATATCCATCGGAGGCAATATAATGCAAAAATTTACTGAAAATGATGTAACGCCTGAGCATATTTTTTTCCAACGTAGAAAAATTATTCAAGCGATGGGCGTGATGGGTGCCGCTTCATTACTGCCAAATATGGCTTCTGCTGCTGAAGAGGATTTACGTAAAACCTTAACTTTTACAAAAGATGACAATCCGCAATCGCTCGCATTAACACCTGAAAATAAAGTGATCGGGTATAACAATTTTTATGAGTTTGGAGTACCAAAAGAATCGCCAGCAAAATATGCTTCAGCGATGAAAACCGAGCCTTGGACTTTACGTATCGAAGGCGAAGTTGAAAAACCAATGACTTTCGATGTACATCAATTAATGAGCCAACTGCCTTTAGAAGAGCGTATTTATCGTTTTCGTTGTGTTGAAGCTTGGTCAATGGTGGTTCCATGGATTGGTTTTGAATTAAATAAGTTACTTGCTTTAGTTCAACCGACCAGCAATGCTAAGTATGTTGAATTTGAAACTTTATATGATCCTGAAAGTATGCCAGGACAGAAAAACAGCTTCTTTGGTGGGGGATTAATCTATCCTTATGTAGAAGGCTTAACAATTGAGGAAGCTATGAATCCGCTAACTTTATTATCAGTTGGGCTGTACGGTAAGACATTAGCTCCACAAAATGGTGCGCCAATTCGTTTAGTTGTGCCATGGAAATATGGATTTAAAAATATTAAGTCCATTGTCAAAATTACACTAAAATCTAAACAACCAAGAACAACATGGAATCATGCAGCGCCGCAAGAATATGGTTTTTATGCCAATGTAAATCCAAATGTTGATCATCCTCGTTGGTCTCAAGCAAGCGAACGTGTAATTGGTTCAGGCGGGTTATTTAGTGTGAAACGTCAACCTACATTGATGTTTAATGGTTATGAAGAGCAAGTTGCTCATTTATATAAAGATCTTGATTTAAGGAAGAATTTTTAATGCTTAAATTGCTCAGAGTTGTTATTCATTTATCTTGTGCAATCCCTTTTATTTGGTTGCACATTATTTTATTGACAGGAAATGAATCACAATTAGGCGCCGATCCCGTCAAAGAAATGCAACATTTCTTGGGTTTTACTGCGATAACTATTTTACTCGTGCTTTTTGTGTTAGGAATTGTATTCCGTTTATTAAAGCAGCCTCAGTTGCAGATACTACGACGCGCCTTAGGGCTATGGGCATGGTTTTATGTTGTTTTACATATTTATGCTTATTTTTCTTTAGAGTTGGGTAATGATGTTCATTTATTTTTACAAGAATTAATTCGCCGAGGTTATTTAATTGTAGGCGGCTTCTCTTTCTTGATCTTGACGTTGATGTCAGTAAGCTCGTTATCTTACCTTAAGAATAAGATGGGAAAGTGGTGGTTTTATTTGCATAAATTAGGCTACTATGCGTTACTATTAGGTGCAATTCATTATTATTGGTCAGTTAAAAATTTGACTTTTAGTTCAATGCTGTACTTAATTTTGTCAATACTCATTGTATTTTGGGAACTTTATGTGCTTTTTAAAGCAAAAAAGGTAAGTTAAAGTTTGGTTGACTAAAAGTCATTGATCTAGAAAATAAGTGCGGTAGAATACCGCACTTACTTTTTTTATGGCTTATTGAGTAAATTGTAGCATGTCAATTGACACACCAATTGAACCTGAATTTTGGAAACATAAAACTTTACTTGAAATGACTGAAGCAGAGTGGGAAGCGCTCTGTGATGGTTGTGGTAAATGTTGTTATCGTAAATTTATTGAAGGGCGAGGTAAGCGGAAAAAGTTATATTATACTCGTATTGCTTGTAATCTATTAGATTTAGAAACGGGTAAATGCTCTAATTATTTTCAACGTTTCAAACATGAGCCAGACTGTACAAAATTAACTAAAAAAAATCTTCCTGATTTTCATTGGCTTCCTACAACTTGTGCCTATCGATTGTTAAATGAAAATAAACCCTTATTTGATTGGCATCCATTGCTCTCTGGTGATCCTAATTCCGTCAAAAAAGCACAAATTCTGATTGAAAAAGGGATTCATGAAAAGGATGTGATTGATTGGTTTGAATTTGTAATTGCCCCAAATTAACGCGTTAAAAAAATAGTTTTTATTAATTATAAAAAGTATGAATTCGTACTCAAATTACCTATTTTATTTGTCTTCCCTAAACTCTATTTAATTTACTTTTGTTATTATTTGTTCATTATTTTTACATAATGTGATCTGTGACACAGACTAGGAACTGTATAATATTTAGAATAAATACTTCTAATTATATTATTAACAGCTATAAACAATAAGGATAATGACTTATGGAATCGAAACAATTTGCTGAATCTTATGTAATGACAAATGCAAGTAATTTCCCAAATGATAAAATCTTTCTTGTGAAAGAAAAATTGTCTACCTTACCTGAATCAAGACAAAGTTCTATTCAAGCCGTTGATTTAAAAAATCCGATGGTTGTCCTTTTGCTATCAATTTTTTTAGGTGGATTAAGTATCGATCGCTTTTATCTTGGTGATATAGGGCTTGGTATTTTAAAAATTATTACGGTTTTATTTTTTGGTGTAGGTTTAATTTGGGTATTGTTTGATATCTATTTTTGTTACAAAAAAGCTAAAGAACTTAACTTTAATAAAATTATGCTAATTTCATAGCATGCTTTGCTAAAAAACGTTTTTAGAATTTTGTCTATGATTTTAAGCCCTAAGACATCTCTCTTAGGGTTTTCTTTTTGAAAACATACAATAATAAGAGAATAAATCTTAATGTTAACTCAATGCTTTTCATTCTTAGATCTATCTAGGGTAAAGTCATTTTGCAAGAACAGAATAAATAAATTTGAGTCAGTAGATTCAGCATAGTCAGTAATAAATTTCAAAAGATAAAATAATAAAAAGAAATAATGTGATCTTGACCACAGACAAAAAAGAAAATGAAGCTTAAAATTTAATCTCTTTCAAAAAGGAGATTAATAATGGCTGATAGTATTTTTAGAGATAAGATTGAATCTCACTCACAACATATAATTAAAGTTGGGCAATATTGCACGACGGAAGAAACAACAAAACAAGCGCTGATTTTACCTCTCTTAGATATTTTAGGTTTTAGCCCTTATGATCCTACTAAAGTAAAAGCGGAGTATGGTGCTGATTTTAACGGTATTAAAAGTGGAGAGAGAGTCGATTATGCTTTATTTTGTCATGATGTACCTGTTATGTTTATTGAAGCTAAGTCTTGGGCTGAGAATTTAACTAATCACTCACCTCAACTATCTCGTTATTTCAATGCAACACCAGAAGTCGCTGTAGCTGCTGTAACTAATGGGCGGGAATGGCGCTTTTTCACTGATCTGGATGAAAAAAACATTATGGATAATACGCCATTTTTAAAGATAGATTTTGAAAATTTGGATTTATCTAAAATTGAACAATTAGCTTGATTTTGTCATGATTGCTTTCAACCAGAAGCATTGCGCACATTAGCAGAAGAAAGCGTTTATTTATCTGCATTTACTAGAACAATTAGTTCTAGTTTAAAAGAAATAGATCTTGAGTTTGTGCGTTATGTTGCAAGTAGATCAAATATTGGACGTCAATTGAATCAACGTTTTCTGGAGAGTATTAGTCCAATTGTTAAACAAGCCGTAGAAAAAGCAGTAAGTGCCATGGTTGTATATGGTTTATCCAGTAAGACTGAACCTGAAGAAAAATCTACTGAATTAGAAAAAGTCATTGATGAAACAGCTCCAATAGTTGATCCTGAAAATAGTAAAATCGTTACAACATATACTGAAAGATTATTACATGATTATGTGAGAATGATTTTAGGTGATGATGTTGATTTAATTGCTAAAGACACAGAAAGTTATTTTAGCCTTTTATTCCAAGGTAAAAGCAATAGATGGATATTACGTTATTATGACAATAAGCAGCATCCATCTATTTCAATACCAATAGAATTAACTGATGATCATAAAAAAGAAATTTCTCGTGTTGGATTAGTACTTTCTGGAACTCAGATTGTGATCGATAGACCAGAAAATATTTTACGATTAAGTGGAATTATTCGAGATTCACTAGAATTTTGTGCTAATGATGAGAATTTTAGTCGTAAAAAATCATGATTAGTATAAACCCCGTATGACAACGGGGTTTATTATTGAATGATAATTACATCGATATATTAATTTCGAACCCTGTCACATTTTATTTTTCGAACCAAATGATGATCCTTCAATAAAAATGAGATACATTGATTTTAACAAGAAAATCCGTACTCATTTTATGCTTTTTTCGAGATAGAAAAACGTAATCAAACCTTGTAAATACTGAAAATAAATTATTCTTGACCAAGATCACTAATTTAAACAAAAGTCGTTGCCTTTGTATGCGGCTTGGATAGAATAACTACTAATTATTAGTCTAGTTTAGGTAGTTGATAATGGATATGGCGTACTTAAGGCGGGAGGCAGAGAAGCAAGGTATTGCAAGCTCTCACTACGATATCGATGGCAATTTAATTTATGCTAGCTCAGAAACACTGGCGTATTTTACGGAACTATTAACTCGACCAACTAAACTAAATAAATCCGTAACTTATTATGATGATGTTGCTGTGTTTTTTGAACATGAATCTATTCAATATGATTTAACGCCTTTAAATTTATCCCAACAATCTTTAACCTATCAATTATCGAATGATTCTGGGCAAATTTTGCTTGAGCAATCTTTATTTTGTTCTCTGTTTATTGAATTGCCTACTTTAGAATATGGCTATTATCAATTAATTATCTCTAGCGCAGAAAAAAATTATCTTATTCGTTTACTTGTTTCGCCAAAAACTGTCTATCAGCCTCCTGTATTAGAACAAAAGAAAGTTTGGGGACTTAATGTACAACTTTATAGTTTACGTTCTCAACAAAACTGGGGGATTGGAGATTTTTCGGATTTGGCGTATTTGATCAAGCAAGTTAGTCAATATGGTGTTGATTTTATTGGGATCAATCCATTGCATTTAATGTATCCAGCGGTACCAGAGTGGGCGAGTCCATATAGTTCTTCCTCTAGACGCTGGCTAAATTCTATTTATTTAGCTGTCCATACATTACCTGAATTTAAATTATGTAAAACTGTACAAAATTGGTTTGTTTCTGAGGAAGTGCAAAGTGAGATTGAACAATTACGTTATGCAGAATTGGTTGATTATACTGCAGTAACAAATTTAAAACTCACTGCGCTTGAACAATTATTTGCTTTTTCAAAGCGAAGCAAATCAACGCATATTATGCAGCGTCGTCAAACATTCCAACAATTTATGAAGCAACAAGGCGAACCTTTATTGTTGCAGGGGTTGTTTAATGTACTTGATAGTCAATTTCATCAACATACGCCAACAGAACAGACCATCGGCTGGTTAGGTTGGTATCAGGAATGGCAGCAATTGAGCGTAACAAAACGCAAAGCTTTATTAAAACAACATCAAGATCAAGTTGAGTTTTATGCATGGTTACAATGGTTAACCACAGTGCAATTAAATGAAATTCAAGGCTTATGTCAAAGCCTTGGAATGGCACTTGGTATTTATGGTGATTTAGCAGTAAATAGCTCTCGTGGTAGTGTTGATGTCTGGTCTGATCCTGAACTTTATTTTGTTAATGCTTCAGTTGGAGCACCACCAGATCCTTTAGGTCCTATTGGGCAAAATTGGAATTTGCCACCTTATAATCCTGCTGTACTCAAAGCACGAGGGTTCCAGCCCTTTATTGATATGCTGCGTAGTAATATGCAGCACTTTGGTATTTTACGTATTGACCATGTGATGGGATTATTCCGTTTATGGCTAATTCCTGAAGGTAAAACTGCTGCTGATGGCGCTTATGTGCATTATCCATTTGATCAACTCATGGCTATTTTAGCGATTGAGAGCCAACGTAATCAATGCCTTATAGTTGGTGAAGATTTGGGGACAGTACCTGATGAAGTGCGGTCGAAATTAAATGAATTTCAGATTTTTTCTTATTTTGTATTGTATTTTGAACAACGAAATCGGGAATACCCTGCAGCAAATGCTTTTCCATTAAAAGCCTTTTCTACTATTGGTACACATGATGTGCCTTCTTTATCGAGCTTTTGGCATTGTGTGGACTTACAGTTATTTAATCAACTAGGGGTTTTAGAGGGTGAAGTTTTACAACAAAAATACGAACAACGAGTAGTTGATAAACAAGCGTTATTAGATACTTTACGTCGTGATAGCTATTTGCCCGCACATTATGAGGGTGATGCGCTTTCTATGGCCATGCATGCACATTTAAATTATGTGTTACATCAATATTTAGCCAATAGCTGTAGCCAACTTATTGGTGTGCAATTAGAAAATTTACTGAGTCAAGAAGTTTCATTTAATTTACCGGGAACGGATACAGAATATCCAAATTGGCGCAAAAAGCTAGCTTGTACATTAGAATCTATGTTTAATGATAATAATATCACGGCATTTTTAGCATCAGTTAACCAAGCACGTAAAGTATAAATCTATTAGAGTCGAATTGAGGATTTGTTATGGTTCAATTAGTTTCGCATTCAGTAATTAATCAATTTTTTGAAGGAACGCATGCCGATCCATTTTCTGTGCTAGGAATGCATGAGACAGAAAATGGTATTGAGATTCGAGCGTTATTACCCGATGCTCAACGTGTTATTGTGATTGATAACGAAACTCATAAAGAAGTATGTGAATTAGATTGTATAGATGAACGCGGCTTTTTTACGGGTATCGTACCGAAAACGAGAACTTTTTTTGCTTATCAATTACAAGTATTTTGGGGCGCAGAATCGCAAATTATTGAGGATCCTTATCGTTTCCATCCAATGTTGACTGACTTAGATAATTGGTTGCTTAGTGAAGGTTCGCATTTACGTCCTTATGAAGTATTAGGTGCACATTTTATGGAGTGTGATGGTGTATCAGGTGTGAATTTCCGTTTATGGGCACCAAATGCTAGACGAGTTTCTATCGTTGGCGATTTCAATTATTGGGATGGGCGTCGTCATCCAATGCGCTTTCATCAGAAGAGTGGTGTGTGGGAATTATTTTTACCAAAAGCTTCTTTGGGTCAGTTATATAAATACGAATTAATTGACTGCCACGGTCAGCTACGCTTAAAAGCCGATCCATACGCATTTAGTTCACAACTACGTCCTGATACTGCATCACAAATTAGTGCGTTGCCTGAGATGGTTGAGATGACTGAAAAACGCCGTAAAGCCAATCAGTTTGATCAACCGATTTCGATTTATGAAGTGCATTTAGGTTCATGGCGCCGCAATTTAGCAAATAATTTTTGGTTGGATTATGACCAGATTGCAGATGAACTAATTCCTTATGTAAAAGAAATGGGCTTTACTCATATTGAGTTTTTGCCGTTATCTGAATTTCCATTTGATGGTTCATGGGGCTATCAGCCTTTAGGCTTATATTCACCAACAAGTCGATTTGGTACAGCAGAAGGGTTTAAACGTTTAGTGGATAAAGCGCATGATGCTGGAATTAATGTCATTTTAGACTGGGTCCCAGGGCATTTTCCTAGTGATACACATGGCTTGGCTGCCTTTGATGGAACCGCTTTGTATGAACATGCTGACCCCAAAGAAGGTTATCATCAAGATTGGAATACTTTAATTTATAACTATGGTCGTAATGAAGTTCGTAACTTCTTATCAAGTAATGCGCTTTATTGGTTAGAACGTTTTGGTTTAGATGGTATTCGTGTAGATGCGGTGGCATCAATGATTTATCGTGATTATAGCCGTGCTGATGGTGAGTGGATTCCAAATCAATATGGTGGGCGTGAAAATTTAGAAGCGATTGAGTTTTTAAAACACACTAATTGGAAAATTGATTCGGAAGTGAATGGTGCAATTTCAATTGCTGAAGAGTCTACTTCTTTTGCTGGTGTGACTAAACCGAGTAAAGAGGGAGGGCTAGGATTCCATTTTAAATGGAATATGGGCTGGATGAACGACACATTATCCTACATGCAAAAAGATCCTGTTTATCGTCAATATCATCATGATCAAATGACATTTGGTATGGTGTATCAATACAGCGAAAATTTTGTGTTGCCTCTTTCTCATGATGAAGTAGTGCATGGTAAATCCTCGTTATTAGGCAAAATGCCGGGAGATGCATGGCAAAAATTTGCAAATTTACGTGCTTATTATGGCTATATGTGGGGCTATCCGGGTAAAAAATTATTGTTCATGGGAAATGAGTTTGCACAGGGGCGTGAATGGAACTATGAGCAAAGTTTAGATTGGTTTTTATTAGATAAAAATATTGGCGGTAGCTGGCATCAAGGTGTGCATCTTTTAGTTAAAGATTTGAACCATATTTATCAACAAAACGCAGCATTATTTGAATTGGATTACGATCCAGAAGGGTTTGATTGGTTAGTGGTTGATGATCGTCAAAACTCTATTTTTGCTTTCGAACGTCGTAGCAAGAATGGTGAACGTATTATTGTGGTGAGTAATTTCACACCTGTACCACGCCATGATTATCGCATCGGTGTAAATCTTGCGGGGCAATATGTGGAGATTTTGAATACCGACTCCGAATTTTATGAAGGCTCTAATGTAGGTAATTTTGGTACAGTGAGCAGTGAAGATGTAGCAAGTCATGAAAGAGCGCAATCTATTCGTATTTCTGTGCCACCATTGGCAACAATTTATTTGAAATATGAAGGTGAATAATCAGAAAGAACAATAAAGTAGTAACTAGTCGTAATGAATACAAAAAGAATTAAAACAGGAAAACCTTATCCTTTAGGATGTACAGCTCAAATAGAAGATGGTGTTAGTGGTCATAATTTTTCACTATTTTCGAGTGAGGCGAGTGCGGTAGAGCTATGTTTGTTTGATCAAGAAGGCAACGAAAGCAAATTTCAACTTACTCAAAAAACGGGGGATGTTTGGCATATTTGGTTAAGTGATGTGCCTTTAGGTACAGAATATGGTTATCGAATTTCGGGGAAAACAGACCGCACTTTAGCGAATCCAAATAAGTTAATGTTGGATCCTTATGCTAAAGTCGTTGTGGGTAAACCTGATTTAAGCAGTGCAGAGAAACGCGCTTGGTTTGATTTATCTGATTCACGCGATAATGCACATGTTGCACCTAAGGCGGTGATAATTGAAGACGATTTTGATTGGGAAAACGATCAATTATTACAAACTCCTTGGGCTAAGACAGTAATTTATGAATTGAATGTGAAAGGATTTACGCAGTTAAGAGAGGATTTGCCTGCACAGATTCGTGGTAGCTATGCTGCACTAGCACACCCAAATATGATTGCCTATTTGCAAGAATTAGGGGTCACTGCAATAGAATTGTTGCCAGTGAATTATCAGCTTGACGAAGTCCATTTGCAGGAAAAAGGATTGCATAATTATTGGGGATATAGCCCATTAGCAATGTTTGCGGTAGAGCCTAAATATTGGTCAAAACAAGCGGGTTCAAGCCCACTAACAGAGTTTAAGGCGATGGTGAAAGTGTTACACCAAGCAGGCATTGAGGTGATTTTAGATGTGGTTTTTAATCATAGCGTAGAATCAGAGCAGCATTTTCCGACTTTTAGTCAACGTGGTATTGATGATAAAGCTTACCATTGGCACGATGAGCAAGGGTATTATTGCAACTGGACGGGGTGTGGCAATACGATGAATTTATCCCATCCAATGACACGTCGCTGGGTGGTTGATTGTTTGCGCTATTGGGTAGAAGAGTGCCATGTTGATGGTTTTCGCTTTGATTTAGGCGCGGTATTAGGACGTGAAAATCAAGGTGGTTTCAATCCGCAAGCACAATTATTTGCCGATATTATTGCTGTACCCAGTTTACAACAATGTAAATTGATTTCAGAGCCTTGGGATATTGGTGATTTTGGTTATCAAGTTGGTAATTTCCCTGATTATTTTGCTGAATGGAATGATCGTTTTCGTGATGATATGACGCGTTTTTGGTTGTGGAAAAGTGGTGAAAATGGTGCCTTTGCTGAACGGTTGGCTGGATCGAGTGATATTTTTAAACGTGGTGAACGTAAACCCCATTGCTCGGTGAATTATATTACTGCACATGATGGTTTCACGTTACGTGATTTAGTGAGTTATAACCAAAAGCATAATTGGGCAAATGGCGAAGAAAACCGTGATGGTCGGAATGAAAATTATAGCTATAACCATGGTGTTGAAGGCATAGAAAATGTGCCAAGTGCAGTAGAAAATGCACGTATGTTAAGTACTATAAGTTTGTTGATGAGCCTTCTGTTATCAAATGGTACACCTATGTTATTAGCAGGAGATGAATTTGGTAATTCGCAATTTGGCAATAACAATGCTTATTGTCAAGACAATGAAATAACATGGCTAAAATGGCAATCTTTTAACCAGAGATTATTTGATTTAACTAAGCAAACGATTGCAATTCGAAAGCAAATTGCGAGTTTATACAATGATCTATGGTGGAGTCCAGATAATGTGCAATGGCTTAATGTAATGGGTAAACCAAAAAGCATTGATGATTGGCATAATCGAGAAATTAAAGCATTACAAGTGTTATTGGATAATCGTTGGTTATTCTTGATTAATAGTAAAGCAGAATTACAAACTTTTTTATTACCAGAAGGTGATTGGGAAGTTGTATATCATGCAGCAGGCACAACCATGCAGGATAATTTGGTTGAGGTGGGGGATATCGCTTTTTGTGTGTTGCAAAAATAAGTCGTCAGTAGAAATTGAAACAATAAATAAGGGTGGTTGATATTAGGTTGTGCAACATTGCCCATATAATAATGGAGGTCATTATGAATAGTAGTATTGCTAAATTACCTAATAAATATGAGCTAGTGAAAGAAACGCTCGTATTAATTCTTGCGGGCGGTCGTGGTTCACGCCTTTATGAATTAACTGACAAACGAGCGAAACCCGCACTATATTTTGGCGGAAATCGCCGAATTATTGATTTTGCTTTATCAAACTGCTTAAACTCGGGTCTAAACCGCATTGGAGTAGTGACACAATATGCGGCGCATTCTTTATTACGTCACTTACAAAATGGTTGGTCATTCTTACCTGCAGAACGTGGGGAATTTATTGATATGTTACCTGCTCGCCAGCAGATTGATGATTCGACTTGGTATCGTGGAACTGCAGATGCGGTTTATCAAAACATGGCGATTATTCGTGATCATTATTGTCCTAAATATGTGTTAATTTTGGCTGGTGATCATATTTATAAACAAGATTATAGCCAAATGCTATTAGATCATATTAATAGTGGTGCTAAATGTACGGTTGGTTGTATTGAAGTTGAACGTGAAAAAGCAACGGAATTTGGGGTGATGGCAGTGAATGAAAACCTCAAAGTGAAATCCTTCGTTGAAAAACCAAAAGATCCACCTGCTATGGTTGGTAAGACAAATACCTCGCTTGCTTCAATGGGAATTTATGTGTTTGATGCGGATTATTTATATGATGTGTTAGAACGTGAAGTGACCTCACCTTATACCTCACATGACTTTGGTAAAGATATTTTACCGAAAGCGTTAGAAGAAGGGGTCTTGTATGCACATCCATTTAGCCGTTCTTGTATGGGACGTAACACGGAAGGTGAAATTTACTGGCGTGATGTTGGAACATTAGATAGTTTTTGGCAATCGAATATTGATTTGGTGTGTGAAAATCCGCAGTTGGATATTTATGATCAAACTTGGCCAATTCGCGGTAATCCCGTGCAAACTTATCCCTCAAAATTCTTCTATAAGAAAGAAAATGCACGTCCAGTGGATAATTCATTAATTTCAGGTGGTTGTGTAATCACTGATGCGTCTATTAGTTATTCTGTTCTTTTTGATCGCATTAAAATTAATGAAGGTTCAGAAATCGATCATTGTGTTGTTTTACCACAAGTAACAATTGGTAAAAATTGTAAGTTAAAACGTTGTATTATTGACCGTCATTCAGTAATTCCTGATGGCATGGAAATCGGGGTTAATCTTGACTTAGATCGTCAACGTTTTAGAGTCAGTTCAGGCGGTGTGGTGCTGGTAACACCATCGATGCTTAAAAAGTTAAATGGTGAAAAAGTCGTTTCAGAGGCTCACTTAGATTAAAGTGCGGTCCGTTTTTTGAACGTTTTAGCCATTCAAACTGTAAGTTGAATGAAACGTAGGGCGAGCCTATGTGTTCGCCCTTTTATATTGAGATAAATCATTCAACTTAACTAGCAATATTTATACATATTTGACACTTTAAGGGTAACAAAATGAAAGTACTACATGCTTGCTCGGAATTATATCCTTTGCTGAAAACGGGTGGGTTAGCTGATGTGATGGGAGCATTGCCTTTTGCACAAAAAGAGATTGGTATTGATGCACGTATTGTCTTACCAGCTTATCCTGCGATTATGGCAGGAATTCCTTATACTGTCGTCGTCAGTGAATTTGATAACTTTGCTGGCCATATCGTTTTGCGTTATGGTGAATATAAAGGTGTTGGTGTCTATTTAATTGATGCACCACATTTATATCAGCGTGAAGGTAATCCATATCATGACCAATGGTATAACGATTATGCTGATAATTATAAACGTTTTGCCTTATTAGGTTGGGTTGCTGCCGAGTTGGCAACAGGGCTAGACAATTGGTGGCGTGCTGAAGTTGTACATGCTCATGATTGGCATGCGGGTTTAAGTAGCGCGTATTTATTTAATAAAGGACGTCCAGCTAAATCTGTTTTTACAATTCATAACCTCGCTTATCAAGGGCAGTTTGCTTATCATCATTTGTTTGAAATTGGTTTGCCTGCCAGCATGTTCCATGTAGAAGGGCTTGAGTTGTATGGGCAAATTTCTTATTTAAAAGCAGGATTATATTATTCTGATGCCGTTACCGCCGTAAGTCCAACCTATGCGCAAGAAATTACTACACCTGAATTCTCCTATGGCTTACAAGGTTTATTAAATACCTTAGCTCAACAAGGTCGTTTAGTGGGGATTTTAAATGGTGTTGATGAACAAATTTGGCACCCAAATAACGATAGTTATATTGAGCATCACTATAAATTAAAAGCCATGATGGGCAAACGTAAAAATAAAGAAGCATTACAAGCTTATTTCAATTTGCCACAAAATCCAGACGCTTTATTATTTGTGATGGTGACGCGTTTAACTGAGCAAAAGGGCGTGGACTTATTAATTGAAAGTGCTGATGAGATTGTCAAACAAGGCGGTCAATTAGCATTACTTGGTTCGGGTTCACCACACTTAGAAGCGGGTATTAAGTCTTTAGCTGAACGCTATCCGCAACATATTGCGGTTAAAATTGGTTACGATGAAGCATTATCACATTTAATGGTTGCTGGTGGTGATGTGATTTTAGTACCAAGCCGTTTTGAACCTTGTGGTTTAACTCAATTATATGGCTTGAAATATGGGACATTACCGTTAGTTCGTGCAACTGGTGGATTGGCGGATACAGTAGTCAATAGCTCAGCCGAAAATATTAAAGCACGTCTTGCAACTGGCTTTGTATTTGAACAAGCAAGTGGCGATGCATTACGTCAGGCATTAGCCAATGCCTTTGTATTATGGCAGAAACAGCGTTTGTGGTTTAGCGTGAGAACTGTAGCGATGGAACAAGACTTTAGCTGGCAAATTTCAGCTTCAGGGTATAAAAATTTATATGAGCGTATTTTATCCGCTTATTAAGAATAAATTTGTTTTACCTGAGATTTTTATTTATTGATGTTTTTTTATTAAAAAAATTGTTGCATTTTTGTTCAAAAGTGACTAAATTGCACCGTTTTTTAAAATAATTTAGGAGTATAACACAACTATGATCATGGATAACTTCGACTCGCCATTTTTATATAATCGTCCTGAGATTACCGTAGAGTCTTTGAAAAAAACCATTGTATCGAAACTTATCTTTTTAATCGGTCGTTCACCAAAAGAAGCCAGTCAACGTGATTGGTTGAACGCAACTTTATATGCGGTGCGTGATTTTGTGACTGAAGGGTGGATTACAACTGCACGCCAAGCGAGAAGTGAAGAAACGCGCCGAGTTTATTATTTATCAATGGAATTCTTAATTGGTCGTACCTTGTCTAATGCCATGCTGGCAGAAGGCGTGTACGATATTGCGAAACAAGCATTATCTGAACTCAATGTGAACCTTGAGGATGTATTAGAGAAAGAAGTCGATCCGGGGTTGGGTAATGGTGGATTAGGGCGTTTAGCTGCCTGTTTTATGGATTCTATCGCCACATTAGCGTTACCAGGTGTCGGTTATGGAATTCGTTATGAATATGGTATGTTCAAACAAGAAATCGAAGATGGTCATCAAGTGGAAAAACCAGATGCTTGGTTGGATAAGGGCGCGCCATGGGAATTTATTCGTCCTTCAAAACGCCATACGATTCGTTTCGGTGGTGGTATCCACTTTGAAGGTAAAAAATGTATTTGGACCAGCAAAGAAGAAGTTGTGGCGTTAGCTTATGACCAAATGATCCCAGGTTATGCGAATGACTCGGCAGCAACATTGCGTTTATGGGGCGCTTATGCAGGAGATCGTTTTGATTTAGCGGATTTTAACAAAGGTGACTATTTTGCGGCGGTACAAGATCGTACGTTAAGTAAAAATATTACTCGTGTTCTGTATCCAGATGATTCTACTTGGAGTGGTCGTGAATTACGTTTGCGTCAAGAATATTTCCTCGTTTCTGCATCATTACAAGATATTATTTATCGTCATAAACGTATCCATAATACGATGGAAAATTTTGCTGATAAAGTGGCTATCCACTTAAATGATACTCACCCTGCATTAGCTATTCCTGAGCTAATGGTGATTTTAATTGATGAAGAAGGGTATGAATGGAAGAAAGCATGGGATATCACGCGCCGAGTATTCTCTTATACCTGCCATACCTTAATGTCAGAAGCGCTAGAAACATGGCCTGTAGAAATGATGGCGCACATTTTACCGCGTCATTTACAAATGATTTTTGAAATTAACGATTACTTCCTTGAATACGTGCGTACCTATGTAACAACTGATGCTGATTTCATTCGTCGTGTGTCATTGATTGAAGAAGGGGATCATCGTAAAGTCCGTATGGGTTGGTTATCTGTGGTTGGTTCAAACAAGGTCAATGGTGTAGCAGCTATTCACTCTGATTTGATGGTCACTTCAACTTTTGCCGATTTTGCTCGCATTTATCCAGAACGCTTTACTAATGTAACAAATGGTATCACGCCTCGCCGTTGGATTGGTGTCGCGAATCCAGAATTGTCAGTATTGTTTGATAAATATATTGGTAAAGCGTGGCGTCGTGATCTTAGCCAATTAACTTTGTTAAAAGAGAAAATACAAGATCCTGAATTGAAAAAATCAGTCGCGCAAATTAAGTACAATAACAAAGTAAAATTAGCAAATTACATTAAAAATGAATTAGGCATTGAGGTCAGTGCAGATGCATTATTTGATGTTCAAGTAAAACGTATTCACGAATATAAACGTCAAATTTTAAATGTACTGCATATCATTGCACGTTATAACGCAATGATTGCTAACCCAGAAAAAGATTGGGTACCACGTGTGTTTATTCTTGCTGGTAAAGCCGCATCAGCTTATTACGCTGCCAAACAAACGATTAATTTGATTAATGATGTAGCGAATGTGATTAACAATGATGAACGCTTAAAAGGTCGTTTAAAAGTTGTTTTTATCCCTAATTATAGCGTGAGTTTAGCTGAGTTGATTATTCCAGCTGCGGATATTTCAGAACAAATTTCATTAGCGGGTACAGAAGCTTCAGGCACGAGTAACATGAAGTTTGCTCTTAATGGCGCGTTAACAATAGGTACCTTAGACGGTGCCAATGTTGAGATCTTAGATAATGTTGGTGCAGAACATATCTTTATCTTTGGTAATACAGTTGAACAAGTGGAAGCGTTACGTCGTCAAGGTTATCGCCCATTTGATTATTATCAGCGTGATGAAGAACTACGTCATGTTGTTGATCAAATTATTGCAGGTCATTTTTCACTAACAGATTCAAGCCGCTATCATCAATTACTACAGTCATTGCAGTATCATGATTATTATCAAGCATTTGCTGATTTCCGTAGTTATGTTGATATGCAACAACAAGTTGATGTGAAATATCAAGATCAAAATGCATGGATTGACAGTACATTACAAAATATTGTCAACATGAGTTACTTCTCTTCTGACCGTACTATTCTAGAATACGCAGAGAAAATCTGGAAAATTGAACCTATCAAATAAAGTTTAGTTTTTCCTCATTCAAATCAAAGTGCGGTTGAAATTTTTAAAATTTTGACCGCACTTTTTATTAGTAAAGCAGTGTTAAATGTGATATGAGTACAATCTGAACGCACTCATTCTATTGTGATAGACGTACTTCTTTTAGCCAACGTTCAATAATCCGTTTTGCTTCTTGACTAGAACCAAAGCGTTCAAAATCCAGATCAAATAAATTAAGCGTTGATAGTAAAATAGTATTTGCTGGTAATTCAGCATGTTTGTTGGCTGGAATTTGATAAGGAGCTTGCTGTATCCAATTTACCTCCTGTCCTTCTTTACTTAATACCCAATCGACGAATAATTTTGCGTTATCCAAGTTTCTGGCGCCTTTTATGATACTTAAACCACCTAAAGCATAGCTATCACCCTCGCAAACAGGTATTGTTTTGATTGGAGCTCCTTTCGCTTTTTCTTGTTCAAAGGTATGTAAAAAACCAATACTGACTGCTGTATCACCACGTGACAGATTTTGTGTTACGAGTCCAGTTTTGACATATTGTGAAATATTTTTATCTAATTTTTTTAAGAATTGAAAGGCGTTTTCTTCACCCCATAATTGAATTAAAGTCGCAATAAAACTATAAGCGGTGCCTGAACTTTGTGGGTCAGGTAGTTGTACTTCATCTTTAAGACGAGGATCGAGTAAATCTTGCCAGCATTTAGGTTCTTCGATACCTAATTTGTGCAGCTTTTCAGTATTAATGCCTAATCCTAAAATTAACATATAGCCAAAAGAAGTATAATCACCATATTTTTCAATGATATGTTGAAATTGTGGGCGTATTTCTGCTTGTTTAGGAGAACGGTAAGCTTCGAGTAAACCAAGAGTTCGAGCTTGTAAATGAGGCTCTAAAGTACCACCATACCATACATCTGCCTGAGGGTTATCTTTTTCGGCTTTAATTTTACCCAATGTGACTCCTGTACTGCTACGAACAAATTTTGTGTTAATTTGGTATTTGTCTGAAAAGCGTTTTACCATTTCTTCACAAGCACTATTCTGTAATGTACAGTAGAGCGTTAGATTACCTTTGGCATGTAAATAGGGAAGGGATAAAAATAGAGAAGTAAAGCAAATTGCTTTGCTGATCAAGGGACTACATTTTTTCATCATCTATTCCATTAGTTGTAAAACTGAACTATGTTTTGAACCTTACTTTTTTCAAAAAGCAAGGCATAATAACAAATTATCCTCCCAGATTCGACGAAAAATCGTCAGAATTTTACAAAGAATAGTAAGTATGGCTGTGAATTAGCATAAGCTAACAACAAATAAAAAGAGCAGTTTTTAGCTGCTCTTTATTGTTTTACTGCATATTAGGCGAAGTATTAACCTGTATTACGCATACCTGCAGCCACTCCCGTAATTGTGATCATTAATGCTTGTTCAACATCTGGGTTTGAATCATCAGGGCTAGCGCGTAAACGACGTAATAGCTCTACTTGTAATAGATTTAATGGATCAGTATAGACATTACGTAAGGCAATAGATTCAGCAATCCAAGGTAAATCAGACATTAGTTGATCTTCATGTGATAATGAAAGGACTGTTTGAATGTCTTGAACGAGTTGTTGACGTAATGCTTCACCAAGATACCAAAGCTCTGGTTTGACAAGATGCTGATCATAGTGTTCGGAAAGCCAAGTATCAGTTTTACTAAATACCATTTCTAACATACCTATCCGAGTCGAGAAAAATGGCCATGTTTTGCACATTTCTTCGATTAAATCACCATTCCCATTTTCAATTGCTTGGCGTAGTGCCGCACCTGCGCCTAACCAGGCTGGTAGCATTAAGCGATTTTGCATCCAAGCAAAAATCCATGGAATAGCACGTAGGCTTTCTACACCGCCATTAGGGTTGCGTTTTGCAGGACGAGAACCTAGTGGCAATTTAGACAGTTCTTGCTCTGGTGTTGCAGCACGGAAATAAGGAACAAAATCTTTTTCGCCTCGAACAATATTACGATAAATTTGGCATGATGAAACAGATAATTCATCCATTAACGCCCGCCATTGTCCCTTAGGTTCAGGTGGCGGTAGTAAGTTGGCCTCCAAAATTGCACTAGCATATAAATCAAGACTACCGATTGCGACAGCTGGTAGACCTAATTTGAAGCGGATCATTTCGCCTTGTTCAGTTACACGTAAGCCATTTTTGAGTGAACGCGGTGGTTGAGACAAAAGTGCGGCATGCGCAGGCGCACCGCCACGTCCGATTGTACCACCACGTCCATGGAATAATGTCAGCTCAATATTAAGATTTTCACAAAGATTCACTAAGGCTTCTTGCGAACGATATTGCGCCCAAGATGCAGCCATCATTCCTGCATCTTTCGCTGAATCAGAATAACCAATCATTACCATTTGTTTGTTATTAATGACACCGCGATACCAACCAATATTAAAGAGTTCTCTCATCACTTGTTCAGAGGCATCTAAATCCGCTAATGTTTCAAACAATGGTACAACAGGTAAATGGTAACGGACACCTGATTCTTTCAACAATAAATGGACAGCTAATACATCGGAAGCTGTTTTTGCCATTGAAATAATGTAACAAGAAATTACGCCTTTGGGTTGTTCTGCAATAACTTTACAGGTATCCAAAATTTCCTGTGTTTCTACTGAAGGTTGCCAATCACGTGGTAATAATGGACGGCGAGAACTTAATTCACGAATAAGAAAAGCCTGCTTGTCACTTTCACTCCATTGCGAATAATCACCTAAACCAATGTAACGTGTTATTTCAGCGACGGCATCAGTATGGCGCGTACTTTCTTGGCGAATATCTAATCGTGACAATGTCACACCAAAGCAGCGAATACGGCGTAGGCAATCAAGTAATAAGCCATTAGCGATAATACGCATACCACAAGCTTGTAAAGATTGGTAGCAATCATATAGCGGTTCCCATAATTGTGTGTCGTGCGTGATAATTTCATTTGCTGATGCGCGGGGCGGGCGACTGGCTAATAAATCATCATAATAAGCAAGTGTCATAGTTAATTTAGAACGTAACTCTTTTACAACGGTACGATAAGGTTCTAAATGATTACCATATTTAATTCGAAATTCATCGGTACATTTAACGACAGAAAGTTCATCTGCTAACGCTTGAATATCAGTAAGAAATAGGCTTGCTGCTTTCCAACGCGCTAATTGTAATACTTGGCGTGTTACAGCTGCTGTAACAAATGGATTACCATCGCGATCACCTCCCATCCATGAAGAGAAACGAATAGGATTCAACTCTACTGGAATGTTAAATCCAAAAAATTCGACCGCACTTGTGTTGAGTTGACGTAAAAACTCAGGAACTGCCTGCCACAAACTGTTTTCAATAACCGCAAACCCCCATTTGGCTTCTTCAAATGGGGTAGGGCGCTGCGTACGAATTTCATTGGTATGCCATGCTTGAGCGATAAGTTGCAATAGGCGGCGTTCAATGGTTTTACGTTCTTCTTCTGTTAAATCACTATGCTCCAATTTACTTAAACACTTATTAATTTCTACATGCTTATGCACTAATGAGCGGCGTGTAACTTCAGTTGGATGTGCAGTTAATACCAACTCAATTAAGAGTTTTTCAACCGTTGCCATGATTTTTTCTTGTGATATATTTTGCGCTTTTAAACGTTTGAAAAGTGCAGCAATAGAGCGATCTGATGCAACTTGATCATGGTGTTGACGTGAAACAGTTTGATATTGTTCAGCAATATTGGTGAGATTAAGAAATTGGCTAAAAGCACGTGCAACGGGAATGATATTATCATTTGAAATAGTTGCTAATGTTGCGAGTAATTCTTGGCGAGCTTTATCGTTTCCATTACGTGAATTACGTGATAAAACACGAATATTTTCAATTAGCTCAAGAATATCACTTCCTTGTGCGTCGCTGATTGTTTCACCAAGAAAACGTCCAAGCATACTGATATTATTACGCATAGTGGAGTACTGCTGAATCATAAATGACCTCTTTGAATAATTTTAAATGTCAATAAATGAAAAAAGACCTTAACTGGAGTAGATATAAACAAAAATGTGTTAAAAGATCAATGATAATTAATTCATAAAATGAAAAAATTAGGATTCGGCAAATAAGATTGGATTTATTTAATTTAATTGCTTTTTTATTAAATAATATTTAATAAATAGAGGAAATAATTAAAATCCTCACTTGTGGGCTAAATGAGGATTATTCAATTTTAGAGTAGTGATTTTACGGATTTACGTATGACTAATTCTGGATGCATTTCAATGATTTCACGCTGTTCTGATTTCTCATTAATTCGCTCAAATAATAAAGTCACTGCTCTTGCACCTAAACGTGATTTTGATTGGTGAATTGTAGTTAGAGGAGGAGAATAAAAACGCGAAGCGTGGATATTATCATAACCAATAATTGAAATATCTTCAGGTACAGCTAAGCCTTTTTCACCAATCGCCGAAATTGCGCCAAGTGCCATCACATCATTACAACAAAAGACGGCAGTAGGTAATTGAGGTTGCGCTAGAATTTTATTCATGCATTCATACCCATCTTCAGGTTCAAAGAAGCCTTCCATCACCCAATCTGGATTGATGGTTAAATTGGCTTCTGTCATTGCTTTAATAAAACCCTCATAGCGAGTTTTAGCGGTTGTTTTGGTCAGCTCCCCAGCAATAATCCCAATTTTGCTATGCCCTTGTTCAATCAGATGTTTTGTCGCGATATAACCACCTTCAAAGCTATGATCTTGAATAATATCAGTATGTTCATTATTCGGACCCCAATCCATCACAACCATAGGTAAAGAAGTGAAATTCGCCAATAAATCAAGTGAGTCTTGCGTATATTCTGCACACATCACTAAAATGCCATCGACACGTTTTTTGATCAGCATTTCAAGATGGTTTTTGATTTTTTCGACATTATTTTGTGTATTACATAAGAAGAGGGAATAACTTTGGCGGTAGCAATGTTCTTCTACAGCGTGGATAATTTCAGCAAAATAAGGCGCTTCGCTGCTAGTGACAATCATCCCAATAGATTTAGTAGTATTGACTTTTAGGCTGCGTGCAACGGCACTTGGTGAGTAATTTAATTTTTGAATAGCTTGTAAAACTAGTTTTTCCGTTTCTGCTGCAACAAAGCGAGTTTTATTGATAACATGCGAGACTGTTGTTGTTGAAACGCCAGCCATTTTTGCGACATCTTTAATTGTTGCCATAATTCTATTTCTCCATACAAATTCTATTTATTATAAGGATTGAAACTGAATTGGTTAAGCACTTGATTGAAAATATTTGTAAACGGTCACATTTTTAATTTTTAATCGCTGATTAGACTTCTATTTTAAGTACGTTTATTGTTAGAATAGCACCCAATTTGATGGATAGTGTAATTAATAAGTCGAGGTTAAAATGGGTGAGTTTGGTTATGCAATGATGACAGTTGCTTTATCGTTGGGAATGATCGTTGTGCTTGCAACATCAATTTTCTAAATAATATTGGATAAATTTCAAAAAAGCTGAGAATGATAAAATCATCTCAGCTTTTTTATTTTAGGATATCCTGTAATGCCTCTTTCAGTTTGGGATATTGAAAAATAAACCCTTCAGCTTGCAGCTTTGCAGGGACAACTTTTTGGCTATCAAGCAATAATTGTGCGCGTTCGCCAAGGAGGACATTAAGTATAAATGCAGGTACAGTGGCAAAATGAGGACGTGTAAGCAGTTTGCCCAAAGTACTATTGAATTCGCTATTGCGTATAGGGTGAGGCGCAACTAAATTAAAAGCACCAGCACATGTCATATTGTTAAGTAGAAAAGTAATACCCGCTATCATATCTTTTAGTGCAATCCAGCCCCAATATTGTTTGCCATTTCCTAATCGTCCGCCTAATCCTAGACGATAAATGGGTAACATTTTAGCTAAAGCTCCGCCTGTTTGTGCTAGTACAATCCCTGTGCGCAATAAACAGACACGCGTTTTGGCTTTTAATGCTTCTGCCTCCCATTGTTGGCAAAGGTAGCTTGGAAATCGTGTAGATGGCTCTGTTTGTTCGGTAATGATATGCTCTGCTTTATCGCCGTAATAACCTGTCGCAGAACCTGAAATAAAAGTATGGGGTGGTGCTGTACTGTTATTAATTAAAGTCACTAATTGACGTGTTAAATGGACGCGACTTTCTAATAAACGGCATTTTTGCTCAATTGTCCAACGGCGTGTAAAAATAGGTTCTCCTGCTAAATTAATTACCGCATCAAATTGATTTAAATCGCTATATTGTGTTAGTGAGGAAATAAGTTGTACTGTTGAGGGTAATTGGTCACGTGCCTTGTCTGGTGAACGAACTAATGCCGCAATTTGATGATGTTGTGCTAATAAATGAGAAACTAATGTTGAGCCAATTAATCCAGTTGCGCCAGTGATTAAAATTTGCATATTAATTTCCCATGTCAGTTTGTTTTCATCAAATGGATGTTTCAAATAATGCGCGAATGTTACCTATAAGATTGTCAATATTCGCAGCTAATGTTGGCGTGACAAAAATTGTGTCATCTCCTGCAATCGTACCAAGAATACCATCTGCTTTGCCAATTGAATCTAATAGACGTGCAATAAGTTGTGCAGCGCCAGGAGTGGTTTTGATGACGACAACAAAGTGATTGTGATCGATATCTAGTACCAGATTTTTCAGAGGGCTTTTGGTATTTGGCACGCTCAATTCGTTTGGTAAACAATACACCATTTCCATTCGAGTATTTCGTGTACGAACGGCACCGAATTTAGTCAACATTCGTGACACTTTAGATTGATTAATTTGGGTAAAACCAAGATCTTGTAATGCTTGCACGATTTCACTTTGGGAACCAAAGCGTTCTTGTGCTAACAAATCTTTAAAAGCATTTAATAAGTTATCTTGCTTTTCGTTATTCATGATCACTTTCCTTTTTCAATTCAATGCACTGATCTTGCATAAGTTTGCATAAATATGCAAATGAATTCCATGATATTGCCTTGTTTTTAGACAAAGTGCGGTCGGTTTTTACTGAAAATTTGAGTTAGATCGCACTATTGAATTTATCTGTTTGAATTTATATTAGGTTCATTCTAAAATCTTACGCATTTAGTTTATTAACCCATAAGGAGTAGCAAATGAAAGTTGCAGTTCTAGGTGCCGCAGGCGGTATTGGTCAGGCGTTAGCATTATTATTGAAATTACAATTACCAGCTGGTTCAGAGTTATCATTATATGATATTGCACCAGTTACACCTGGTGTTGCTGCGGATGTAAGCCACATTCCAACCGCAGTTAAAGTGCAAGGGTTTGCTGGTGAAGATCCAACTCCTGCATTGCAAGGCGCTAACATTGTTTTGATTTCTGCAGGGGTTGCGCGTAAACCAGGTATGGATCGTTCAGATTTATTTAATATCAACGCGGGTATCGTACGTAACTTAATTGAAAAGGTTGCTGCAGTTTGTCCAAAAGCTTGTGTTGGTATTATTACTAACCCAGTTAATACTACAGTTGCAATCGCAGCAGAAGTGTTGAAAAAAGCGGGTGTCTATGACAAACGTAAATTATTTGGCGTTACTACATTAGATATTATTCGTTCTGAAACCTTTGTTTCTGAATTAAAAAATTTAGAGCCAACTCGTACAACTGTCCCTGTAATTGGGGGGCACTCAGGCGTGACAATTCTACCATTATTGTCGCAAGTGCAATATGCTGAATGGAAAGAAGAGGAAATTGCACCATTAACAAAACGTATCCAAAATGCAGGTACGGAAGTCGTAGAAGCAAAAGCTGGCGGTGGTTCAGCAACATTATCGATGGCACAAGCAGCAGCACGTTTTGCGCTTTCTTTAGTAAAAGGCTTACAAGGTGAAAATGTTGTTGAATGTACATATGTAGAAGGTTGTGGAAAATATGCACGTTTCTTTGCTCAGCCAGTGCGTCTAGGTAAAGAAGGTGTTGAAGAAATTCTTCCAATTGGTCCATTAAGTGCGTTTGAGCAGCAAGCGCTTGATGCAATGTTAGAAACACTACGTGCGGATATCGAATTAGGTGAAAAATTCGTTAATCAATAAACCTTTCTAGCTTAATTGATAATTTAAGAGCATCAATATCCTTTGATGCTCTTTCTTTTTGTATGAAAGAGCGGTCAAAAAAATAAAAATTACAATAAAAAGCGTGAGTTAGTTCACATTATTTAAAATAACCATTTGTGGAATAAGGTTTATTTTTGTATTCTTAGCACAACTAAAAACAAGTGCTATAATAAATAGCCGACATATTTTGCTTTCCGAGTAGTGCCTTAAAACGAGGCACTTTTTTTTACCCTAGTGATAAGTAAGAAAAAAGCTGATGAAAACACCAGCTTTTAATTCAAATCCTGCTATTTTAGTAAATTACATTTTTTCAACAGTTTTAATTCCTAGTAAATCTAGACCTTGTTTTAAGGTTTTCTCTGTCAGCAATGCTAATTTTAAGCGGCTTAGTTTTACTTGCTCATTTTCATTATTCAAGATAGGGCAATGCTCATAGAAGGAAGAGAAGATACCCGCTAATTCATACAAATAAGTACATAAAATATGTGGTGTACCTTCTTTTGCAACGATTTGAACGGCTTCTTCAAACTGTAATAATTTAACGACTAATGCGCGCTCTTTTTCATCATTAATCATGACATTAGCTTGATGAAGATCTTGTTCAGTTAAATGACTACGATTAAAAATGGAACGAATACGCGTATAGGCATATTGCATATAAGGTGCAGTATTTCCTTCAAAGCTGAGCATATTATCCCAGTCGAATACATAATCTGTTGTTCGATTTTTCGATAAGTCTGCATATTTTACTGAACCAATTGCGACAGCTTCAATCACAGCTGCTTTTTCTGTTTCAGAGAGTGTATTATTTTTTTCATTAATTAATTGGCTAGCTCGTTCTACAGCTTCATCTAATAAATCTGCTAATTTTACGGTACCACCAGTACGTGTTTTAAATGGTTTACCATCTTTACCTAACATCATACCGAAGTTTTTATGTTCAAGTTGGAAGTGCTCTGGCACGTAGCCTGCTTTACGTGTGATTAGCCAAGCTTGTTGCATGTGTTGGCTTTGGCGAGTATCTGAGAATACTAAAGCGCGATCGGCTTTTAATATTTCATAACGGTATTTGGCTGCTGCAATATCTGTCGTTGTATAGAGAAAACCGCCGTCTTTTTTTTGTACGATAACCCCCATTGGCTCGCCATCTTTATTTTTGAACTCATCAAGATATACAACTAAAGCACCTTCATCTTCAACAGCTAAGCCTTGTTTTTGTAAATCTGCAACAATACTTGGTAGCATTGGATTGTATAAACTTTCACCCATGACATCTTTTTCGGTGAGTGTAACATTTAAGCGATTGTAGTTATGTTGATTTTGTTGCATTGTGATATCAACAAGCTTTTTCCACATACTATTACAATATTGATCACCACTTTGTAATTTAACGACATAACTACGTGCTTTTTCAGCAAATGTAGGGTCGTTATCATAATGTTCCTTTGCTGCGCGATAAAATGCTTCTAAATCGCTTAATTCCATTTCTGCCGCATTTTCATTTTCTATTTTTTCAAGATAGGCAATTAACATGCCAAATTGCGTTCCCCAATCACCAACGTGATTAGCACGAATAACCTTATTACCTAAAAACTCAAGTGTACGCACTACAGCGTCGCCAATGATGGTTGAACGTAAATGTCCAACATGCATTTCTTTTGCGACATTTGGGGATGAATAATCTGCAACAACAGTCTGTATTTCATCAGATTTGATTCCTAATTTTTCATCATTTAGTGCATGTTCTACGTTGGCAGCTAACCAATTTTTATCTAAGAAAATATTAATGAAACCAGGACCTGCAATTTCTACTTTGTCTGCAATATGTGCTAAGTCGAGTTGTGTAATGACTTTTTGAGCAAAATCACGTGGGTTTGTCCCCACTTTTTTGGCTGCTGCCATAATGCCATTGGCTTGATAGTCACCAAATTGTGCTTTGCTAGATTGACGGACAAGGGCATCACATTGTGTATCAGCACCAGCCAAAATCATCGCTTGCTTAATTTTGTGAGATAAAATAGATTGGATATTCACTGTATTTTTATACCTAAATTATGAATTAATAGAATAATCGGCTATGATACCGTTCTTTAGGCATTCAGAAAAGATACCGTGAGAAAAAATGACAACTTTTGAGCAAATACATCCCCTTTTCATCGAAGTTAATGACTTAACCAAGAGTTTTCCTTGCTTTGCACAACGAATTCAAGATTTAGCTCAGCTCATGAATTTAGCTTTAGAAGAATATGAAATTGATCACATTGCACTACGAGTAAACACAGATGAGAAAGCAAAATATTGGCTGACACACTTACTAAAGTACGGTACAATTTTGAATCATAATATTGTCAATGGACGTGTTATTTATTTGATTAAATTAGCGCGGCCCCTACGTTTAGCAGGACAGTTTATTGATATTATTGAATTACCATTTCCTAAAAATAAAATTTATCCTATTGAAGGCTGGGAACATATCGAAGTTGTTATGCCGTTTTTGCAGAATGAAACGACAGAAGAATGGATAAAACGTGTTAGTCTTTTATTTTTATGGAACCAACTGGATAATTTAAAAGTCAAAGTGAGTGAACCTAAAGTGGAAGGAGAACAACTACCAAATCCATCTATTGCAGTAAGTTTTGTGGATAATGCACAAAATCATACTTGCATTAAGGTTCATCCTTATAATATTAAAAAAATTATTGAGGTTTAGCAAAGATGAAAAAAACAACAGTTTTAGCATTGGCAACGGTATTAAGTTTGGGATTGGTTGCTTGTACGAAAAATCATAATGATCATTATTATGGTAATGGCTATCGTGCTGAAATTCTTTTCAGTGAATACAATGGTGAAAACTTATTGTTAACAGTTCGTAAAAATGACTGTGAAAATAAAGATGGTCCAGTTGAAACAATGCAGCTTTCTCATCAATATGATTCAACCCTTGTTGTAGGTGCTTGTGTACGTGTACTCGATAATAATGAAGGTTTGAAAAATATTTCCACTTTTAGTCCAAGATCGCCTATATAATGTTATTTCAAGGTAGGAGTTTTATGAAAAAAGTAACAGTCGCATTCGCTATTTTAATGAGCTTTGGTTTAGTTGGTTGCGCCAATACTGATATTTATAGCGGTAATGTATATGAAGGTAACCAAGCAAAAGAAACACGCTCAATTAGTTATGGCACTATCGTTTCTAGTCGTCCAGTAAAAATTCAAGCAGACAATCAGGGTGTGATTGGTACTGTTGGTGGTGGTGTACTTGGTGGTGTTGCAGGTTCTGGCATCGGTGGTGGTACAGGGCAAATGATTGCAACAACTGTTGGAGCAATTGCGGGTGCCGTTATTGGCAGTAAAGTTGAAGAAAAGGTCACACAAGTAGATTCTTTAGAACTAGTTATCAGAAAAGATAACGGGCAAGAAATAGTTGTTGTGCAAAAGTATGATGCAAGCTTAATGCCTGGTGCACGAGTGCGTATTGTTGGTGGTTCTCGAGTGAATGTATCTGTTATCAGATAAGAAGTTCTAATGTATTTTAAGAAAAAGGCTTTCAGTCGTTAACTGAAAGCCTTTTTGTTTGTGATTATCAGCGATTGATAAGAAGATTATTTATAGTTTCTTTTAAATACATGTTAGAATTGTCCGATTTTTTATTTCATTTTGTTAATTTATTATAAGGTTAATCAATGAAACCAACAATTATCAGTAAATTAGAAAGTTTGAAAGAACGTCATGAAGAACTTGAAGCATTATTAGGTGATGCCTCTGTTATCAGTGATCAAGAGAAATTTCGTGCTTATTCAAAAGAATATGCACAACTAGAAGATGTAGTGAAATGCTTTGCACGCTGGAATCAATTACATAGCAATATAGAAGAAGCACAATTATTGCTTGATGATCCAAGTATGAAAGAGATGGCACAAGAAGAGATTGAAGAATGCAACGCGGAAATTGAGCAAGTTGAGCAACATTTACAAATTCTTTTATTACCTAAAGATCCAAATGACGAATATAACTGTTATTTAGAAATTCGTGCGGGTACTGGGGGGGATGAGGCTGGTATTTTTGCTGGTGATTTATTCCGTATGTATAGCCGTTATGCGGAGAGTAAGCGTTGGCGTGTTGAAGTGTTAAGCGCAAATGAAAGTGAACAGGGTGGTTATAAAGAAGTTATTGTGAAAGTAAGCGGCGAAGGTGTTTATGGTCAGCTTAAATTTGAATCTGGTGGTCATCGTGTACAGCGTGTACCAAAAACAGAGTCGCAAGGGCGAATTCATACTTCAGCATGTACAGTAGCAGTAATGCCAGAGTTACCTGAATCAGAATTACCAGAAATTAATCCATCAGATTTACGTATTGATACTTATCGCTCATCGGGGGCAGGTGGTCAGCATGTTAATACTACTGATTCAGCTGTACGTATTACTCATATTCCAACGGGGATCGTTGTTGAATGCCAAGATGAACGTTCTCAGCATAAGAATAAAGCCAAAGCTTTGTCTGTACTAGCCTCACGCATTGTGCAAGCTGAAAAAGAACGCCAAGAGCAAGTACAGGCAGATACACGTCGTAATTTATTAGGTTCTGGTGACCGATCAGATAAAATTCGTACCTATAATTATCCTCAGGGACGTGTGACTGATCACCGTATTAACTTGACGGTGTACCGTTTAGATGAAGTGATGAACGGCAAAATTGATGAATTAATTCAACCAATTATTACTGAATATCAAGCCGATCAGTTGGCTGCATTATCTGAGCAAGCATGATGATATCCTCATGATTTTGATGTGAAAGATGGAACATAATCTAACTAAAAAATGGGCATTTGCTGTGATGCCCAATTATTTAGCTTGTCTAGTGATTGCTGGAAATAAAACAGCAACTTGTTCTGGTCATATTTTTTATACATTTTATGGACAAGAATTACCTCAATTAAACGATGAAGCGATCATTTTAGATCACAATAATAATCCTCTTGTTACGATTACAATAACTTCAGTTGAGCAATGCTCATTTGGACAAGTATCTGAAGCTTTTGCATTAGCAGAAGGAGAAGGGGATTATACACATTGGTATCAAAGTCACGAGCAGTTTTTTAATACACAACTTTTTACTCTAGACCAAGCATTATTAGCAGATTGTATTGGTGTGAAAGAAAAAAAAGTGACATCTGATTTCAAGGTAATTTGCGAACGATTTACTGTTGTTGACGTACAAGCAAAAAGTTATGCTGAGTGGTTAGCTTTTGCAGAGCAAGTGTTATTAGAAGCATTAGATTCTGATCCTTATTTAAATGTAAAATCTGATATTAATATTTTATTATCTTTTGTGACAGGGCGTAGTAAAGCAAGTATTATGGCTTTTTCAGAAACGTTTCTCACGCCAGATGAACTTATTCAGCTTGCAAAATTACTTGTCCGCCGCGCACAAGGTGAGCCAATTGCCTATATTCTTGGTGAAAAAGAATTTTGGTCATTACCATTGAAAGTGTCACGAGATACGTTAATTCCTCGTCCAGATACAGAAATTTTAGTAGAAAAAGCCCTTGAGCTGGCAAAATTACGCTTAAACCTACCGCACTTTACTGGTGAGCTTGCGATTTTAGATTTAGGTACAGGTACTGGTGCAATTGCGTTAGCATTAGCTTTCGAGTTAGCCCCTTTAGCACAAAAGTGCGGTGCAAATTTAAAAATTTTTGGTGTAGATCGTATTGCACAAGCGGTTGAATTAGCGAAACAAAATGCAGCGTTGAATCATTTGGACGTCACCTTTTTACAAAGTTCATGGTTTGCTGCACTCGATTTGCAGATGAAATTTGATGTGATTGTGAGTAATCCGCCTTATATTGATGAAAAGGACCCTCATTTGATGCAAGGCGATGTTCGTTTTGAGCCTTTATCTGCACTTGTTGCCGAAGAGCAAGGGTATGCAGATTTACGACATATTGTGACCCATGCCTCATGCTTTTTAAAGGCAGGAGGTTATTTATTATTAGAACATGGTTGGCAACAAGGACAAAAAGTGCAGTCAATTTTTAAAGAGAATCAGTGGCAAGATATAACAACTGTGCAAGATTATGCTGGTAATGATAGAGTGACTTTAGCTCGCTGGAGAGGTTAGAAAATGAAATATGTAAAAAAAGCACTTTATGATGAAATGCTGACCTTTTACCATACTACACTCAGAGATAGTGATAGCGTATTACGTGTTCGTGGACAAATTGGGCATTTAGTACGTGCTGCACGTAAGCAAATTCCGCCTGAAATGGAAACAAAAGCAAAAATTCACCTACTTTTACAATTATTCTATGGTGAATGGGGATTTCATTGTGATCCAAATTCTTATTTTCTTTCATCGAATTTATATTTAAATGATGTATTAGAAACTCGAACAGGTATGCCAGTTAGTCTGGGCGCAATTTTACTTTATATTGCAGATCGCCTAAATTTACCGCTATATCCGGTTAATTTCCCAACCCAATTAGTGCTGCGTGCTGAAGTGGATGGCGAAGTTGCATTTATTAACCCTTGGGATGGGCAATATATTCCGCTTGCACTATTACATAAATGGTATGAAGGAGCGATGGGATTTGGTCTAGAGCTTACACCAGCCGAATTAGCTATTGCAAATGTCGGGGATTTATTAGGGCGTTTTAGACAACTTGCCAAAAATGCATTAATTCGTGAGGAACGAAATGATGAGGCGTTATGCTATATTTCACATTTAATGCATTATTATCCTGATGATCCTTATGAAATACGTGACCGCGGTTTAGTGTTGGCACAAATGGGTTGTTATCATGTCGCCACAGAAGATTTTGAGTATTTTATTGATCAATGTCCTCAAGACCCGACTGCAGCATTACTTAAAAATCAGCTAGAAGAATTGAAACAAGATTCTTATCCTATTCATTAAGAAGGAAAACCAGATGCAAAATAAAATTGTTCGCTTAGATAATATTGAAATCGCTAATGACAAACCATTTGTTTTATTTGGTGGTATGAATGTTTTAGAAAGTCGAGATATGGCAATGCAAGTCTGTGAAGCTTATGTCAACGTGACAGAAAAGTTAGGTGTGCCTTATGTATTTAAAGCGTCCTTTGATAAAGCAAACCGTTCCTCAATTCATTCTTATCGTGGACCTGGGATGGAGCAAGGATTAAAAATTTTCCAAGAGTTGAAAGACACTTTTGGAGTCAAAGTGATCACAGATGTACATGAAATTTATCAATGCCAGCCTGTTGCAGAAGTAGTTGATATTATTCAATTGCCAGCTTTTTTAGCACGTCAAACGGATCTTGTTGCGGCAATGGCAAAAACTGGTGCAATAATTAATGTGAAAAAACCACAATTTTTAAGTCCGGGACAAATGGGCAATATTGTTGAGAAAATCGCAGAATGCGGTAATGATAAAGTGATTTTATGTGATCGTGGTTCAAATTTTGGTTATGACAACCTTGTGGTTGATATGCTGGGTTTTACTGTAATGAAAAAAGTATCGAAGGGCTGTCCTGTCATTTTTGATGTGACTCATTCTTTACAATGTCGTGATCCTTTTGGTGCCGCGTCAGGTGGTCGTCGTGATCAAGTAACTGAATTGGCACGTGCGGGAATGGCTATTGGTTTAGCAGGACTATTTTTAGAAGCACATCCAAATCCAAATCAAGCAAAATGCGATGGACCCTCTGCATTACCGCTTTCTGCGCTTGAAGGTTTTGTCGCGCAAATGAAAGCAATTGATGATTTAGTGAAAAGTTTCCCAGAGTTAGATACGTTAAATTAGTATTGGAATAAGAGGGGGATTGTAATGAAGGTATTGTATTTTTTAGTTTTCACAGGCGCAGTAACGCTTTTAATTTCTCCTATTGCTTATAGCGTTGATACAACAAAAACAGCACAACAGGTACAAACAACTGTACAGATTGAGCAAGGTGAGGCGCTTTATCAGCAAGGATTACAATATATCTATGGTTTAGGTAATGAATCAATCGATTTAGCAAAAGCAGCAACTTTTTTTGAACAAGCAAGAAAAGTGGGTAATGCAGATGCCATTGCAAGACTAGCAGATATGCAGTTAGAAAAGGATAATAAAACGGCTTATTTTCTTAGCTTAGAGGCAGAGGAAAAAGGAAGTGGCTTAGGTGCGCTTGTTTTAGGTGAAATGTATCATCACGGCTGGTATGTACCACAAGATGAAAGCTTAGCGGAACAGTATTTCAAGAAAGCGTTTGCAATTCTGCAAGCAGAAGTAAATGCGGGAAAGCACTATCATTTGAACGCGTTAGCTTATATGTATGATTTGGGGTATGGTGTAGCAGAAAATATTGATAAAGCAAAAGTACTGTATCGACAAGCTGCAAACTCAGGTAATGCAGTTTCAAAACGTAATTTAGCTGAACTTTATAAAATAGAGGTATTGACTGAAAAAAAACGTAAAGAAATGTTTCAGTTATTTTTGCAAGCTGCAGAAAAAAATGAAGTCGATTCTCAATATGAAGTGGGTGAATATTATGTAGAAAGTGGAGAGTTTGAAAAAGGTGTTTTTTGGTTAAAAAAAGCAGCTGAACAAGGGTTAGATAAGGCAAGATTATTGGTTGCGAATTTATCTCTAGCTGGATTAGGTACCGCAGTTGATGTGGATTTTGCACTCAGTGAATTTGAAGCATTAGAAGATTATTACACATTGGGTTATCTTTATGAGTTAGGTACAGGCGTGCCACAAGATTTAGCAAAAGCATTACATTACTACGAGCTTTTTTATGCTAAAAAACAAGATGATGATGAGTCGCGACAAGAAGAAGTATTAGAAAAAATAGCACAATTAAAAGAGCAGTTAGGTAAGAAGTAAATTGCTTATCGTAATTAGAGCCTCTCCAATGTGAGAGGTTTTTATGTGCGGAAAGAAAGTGCGGTCGATTTTGTAAAAATTTTGTTTTTCCATTTTATATATTCAAAGATGGGTCTTGTGAAGAGAACGAATTGAGTTAAAAATAATTTTATTCGGGCAATTTATAGTTTGCTATCTCAAATTAAATTGGACAAAATAGAAAACCATTGCAACAAAAGGAGTTACCAATGTTAAAAATAGTTTTTCTTGATAGTACAGCGATTCCTAAACATATTCCAATTCCTCGTCCAACTTTTGAACATCAATGGATTGAATATGAACATACTGCTGCTAACGAAGTGATTGAGCGTATGCAAGACGCTGAAATTGCAGTAACGAGTAAGGTCGTATTTAGCCGTCAGGTCATGCAACAATTACCAAAATTAAAGTTAATTGCAATTACTGCAACGGGGATAAATAACGTTGATTTAGTTGCTGCCAAAGAACTTGGTATTACGGTAAAAAATGTCACTGGTTATTCTGCAACAACCGTACCAGAGCATGTATTAGGGCTAATTTATGCATTAAAGCATAGTATTATGAGTTGGTATCGTGATCAGTTGTCAGCAAAATGGGCAGAGAGTAAACAATTTTGTTATTTTGATTATCCAATTACAGATGTCAAAGGTTCAACGTTAGGCATAGTTGGTAAAGGTTGTTTAGGGACAGAAGTAGGACACTTAGCCAGCGCAGTTGGGATGAAAGTACTTTATGCTGAACATAAAGATGCGGCGTCTTGTCGAGTGGGTTATACCCCTTTTGTAGAAGTTTTGAAACAGGCGGATATTGTTACTTTACATTGCCCTTTGACGGAAACAACCCAAAATTTAATTAATAAAGAAACGTTGGCTTTAATGAAAAAAGGCGCGTTCCTTATTAATACAGGGCGTGGCCCATTAGTTGATGAAAAAGCACTCGTTGAAGCGTTAGAAAACGGTCATTTAGGTGGCGCAGCATTGGATGTTCTAGTGAAAGAACCGCCTGAAAAAGAGAATCCGATTGTTCAAGCTGCAACCAAGTTGCCTAATTTAATCGTTACTCCACATATTGCTTGGGCATCAGACAGCGCAGTAACGACTTTGGTCAGCAAAGTAACACAGAATATTGAAGACTTTGTGAAGAATCAATTAAATACTTAATGAATAAATATCGTGGTGTTGTTGTATAGTGTTTATGCAATAATAGCACGATATTTTTATTGCTAATTTTTGGTAAACATGAAATTTTCTGTTCCTTTATTTATTGCCCTACGTTATTGGCGTGCTAAAAGTGCGGATCGTTTTGGGCGACTGGTGACTAATCTAGCTAGTATCGGCATTGTATTGGGGGTCATGGCATTAATCATTGTGTTATCTGTCATGAACGGGTTAGAGCGCCATCAAAAGCAGCAAGTACTTGCTGATATTCCACATGCCATTATCATGCCTGAAAACCAACGAATAAACTTAGAAGATAAGATGATCGCCTTACCTGATTTTGTGCAAAAAGCGGTTGCGATTAATCAAACTAATGTCATTTTACAAACAGCAAAAGGCGTAAGTGCAGGACAAGTGATTGGTGTTCAACAACTTTCTGATGATCCTTTATTGTCAGGATTGTTCAATGATGATTTTGAACAAGTGCTAGCACCCAATGAATTTAATTTAGTGATTGGCGCTCAATTAGCACAAAAGCTCCAATTGCATGTCGGTGATAAAGTGCGTTTAATGATTACTGAAAACAGCCAATATACACCTTTGGGGCGTGTTCCTGTTCAACGCTTATTTACAGTGAGTGATATTTATTATACGAGTGGAGAAGCATCTAATTATCAAGTTTTTGCTAATTTGACAGATATTGGACGCTTAATGCGTATTCAGCCAAAGCAGGCACAAGGTTATCGCTTGTTTTTGCAAGATCCATTCCAAATTGTTGAATTACCGCATTACTTTACGGAAAAACAGTGGAAAATTAATGATTGGCGGAATCAAAAAGGCGAGTTTTTCCAAGCAGTGCGCATGGAAAAAAATATGATGGGTTTATTGATTAGTTTAATTATTGTGGTTGCTGTTTCTAATATTATTACTTCATTAAGTTTAATGGTGGTAGACAAGCAAGGAGAAATCGCTATTTTACAAACACAGGGATTAAATAAACGTCAAGTGCGGTCAATTTTTATCTATCAAGGGTGCTTAGTGGGCTTTATAGGAACATTGATTGGAACGCTATTAGGCATATTAGTCACATTAAATTTAGATCGTATTGTTAATTTGATTAATCCTCAAGGTATTTATTTACCCACTGCATTAGAACCTGTGCAAATTGTAGTAATCATTGCTTTTGCATTATTGTTATCGTTACTATCCACTATTTATCCAGCCTATCGTGCAGCAAAAATTGAACCTGCAGAAGCATTACGTTATGAATAAAAGAGCGGCAAGCAAGATGAAACAACATTTATTACATTGTCAAAATATCGGTAAATTTTATCAAGAAGGTACAGTACAAACACAAGTATTAAAAGGGGTATCTTTTGCGATGGAGGCAGGAGAGCTTGTTGCTATTGTAGGAAGTTCGGGATCAGGTAAAAGTACGTTATTGCACACCTTAGGTGGTTTAGATCAACCAAGCAGTGGTGAAGTATTTATTAAAGGACAATCTTTACAGCGTGCTAATGCTAATCAATTGGCTCAGTTACGTAATCAATATCTTGGTTTTGTTTACCAATTTCATCATTTAATGGCAGATTTTACTGCATTAGAAAATGTCATGATGCCAATGTTAATCGGGCAACAAAATAAAACAGAAGCGAAAGATCGTGCAGAAAAAATGCTGAGTGCAGTTGGGTTAGCACATCGTATTTCACACCGTCCTTCAGCCTTGTCTGGTGGGGAACGGCAACGAGTAGCGATTGCTCGCTCTTTAGTTAATAACCCCGCTTTAGTATTGGCTGATGAGCCGACGGGAAATTTAGATCGTAAAACAACAGAAAGTATCTTTGACTTAATTCAACAGCTTAATAATGAAGAAAATATTGCTTTTTTGCTAGTAACTCATGATCTTAGCTTAGCAGAAAAACTAGCGCGTCGTTTAGTTATGCAAGATGGTGTATTAAGAGAGGCGTTATAAATGAATACTCCTTTTTTTATTAGTTGGCGCTATCAACGCAGTAAGCAGAAAAATCGGCTTGTTTCTTTGATTTCTACGTTTTCTAGTGTTGGTATTGCATTAGGTGTAGCTGTGTTAATTTTAGGCTTAAGCGCAATGAACGGTTTTGAGCGTGAGTTAAATAATCGTATTCTTGCGGTAGTACCTCATGCGGAAATTATAATTTATCCAAGTGAAAATGAGCCACAAGCAATTAATCAATGGTCATCTCTTGTGCAACGACTGGCGCAACATGAAGAAATTCTAGGTATTGCACCCTATATTAGTTTCACAGCATTAGTTGAAAATGGGACTAAGTTAAAAGTTGTACAAGTAAAAGGTGTTGATAAGATAGCACAAGATCAAGTCAGCGCATTAGGTAATTTTGTGTTAGATAATGCATGGCATGATTTTAGTCAGCAAAGTGGTTTAATTTTAGGGTATGGCATTGCGCGCGATCTTGAGGTTCAAATGGGGGATTGGGTGACCTTATTGATTTCGCAGCAAAGTAAAAATAACCAATTATCTCAACCTATTCGCCATCGTGTACAAGTCAGTGGCATTTTGCGTTTAGATGGTCAACTTGATCATAGCTACGCTTTGCTGCCTTTAGCGCAAGCACAAGCATTAATAGGTCTAACCCAAGAGCAAATTCACGGCGTTGAATTGAAAGTCAAACAACCATTTGAAGTTCAAGCGTTACAATATCCAATGTTGCAAGATTATCCTCAGACATTATATGCGCAATATTGGATCAGTAAATTTGGCTATATGTATCGTGATATTCAACTTATTCGTAGCGTGATGTATATTGCAATGGTATTAGTGATTAGTGTGGCTTGCTTTAATATTATTTCGACGTTGATTATGGCAGTGAAAGATAAGCAAGGCGATATTGCAATTATGCGCACTTTAGGTGCTAATAATCGTTTTATTAAACAAATTTTTGTGTGGTATGGCTTGCAAGCCGGCATGAAAGGGTGTTTAATTGGTATTTTTTTAGGCATAGTCCTCGCGTTAAATTTAACTCAACTTATTCAATGGATTGAATTTTTACTTGGCAGAAAATTATTATCTGATGGTATTTATTTTGTTGATTTTTTACCAAGTGAATTGCACTGGCAAGATGTGTTATTAGTATTAGTTTCTGCACTAATATTAAGTTTGATAGCAAGTCTTTATCCTGCCAATCGAGCAGCAAAATTACAGCCTGCTCAAGTTCTGAGTAGCCACTAGACTTGAAAAATATAAAAAAAGTGACCGCACTTTTAAGTGTATTTATTGTTTAAAATTTAGTTCTAACTGATTGAATCTATTTTATTTATAAGAAGTAAGCGAGAGCAAAATGACAGAATATAAGAACGAAATTCAGATTGAAAATGATGACACTCGTATTGATAAAATTGAACAAGTTTTACCCCCCGTTGCGTTATTAGAAAAATTCCCAGCAAGTAGAACTGCTGCACAAGTTGTAAAAGAAACTCGTAAAAAAGCACATGATATTATTCATCAAAAAGATGATCGTTTATTAGTTGTAATTGGTCCTTGCTCTATTCACGATCCTCGTTCTGCGCTTGAATATGCAAATCGTATTAAGGCAGTGCGTGAAAAATATAAAGATACTTTAGAAATAGTTATGCGAGTTTATTTTGAAAAACCACGTACTACAGTTGGTTGGAAAGGATTAATTAATGACCCACATTTAAATGGCACTTTTGCTTTAAATGACGGGTTGCGTATGGCGCGTAAATTATTATCTGATGTGAATGATTTGGGCGTGCCTGCAGCCGGTGAGTTTTTAGATATGATTACACCACAATATCTCGCTGATTTTATGAGTTGGGGAGCAATTGGGGCGAGAACAACTGAATCACAAGTACATCGCGAATTAGCTTCTGGCTTGTCATGTGCTGTTGGTTTTAAAAATGGAACGAATGGAGGAGTTAGAATTGCATTAGATGCTATTGGCGCCGCTGAAGCACCACATTATTTCCTATCAGTAACAAAATTTGGTCATTCTGCTATTGTTTCTACTCGCGGTAATGAAGATTGCCATATTATTTTACGTGGTGGGGATAAAGGTCCAAATTATAGTGCTGAAGATATTGCTGTCGTTTGTTCTGATATTGCAAAAAATGGACGTATTCCGCATGTCATGGTGGATTTTAGTCATGCGAATAGTAATAAACAGTTTAAAAAGCAGTTAGATGTTTGTCAGAGTGTTTGTGAACAGATTGCTAATGGTTCAACGCAAATTTTTGGTGTTATGATTGAAAGCCATCTTGTTGAAGGGCGTCAAGATCTTGTAGATGGTAAAGCATTAACTTATGGACAGAGTATTACTGATGCATGTATTGGTTGGGAAGATAGTGAGCATGCACTTGAGGCATTATCAAGTGCGGTCGCTTCTCGCCGACATTTGAAGCTGTAATTAAATAAAAACCACCTTCGATGAAGGTGGTTTTTTTACTCTTTGACTTGTTGACAATAAGTCGCGAATTTTGGTTTGCCATTTTTAGTTAAGCCACGATATTTGTAACGAATAAGAGAATTAATTGGTGGTGGATTAAGGCGATCATCTAAGCTAAAACCAGAACCAATTTTAAATTGTCCACGCTGGTTTTCACAGGTTAATGCACCAAAGTAATTAGCAAATTGTCCTTTGCCTTGGTGATGAGCAATCACTTTACATTCTTCTTGCTGTACGATCTTTAGCTTTAAAATTTGACTACTGTATTTTCGTCCATAAAGTGCAAGTGGATTGCGCAATACTATGCCTTCTCCCTGCCGCTGTTCAACTTGTTTTAGAAAAGTTTGAATGTGCTGGGTATTTTGGATTGGGATTTGAGTAATAATTTCAATATAAGGAGAAGGATGTTGATTGAGATATTGTCTTAATACCGCTAATCGTTCAAATAAGTTGCCTTGTGCGTTTGGGACATCAAAAACATATAGCTTTAATTTATGCCAACCGTTATCTTGCTGTGAGCGTACAATAGAAGAAATATGCTCGAATTGATTGCGTTGACTAAAGAGTTCACCATCAATAGCAAAAGGCGGAAAATGTTGTATGAAGTAATCTGGGACAGATAATATTATTCCTTGGCGTGTATAAAGTTGTTGCCCATCCCAATAACCGCGTATGCCATCTAATTTTTCACTCATTACCCATCCATTAACATTCTGATTTTTATATTCATTGACTAACATTAATTCTGGTGCTTTAGCATTTAAACTCAATGAAAACCATAATAGAGAACCAGATAACCAATAGCGCATATTTACTCCTTTATTATTTGATTTGAGAAGAATGAAAAGTGTAATGAGATTGGAGCTAGGAAAACCGATATCTTACTTATTTTTGTGATTCGGATCGTAGACATCAAAAAAAATTTATAAATAAAAAATCTTTTCATTTTTATGACGCAAACGTTTGCTTTTTTAGCGAGGCGGATTATAATGCAGCGATTTTTTTATTTTTTAGTAGGGAATGAATAATGAGCTTGGATAATTATAGTTTAAAGCCAGTGCCACAAAATGAACGTAAAGGAGGAATTGCACTAACATTTGTAATGCTTGGACTCACTTTCTTTTCTGCCAGTATGTGGACAGGGGGGACACTTGGCACATCATTAACTTATGATGATTTTTGGATGGCAATTTTAATTGGTAACTTAATGCTGGGTGTTTACACTTCTTGTTTAGGTTACATCGGTGCAAAGACAGGCTTAACTACCCATATTTTAGCGCGTTATTCGTTTGGAGTGAAAGGTTCTTGGTTACCTTCATTACTACTCGGTGGAACACAAGTTGGTTGGTTTGGTGTGGGTGTTGCGATGTTTGCTATCCCAGTAAATAAAGTCACTGGCATTGATGTAAATACACTCATCATTGTTTCTGGGGCATTAATGACAGTAACCGTTTATTTTGGTATTTCAGCATTAACTATTTTATCAGCAGTAGCGGTTCCTGCAATTGCAGTACTTGGTTCTTATTCTGTGTATTTGGCAGTGACTGATGCTGGTGGATTAGAGGTATTGAGAGCTATTGTACCAAAAGAAAGTATGTCATTACCAATGGCGATTACGTTAGTTATCGGATCATTTATTAGTGCGGGCAGTCTAACTGCAGATTTTGTTCGCTTTGGACGTGTACCGAAACAAGCGATTATTATCAGCATGATAGCTTTCTTTTTAGGTAATTCCTTAATGTTTATTTTTGGTGCAGCAGGAGCTTCAGTAAAAGGTATGGCTGATATTTCAGATGTAATGGTCGCGCAAGGGTTAATTTTGCCTGCGATTATTGTATTAGGTTTAAATATTTGGACAACGAATGATAATGCACTTTATGCCTCAGGTTTGGGTTTTGCCAATATTACAGGATTAAGCAGCCGTATTTTATCAATGGCAAATGGTGTGATAGGAACACTTGCAGCACTTTGGTTATATAACAATTTTGTAGGCTGGCTCACTTTCCTTTCTTCTGCAATTCCGCCAGTTGGTGGTGTCATTATTGCGGATTATGTTTTACGCCACAAAGCATATCAAAATTTCGATCAGGCAAAATTTGTTAATATTAATTGGATTGCAATTGCTGCTGTTGCAATTGGTGTTGCTTGTGGTAAATATTTACCTGGTATTATTCCTGTCAATGCTGTATTGGGTGGTGCTATCTCGTATTTAATACTTAATCCATTGTTTGCAAAAATGTTAGCAACAAAATAGGAGTCAGTTATGTTAATTAAAAATGTACATTTAGCAAATAAAGAAGGGCTTTGGCAAATTCTCATTGAACATGGCAAAATTATGCGTACTTGTTCTAATGATGAAATCGTAGCCTATGATGGTGATATTTTAGATGCAGAGCAAGGCATTGCTTATCCTCCTTTTGTTGAACCACATATCCATCTTGATGCAACACAAACTGCTGGTCAGCCAAATTGGAATCAGTCTGGTACCTTATTTGAAGGGATTGAACGTTGGGCTGAGCGTAAATCTATGTTAAGTCATGAAGATGTGAAAGCCCGTGCATGGAAAACGTTAAAATGGCAAATCGCAAATGGCGTACAATATGTGCGTACCCATGTGGATGTTTCCGATCCCACATTGACTGCACTTAAAGCTATGTTAGAAGTGAAACAAGAAGTTGCACCTTGGATTGATTTACAAATTGTGGCATTTCCACAAGAGGGCATTTTATCTTATCCAAATGGTGAAGCTTTACTTGATCAAGCAATGGCAATGGGCGCTGATGTGGTAGGCGGCATTCCACATTTTGAATTTACGCGTGAATATGGTGTGGAATCAATGCATATTGCATTTAATATTGCGCGTAAGTATGGCAAACAAATAGATATTCATTGTGATGAAATTGATGATGAGCAATCACGTTTTGTGGAAACTGTTGCGGCATTGGCACTGAAATATGAAATGGGCGATAAAGTCACTGCTAGCCATACTACTGCGATGCACTCTTATAATGGTGCTTATGCGTCACGTTTATTCCGGTTGTTAAAATTATCAGGCATTCATTTTGTGGCTAATCCACTCGTTAATATTCATTTGCAAGGACGCTTTGATACATACCCAAAACGTCGAGGGATTACTCGTGTAAAAGAAATGCTGAAAAACAATATCAATGTTTGTTTTGGACATGATGATGTATTCGATCCTTGGTATCCATTAGGTACCGCTAATATGCTACAAGTGCTCCACATGGGATTACATGTATGTCAATTAATGGGCTATGGGCAAATTAATGATGGTTTAAAGTTGGTCACGGATAATAGTGCAAAAGCACTCGGATTAACAGATTATGGCATTGAAGAAGGACATTCTGCTAACCTGATTATTTTACCTGCGCAAAATGGTTTTGACGCAGTAAGAAGACAGGTACCAACGCGTTATTCAATTCGTCAAGGTCAGATTATTGCAGAAACTAAACTTGCAGAAACTCAGATTTATTTGGATAACGCAGAGATAGTTACTTACGGTTAAATAAAATGTATTCGGTGTACTTAGACAAAAGCAAATTATTAAAAAAATGCTAAGTCAGTATTTTGTTATTTTATTGCTAGATGAATCTCATCTATAATACGCTATATAAAAATACATGAGTAGCAATAAAATAAACATGATGAAAGTCGCATTAGGTATTCAATATAACGGAAAAAATTATTTTGGTTGGCAACGACAGGAAAATGTCGCCAGTGTTCAACAAGAATTAGAAAAAGCGATTTCTTTTGTAGCAAATGAAAACTGTCATATTTTTTGTGCAGGAAGAACGGATTCTGGGGTTCATGCGACAGGACAAGTAGTTCATTTTGAAACAAATGCTAATCGTCCTGAAAAAGCATGGACTTTTGGTGTTAATGCGAATTTGCCTGATGATATTTCAGTGAGTTGGGCAAAAGTTGTTGATAATAGCTTTCATGCACGTTTTAGCGCGACAGCTCGCCGTTATCGCTATATTTTATATTGCCATAAATTACGTTCAGCAATTTTGTCTGAAGGTGTAGCACATTGTCATTTAGCACTTGATCATCAACTTATGCATGAAGCTGGTCAAGCGTTATTGGGTGAGAATGACTTTTCCTCTTTCCGAGCAGCACAATGCCAATCTCATACACCATTTCGTCATGTACAGCATTTACAGGTGATTCGTCGAGGGCATTATATTATTGTGGATATTCAAGCTAATGCCTTTGTCCATCATATGGTGCGTAATATTGTGGGGAGTCTAATAGAAGTCGGTGCTGGTCATCAGCCCGTAGAGTGGATAAGTTGGTTATTAGCACAAAAAGATCGTACTTTAGCCGCACCTACAGCAAAATCAGAAGGACTTTACTTGGTTAATGTAAGTTATCCTGAGCAGTTTAATTTACCACAAAATACATTAGGTCCGCTGTTTTTAGAAAATGAATTATGGTAGCCAGATCAGACCTTTATTTCTGGAATCTTAGCTTAAATTGTGGTGTAATACGTCGAATTTTCTCGTTAAATAAAAAGGGTTAAAATGAGCTGGATTGATCGAATTTTTAGCAAAAATACTTCTTCAACAGGTTCTCGTAAGTCCAATGTACCAGAAGGTGTTTGGACAAAATGTAGTGCTTGTGAACAAGTTTTATATCGTGATGAGTTAAAACGTCATTTAGAAGTGTGTCCAAAATGTGGTCATCATATGCGGATTGATGCAAGAGAACGTCTTTTGGCTTTGTTGGATAAAGATAGTGTACAAGAATTCGCAGCAGATTTAGAACCAAAAGACATTCTTAAGTTTAAAGATTTAAAGAAATATAAAGATCGTCTTTCTGCCGCACAAAAAGAAACGGGTGAAAAAGATGCATTAATTGTAATGCAGGGGACATTATACGGTATGCCTGTAGTAGCTGCTGCATCAAATTTTAGTTTTATGGGCGGCTCCATGGGGTCTGTCGTTGGTGCTAAATTTGTACAAGCAGCAGAAAAAGCTATTGAGCAAAATTGTCCGTTTGTGTGTTTTTCTGCTAGTGGTGGCGCACGTATGCAAGAAGCTTTGTTTTCATTAATGCAAATGGCAAAAACCAGTGCAGTATTAGCTCAAATGCGTGAACAGGGAGTCCCTTTTATTTCAGTGTTAACCGATCCAACTTTAGGTGGTGTATCTGCCAGTTTTGCTATGCTTGGTGATGTTAATATTGCCGAGCCAAAAGCATTAATTGGTTTTGCAGGCCCTCGTGTTATTGAGCAAACTGTACGCGAAAAATTGCCTGAAGGATTCCAGCGTAGTGAATTTTTATTAGAAAAAGGGGCGATTGATATGATCGTTAAGCGTGGTGAAATGCGCCAAACCTTAGCGAGTTTATTAAGTAAATTGATGAATAAGCCATCACCTTTTGTTGAACCTGAATTGATTGAAGAAATCGAAGAAAGTAAAACTGATAATGAATAATCCAATTTCATCATTAACAGCCACTTCGCCTCTAGCGGAGTGGCTTTATTATTTAGAAAATAGCCATTTTAAAGCAATTGATTTGGGACTTGAACGCGTTAAGTCTGTTGCAGCGCATTTAAATTTGTTAACACCTGCCCCTTTTGTGATTACAGTCGGTGGTACTAATGGTAAAGGGACAACTTGTCGTTTACTTGAAATGATGTTAATGAATGCAGGCTATAAAGTAGGCGTGTATTCTTCACCGCATTTAATTCGTTACAATGAACGAGTGCGTATTCAAAATCAAGAATTAGCCGATAATATACATACTCAATCCTTTGCGTTTATTGAGCAAAATAAGACGCAGTCTTTAACTTATTTTGAATTTAGTACGTTATCTGCATTGCATTTATTTAAACAAGCAAAATTAGATATTGTCATTTTAGAAGTGGGGTTAGGCGGGCGCTTAGATGCCACTAATATGGTTGATAGTCATATCGCTGTGATTACTAGTATTGATATTGATCATGTAGATTTCTTAGGTTCAGATCGAGAGCAAATTGGTTTTGAGAAAGCAGGTATTTTTCGTGCTAACAAAGCTGCTATTATTGGTGAATCTAACATTCCCCAAAAAGTGTTGAATCATGCTAACTCACTGGCGTGTCAGACTTCTTGTCGCGATATTGACTGGTTTTTTACTGCAGATTCTCACTGTTGGAATTGGACTGGACAAAAAATGCAGTTTGAAAATTTGCCCATTTGTCAAATTCCATTAGCTAATGCTGCGACAGCATTAGCGACAATTGAACAATTACCTTTTACAATTTCAGAAGCCGTAATTCGTCAATCTTTACAAGATGTAGAATTAACTGGACGTTTCCAAACAGTCAAACATATTGATTTGCAACAACTGGCGAAACACATTAATAAAGCTGTAGAAGTATTACCACGAGTGATTATTGATGTAGGGCATAATCCACATGCAGCTAATTATTTGGCAGAAAAATTGACTACACTTAAACAACAAGGCTGCGGTAAGATTTTTGCGGTGTGTGGTATATTAAAAGATAAAGATACACAAGGTATATTTAACCCGTTGTTAACTCTTATTGATCATTGGTATTGTGTCACTTTAACAGGTTACCGTGGTCAACGTGGCGAAGAACTTTTTGTGACGTTGCAACAAATCGCACAAGCCCAAGCAATGGCATTGTCAGCAGAGAGTCAGCCTTCAGTTGAGCATGGTGTAACACACGCATTACAGCAGGCGAGCCAGAAAGATACTGTACTGGTATTCGGTTCGTTCTATACTGTCGGTGAGTTTTTACAATTGCTGTAAAATCTCTTATTACTTTAAATAACACCCTTGATATTTTAAGGGTGTTTTATTTATTTAAATGTGTTACATCATTGTGGCTTTCAATCACAAATCTTCCTTGTTCATCACTATACTGCTGATAACTCACAATACTAATTGATGTATTCAATAATGCTGGGCTTTTACCAGCTTCGCGATGGTTTTGCCAAGTAGCACCATTAAACAAGCCTAATAATATGCGTAGCGTATGTCCATGGGATACAATCAAAATGTTTCCTTTAGAATGCACTTTAATAATGTCCCGTATCGCATTAAATGCCCGAATAGCGAGTTGTTGATATGTTTCACCGCCATTAGTTTGTGCTTTGTAATTAGCTGGGTCTTCACGCATTTGGTGATATTCTGTACAATCTTTTAATTGTGTAATAGATTGCCCTTCCCATAGACCAAAAGATTGTTCATTTAAGCCTTGATGCTGAAAAAGTGGCACGTTTCGATTGGCTAGGATATAAGTTGCCGTATCAATAGTGCGTTGTAAAGTGCTGGAATATGCAGCAATAAAAGGTGTATCAAATAATGCCTCTCCAGTTAATTTTGCGCCTTGAATACCACTATCAGTTAAAGGCGAATTGCCACTACCTTGAAATAAACCTTGCTCGTTCCATAATGTTTTGCCATGTCGGACTAAATAAAATCGGAGTGTTTTCATCAATATTCCTCTTTGCTAACAAGAAATTATAGCTAAAAATGAGATTCGCTCCATAAAATATTTGCTTATGCTATAATTTTATGATTTTCACTTGTGAGAGAAATTATGCCGTCTATTACGATTATTTATCAACATGCTGATTTTGTGGTTATTGATAAACCTTGTGGTATAAGTGTGCATAAAGATCAAGCAGAAATAGGTCTGACTACTCTTATTGCCCATCAGTTAAATGTACCTCAAGTTTGGTTAGTACATCGTTTAGACAAGGTCACTTCAGGATTATTAATTTTGGCACTAAATGCTCAAGCAGCACAAACATTATCACAATTATTTGCTCAACAGAGTATTCAGAAAACGTATTTAGCTTTATCCGTGGACAAGCCAAAGAAAAAACAAGGATTGATCATAGGAGATATGCAAAAAGCGCGTCGTGGTGCGTGGAAATTGTGTTCTACTAAAGAAAATCCTGCGATTACTCGATTTCATTCAATCAGTTGTGAGCCAAATTTACGTTTATTTATTTTACAACCTAAAACAGGCAAAACTCATCAATTACGTGTTGCAATGAAAAGTTTAGGTAGTCCGATTTTAGGTGATCAACTCTATGGTAAAAATTCACCAGAAATTGACCGCACTTACTTGCATGCTTATCGCTTACAATTTTGTTATCAAGGGCAACATATTGACATCCAATGTTTACCTATTTATGGTCAGATGTTTCAGAGAATTAATTTGATTCAATTAATCACAGAATTGAATATTAAATAACTCATGTTTTGAAATCAAATGATATAGGGGTTTATTATGCGCCATTATGCTAATAAAACAGAGCTAAAAAATGAAATCCAAAAAACTTATGAAAAATACATTTTAGCGTTTGAGGGAATTCCCGAAAATTTAAAAGATAAAGCATGTGAAAATGTTGATAGAACGCCTGCACAGAATTTAGCATATCAAGTGGGATGGACGACGTTATTATTAAAGTGGGAGAGCAATGAACGAGAAGGGTTAGATGTCAAGACTCCATCTGATGATTTTAAATGGAATCAACTTGGTGAACTTTATCAATGGTTTAATAGACAATATGCGTATTTATCGTTAGCAGAATTGAAATTGATGTTAGCTAACAATATTCAAGAATTGTACTTGATGATTGACACAATGGCTGATACTGCACTTTTTTTACCTCATCAAAGAAAATGGACCATTCAAGCTACAAAAACAGCTACATGGGCAGTATATCAATTTATTCATATCAATACAGTAGCCCCTTTTACGACGTTCAGAAGTAAAATAATAAAATGGAAAAAATGCTGTTTATAAATATGCAATACGATTAAGAACAGTTGCATTGAGTCACATTTCGTCTCTCTTATACTGCCTTCTCATTCATCATGTTATCTTTGCTAATCAAGCGTTTTATTTAAAATCTTATGGTTTTTTATTTAATACATAAAAAATTATCAAAAAAGATATTGCTTAAAACACAAAAAACACCAATAAATGCGTGATTTTTTAATCAGTTAATATTATCATTAATAGTATTTTTCACCGCATAATTGAATTTTTAGAGGACAGGTATGCAAAACCTAGAACAAATTACCGCGCAAGCATTGGATGCGATTGCTCGTGCGGAAGATGGCAAAGTATTAGATGCTATTCGTGTTGAATATTTTGGTAAAAAAGGACCATTTACTGCCTTAATGCAAGGGCTGAGAGATATTTCACCAGAAGAACGTCCAGCGGTAGGGCAAAAAATTAATGACGCCAAGCAAGTTGCACAAAATGCACTTAATGAAAAAAAAGCACAGCTTGAAGCCGCAGAGCTAAATGCCCAGTTAATAAAAGAAAAAATTGATGTAAGCTTGCCAGGGCGTAAAGTCGAAACAGGTGGACTACACCCTGTCACTATTACAATCGATCGTGTGACAAAATTCTTTTCTGAGTTGGGCTTTTCTGTCGAAAGCGGACCTGAAATTGAAAGTGACTATTACAATTTCGATGCATTAAATATTCCTAAACACCACCCAGCTCGTGCTGATCATGATACTTTCTGGTTTAACCCTGAATTATTGTTACGTACCCAAACTTCTGGAGTACAAATTCGTACCATGGAAAAAATGCAACCGCCAATTCGTATTATGGCGCCAGGACGTGTTTATCGTAACGACTATGATCAAACCCATACGCCAATGTTTCACCAGATTGAATTACTTTATGTTGATAAAAAAGCTAACTTTACAGAGTTAAAAGGCTTATTACATGATTTCTTACGCGCATTTTTTGAAGAAGATTTACAAGTTCGCTTCCGCCCATCATATTTTCCATTTACAGAACCTTCTGCGGAAGTGGATGTGATGGGAAAAAATGGTAAATGGTTAGAAGTCTTAGGCTGCGGCATGGTTCATCCAAATGTACTACGTAATGTAGGTATTGATCCAAATGAATATTCTGGTTTTGCGGTAGGCATGGGAGTGGAGCGTTTAACCATGCTTCGTTACAATGTCACAGATTTACGTTCATTCTTTGAAAACGACTTACGTTTCTTGAAGCAATTTAAATAAACTAGTTAGATGAAACCGCAGGGCAGACTCATCCGTTTGCCAATTAGAATTAACAGCAATTTTTAGGGCTTAATCAATAAAGCGCTTATAAAAAATAAAAAAGGTTAATAGCATGAAATTCAGTGAATTATGGGTGCGTGAGTGGGTTAATCCAGCAATTAGCACCGAACAGTTATGTGATCAAATCACGATGCTTGGTTTAGAAGTCGATGGCGTGGAAAAGGTAGCAGGTGATTTTACTGGTGTTGTAGTCGGTGAAGTTGTGGAATGTAGCCAACACCCTGATGCCGATAAATTACGTGTAACGAAAGTGAATGTGGGTGGGGAGCGTTTATTAGATATTGTTTGTGGTGCACCAAATTGTCGTCAGGGGTTAAAAGTGGCTTGTGCTACTGATGGTGCAATACTGCCAGGTGATTTCAAAATAAAGAAAACCAAATTACGTGGTCAACCTTCTGAAGGGATGTTGTGTTCATTTAGTGAATTAGGCATTGATGTTGATGCAAGTGGCATCATTGAATTACCACAAGATGCGCCAATTGGTATAAATTTACGGGAATACTTACAACTAGATGATAACAGTATTGAAATTAGCTTAACGCCAAACCGTGCAGATTGTTTAAGCATGGTAGGTATTGCCCGTGAAGTAGGAGTCATCAATAAACTTGCACTAAATGTACCGCACTTTACACCAATCCAACCGACTATTATGGATAAAGTGGCAATTGAGGTTTCAGCACCAGAAGCCTGTCCTCGTTATTTATTACGTGCAGTGAAAAATATCAATGTGAAAGCCCAATCACCAATATGGATGCAGGAAAAATTACGTCGTTGTGGTATTCGTTCAATTGATCCTGTGGTTGATATTACTAACTATATTTTGTTAGAACTTGGACAGCCAATGCACGCATTTGATGCAACTAAAGTCGCACAACCAGTACAAGTACGTATGGCAAAAGTAGGTGAAGAATTAGTATTGTTAGATGGCTCAACTGCAAAATTAAAAGATAATACGTTATTAATTGCAGATCAAAATGGTCCATTAGCAATGGCAGGTATTTTTGGTGGTGCAGTAAGTGGTGTTAATAGTGAAACAAAAGATATAATTTTAGAAGCGGCTTTCTTTGCGCCATTGGCAATTGCTGGTCGTGCAAGGCAATATGGATTACATACTGATTCTTCTCATCGTTTTGAGCGAGGTGTTGATTTTGAATTACCGCGTAAAGCAATGGAGAGAGCAACTGCGCTTCTAATAGAAATTTGTGGTGGTGAGGCTGGTGAAATTTGTGAAGTAACAAATCCTGCATATCTGCCAAAACTGAATCAAGTGAAATTACATCGTGAAAAATTAGATTCTTTATTAGGGCATTATATTGAAACTGAAATTGTTACAGACATTTTTGAACGTTTAGGCTTACAGGTCAGTTATGCCAATGATGTTTGGACTGTTACTTCTGCAAGTTGGCGTTTTGATATTGAAATTGAAGAAGATTTAATTGAAGAAGTAGCACGTATCTATGGCTATAACAGTATTCCAAATAATGCGCCATTAGCTCATTTACGTATGCGCGAACATAAAGAAGCTGATTTAGATTTAACTCGAATTAAAACCGCACTGGTTGACGCAGATTATCAAGAAGCGATTACTTATAGTTTCGTTGATCCAAAGATACAAGGCTTGTTACACCCTCAGCAAGACGCGTTTGTATTACCAAATCCAATTTCAGTGGAAATGTCAGCAATGCGCTTGTCCTTATTAAGTGGCTTATTAGGGGCGGTACAATATAACCAAAATCGTCAGCAAACTCGTGTACGTTTATTTGAAACGGGTTTACGTTTTATGCCAGATAGTAAAGCTGAATTCGGTATTCGCCAAGAATTTGTATTATCTGCAGTAATTACGGGAGCAAAAAAGGTAGAGCATTGGACTGGAAAATCAGAAAATGTCGATTTCTTTGATCTCAAGGGGGACTTAGAGAGCATTTTATCGCTTACTGGCACTAGTAATTTGGTTAAATTTATAGCAAAATCATATCCAGCATTACATCCTGGTCAATCAGCTGCGATTATGTTGAATGGTGAAGAGATTGGTTTTATTGGTACTCTTCATCCAAATGTAGCAAAACAGCTCGGTTTGAATGGTAAAGTAGTGGCGTTTGAAATTCTTTGGAGCGCAATTGCCACTCGTCATGTTGTTCAGGCAAAAGAAATTTCTCGTTTCCCTGCTAACCGACGTGATTTAGCGGTTGTTGTTGCCGATGATATTGCGGCAAGTGATATTCTAGATGCTTGTCGAACTGTTGCTGGTGAAAAATTAACACAAGTAAATTTATTTGATGTTTACCAAGGTAGTGGTGTTGCTGAAGGACATAAAAGTTTAGCGATTAGCTTGATTATCCAAGACAATGAAAAGACCCTTGAGGAAGATGATATCAACGCGGTGGTTTCTGTTGTATTATCTGAGTTAAAACAACGTTTTAATGCTTATTTGAGAGATTAAATTATGACACTGACCAAAGTAGAACTCGCAGACAACTTAATTGAGAAATTTAACTTAAATAAACGCGATGCAAAAGAATTAGTTGAACATTTTTTTGAAGAAATTCGCATTGCTTTAGAGGCTGGCGAAGATGTGAAGCTCTCTGGTTTTGGTAATTTTGAACTACGTGATAAAGCTTCTCGTCCAGGTAGAAATCCCAAAACAGGCGAAAGTGTACCCGTTTCTGCTCGCCGAGTTGTAGCTTTCAAACCTGGTCAGAAACTACGGGCTAGAGTAGAAAAGACGAAGCCTAAAAGCTAAAATTTTCTCAATTAAATGATATCCTAAGCTATCCATGGGAAACCTCGGATAGCTTTGGTTTTTATTAGGACATGAAATGAAAAATTGCTTAACCTCATTGATATTGCTCACTTTTGTGTGTGTATTGTCAGCTTGTAGTAGTTCAAATAAAACCACTGATAATATTCGTTATAAAGGTCAGTTAAATGATCCTATTATGGTCATTGCATTGTTGAGTGAACAGCAGAGGGAATGGGCTGGCACTCCTTACCGTTTGGGTGGACAAAGTCGAAAGGGAATTGATTGTTCTGGCTTTGTACAAAAGACATTTCTAGATCGTTTTAATATTGCGTTACCACGTATGACATCACAACAAGCTAAATATGGTAAATTAATTGCTAAGAGTGATATTCAAACAGGCGACTTGGTTTTTTTCAAAACAGGTCGAGGACCCAATGGCTATCATGTTGGTATTTATGTTAAAGATGATTTATTTTTACACGCTTCAACCAAAGGTGGCGTAATTTATTCTTCATTAAATAGCCCCTATTGGTCGAAGAAGTACTGGCAAGCAAGACGTATTTAAGCAACATTACGGTTCCTTAATTATTACACAAATGGGTATAGTGATTTAGGGTAGTCTTAAACAGATAATTCACCAATCAAATCATCAATGGCTTTTGATAATAAGGTGCGATCATGTCGATAACAGATATCATTAGCATGTAATGGACGAGCCATAACCTTGATGTTCAAATTTTCGCAAAAATCGACCGCACTTGTTGATACAATTACGCCATCAATAATTGCTTGACCTACTGTATGATGAATCCATTGTATGCGATCAGAAAGAGTGAGGTTTGCAGCAGGGCTGTGTTCTATGCCCAAATTATCAATGAAAATCTTTTTAGCACGACTTTGTTGTAAGGTGTCAATCACTTCAGGCAAAAGAATAGGTGGTAAAATACTTGTTAAAAAGCTACCCGGTCCAAATAATATAACTTCTGCTTGTTTTAGAGCTGCAATTGCTTCAGGGGTGGCTGGAACTAATGGTACAAGGAAAATCGATTTAGGCAATTCTGTTAGGTTATCTATACTCACTTCTCCAACAATACTAGCACCTGATTGTAATATAGCTGCAAGGTGAACTGAGCTTTCTGACATCGGGATAATATGTGATTTGACATGCAATAAATCGCGTACTAAATTAACTGCCTCAATTGGGCGAATATGCATATTTTCGAGTGCTTTAAGCATTAAGTTGCCTAAATTGTGACCTGCAAGCTCGCCGCTACCAGAAAAACGATATTCAAATAGTGCAGAAGCAGTACTTGGCTCTGTAATAATTTGATTTAAGCAATTACGCAAATCTCCCCAAGCAATACCGCCATGATTTAAACGAATACGACCTGTTGAGCCGCCATTATCAGTTGTTGTCACAATACCAGTTAAGCGCTCCTTCATAAAACTGAGTGCTGACATTAAACGTCCTAAACCATGGCCACCGCCAATAGCAACAATATGTTTAACGTGGTCTAAATTTTCATATTGAGTATAGCGAGTAAATTCTGGCATAGTGTTTTCCTTGAATTATTTTTGTAATAAAGACATTTATTTCCTAGTAAAGTTCTTTTTGTACACAGAATGGGGTAGGAAAAATAACGCTATGTATTTATTTATATAATTGATTTTAAAGAATTTTCTTATTTTATGCGTTAGATCATATTATTTGTTTGCAATCGCTTGAATATATCTCTTACAATACAAATTAAAAATTTAATGACTTAATTATCGCATAACTCCGAGCTTACTTAACCTACGTTTTAATAAAAAAATATGGTGGTAATGCCAATAGTATAAAAAATTATACTATTCAGGGATACGCTGGAAACGGTTTATCCTCTCATGTTTTAGAAAGGTGTGAAATGCAATCTATTCCAATTAAACACATCGGGCATGATCGTTTAGTCGATGCCTTTCAGCGACAATACTACTATTTACGCTTATCAATTACTGATATGTGTAATTTTCGTTGTAATTATTGCTTACCAAATGGCTACCAACCAGAGCCGAATAAACCAAGTTTTTTAACTCTTGATGAGATTCGTCGTGTCGTTAACAGTTTTGCTGCAATGGGAACGGAAAAAGTACGTATTACTGGTGGTGAACCGACGTTACGTAAAGATTTTCTCCCTATTGTTGAAACTATTGCGCGAATAGAAAGTATCAAACAAATTGCATTAACGACCAATGGATTTCGCATGGCAAAAGACGTTGAAAAATGGCGTGATGTAGGTGTGACTTCAATTAATGTCAGTGTTGATAGCCTTGATCCACGTATGTTTCATCGTATTACTGGTGTGAACAAGTTTGATGATGTGATTCGTGGGATTGAGCGAGCTTTTGATGTGGGTTATGCAAAAATTAAAGTCAATTCAGTGTTAATGAAGCAGCTTAATGACACAGAATTTACACAATTTTTGGCATGGATTAAAGATAAACCAATTCAAATGCGTTTTATTGAGTTAATGCAAACTGGCGAAATGGATCGCTTTTTCCATCAATATCATTTATCTGGACAGGTTTTAGCAGATAAATTATTGCAAACAGGTTGGGTGTTACAAACAAAAGGTATACTTGACGGTCCTGCAAAAGTATTTAAACATCCGGATTATCGAGGTGAAATTGGTTTAATCATGCCTTACGAAAAGCACTTCTGTGCAAGCTGTAACCGACTTAGAGTTTCTGCTAAAGGTAAACTCCATCTTTGCTTATTTGGTGAAGAAGGGGTAGACTTGCGAGATTTATTACAATCTGACGAACAACAGAGCCAGTTACAAGCGCGGCTTTATTCTGCATTACAAGGCAAACGTGAGCATCATTTCTTACACAGTGGTGATAGCGGAGTCCGTGCTAATTTAGCCAGTATTGGTGGCTAATTTCAAAATTTTCTAAATTTTGACCGCACTTTTTGTTCTTCTATACTATTTACGTGCCAAAATAAAAAAGTGCGAAAAATTAACCGCACTTTATCCATCAAGAATAAAATCAAGCAACATTTACTATAATATTTTGCTTCTCTAATTCCCGCTGAGTTTCTTCAGAGATTTGATCATCAGTAATTAATAAATCCACTTTATTAATTGGTAAAACAAGATTAAAACCACTACGATTAAATTTTGTAGAATCGACCACACAAACGACTTTTGTCGAAATATTTGCCATGATAGCACTGATTCCATAGCCTTCATTAAACGTTGTTAATCCAATATGAGGGTCAACACCATCAGCACCAACAAACATAATATCTGCTCGAATTCCTTTTAACGTATTTTCAGCAATACTACCGTGCATGGATCTTGTTTTGTGTCTTACATAGCCTCCACAAACGACCAACGTTATTTCTGGTGAATCAGAAAGTAGTGCGGCGGCAGGAAGATTATTTGTAATAACAGTAATATTCTTGATTCTAAGTAATTCTATCGCAATCATCATTGTCGTACTGCCACTATCAAGAATGATAGTATCTCCTTCCTTGATGAGGCTTACTGCGAGCTTTGCAATATGGGATTTTGGATCAGACGAAAGAGAATAACGATCATCTAGTTTAGTTTCTTCTTGTTCTGAGAATACTTGCTCTGTATGGAATTGTAGTAGACCTGCGCCACCATGGAAACGAACTAAACGTTTTTGTTCTTCTAAAATACGTAAATCGGCTCGAATGGATACTTCTGAAATATTAAAACGTTTTGCTAAATCAGTAACTACAACACTACCTTGTTCATGTAATAGTTCAAGTATTTCTTTTCTCCTTTCAAAAGTGTTCATAATTATTCCTTATAATAAATAAAAGCGTATGAAAGTTTCACACGCTTTTTATTATCTTCTCTTTTAATCGAATTTCAACATAATTTTTCCATTCATTGCGTTACCATCTAAACGCTTTACTTCTTCAATGAAATCTTCTAAATGGTTTATTGAGGCAATAAGTGGTTCAAATTGAATTTTTCCTTGTTGCACTAAGTTAACGGCTTGATTCCACTCTTCACCAGGCCATGGCTTAGAGTAATTCATCCAAGAACCTAAAATACAAAGTTCTCTACGCAAAATAAGCCCAAATACTTTTTGATTTAGGTTTAAATCATTGTGCAATGTGCCAATGAGCGCAACCTGTGCCTTAGGCCCCGAAATTTGAATAGCTAATTCAACAGTTTGTGGAACTCCTGCTGTTTCAAGAAGCAGTTGATCAAAACGATATGGCTCGAATTGTTGATAAATCTGTTCAGCATCTAATTCTGCTGAATTAAACACAAAATCAACACCTAATTCCTTAGCCAAATTGAGTTTATCTGGATTAATATCAATAATAGATACTGTTTTAGCGCCTAAAGCTTTTGCAGCTTGTGCAGCTAATAACCCGATTGTTCCTGCTCCGATGATAATAACATTTTTATTTTCACAGCCTTCTGCAAGGTGGATTGCATGAAGCCCTACAGTGATTGGTTCGATAAAGGTATTATGTAATGCAACCGAATCAGGCGAAACTTTTACTGCGTTAGCTTTGTTCATTTTAACGTATTCGGCATTTGCACCATTACAGCGCGAACCGATAAAACTGTAATTTTTACAAAGCGAGTAGAATCCTTTTTCACATTCAGGGCAATGGAAGCACGGAAGCAGAGGAGCGCAGACTACATAGTCTCCTTTATTTATTTCCGTCACGTTTTCACCAAAATCTTCTACTATTCCACAAAATTCATGACCTAATACAATAGGATAAAAATGAGTGCCATGATGAAATACACGTGGAATATCTGAGCCACATACTCCAGAATATTTAACTTTAACTAAGACATCATCAGGATGAGTTATGCTTGGTTTATCAATATCAGCAAGAATCAATTTGCGATTTTCTTGTACAACAGCGGCTTTCATCATAAAACTCCTTATTTTTCAACCGCACTTTGTGCTGCTCGGTCTGCTTGTTCACCAGCTTTTGCTCTGCGCCATGTCAAGAAGACACCAAGAGAATAAATGATTCCGATAACAACTAAACCAGCAATATTTTCCCAAGTTAATAATTGGATTAATAAATAGGTTACTGGTGAGCCACCTTGGTCCATAGAGGCTACTTGTTCGCCTGCTTTTAATGTACCCGCATTTGCAGCTAATTGTGTATTGAGCGCAATAGTTTGCGTGGCGATCCATAAAGTGATTGACATGATTATGGTACCTGAAATAAGTGTTCTAAATAGATTTCCTTGGTGTACTGCAACTGCCATTGCAACGAAGAAACCGATAGTAGCCAAATCACCGAATGGTAAAACTTGGTTTGTTGGTAACAGTACAGCAATTAAAATAGTCAGTGGAATAAAGATAAGGCTTGCAGATACAACTGATGTATGACCAAGTAGTAATGCAGGATCTAAACCAATTAGGAATTCTTCACCGCCAAATTTAGCTTGTAATTTCTTACGAGAGTGTCTAGCAATTGGTGTTAAACCATCCATAATCGGCTTAATTACTCGTGGCATTAGTAACATGATAGCGGCAGTTTTAATGGCAAGTTGTAATGTATCTTTAACAGAATAGCCTGCTAATACACCAATAACAATCCCCATAATAAAGCCTACGGTAACTGGTTCACCTAATGTTCCAAAACGTTTTTGTAAATCATCTGCGGAGAAATGAATTTTGTTTAAACCTGGGATTTTTTCAATTATAGTATCCACTAATACTGCGATTGGTCCTAAATAAGCAGAAGTACCATGTGGAATAGCAATTCCTTCTAATTCAAAGTAATTTCTTGTATCACGGCTAAACCAATCACCTAGTTTATAAGCAAATGCGGCATGAATAATCACACCTAAAATACCTAACCAATATGATCCTGTTGCAATATGTACCAATGCCCCAGTGAATGTCATATGCCAAATATTCCAAATATCCACATTAACGACACGGGTCATTTTTAATACAAGCATGATGATATTCGTAACAATAGCAATTGGAATTGCGATCAACGCAATTTGTGATGCCCATGTGATAGGTGAGGCACCAGGCCAACCAAGATCAATAACATTAAGTTTAATATCAAAAGTATGTGCCATTGCTTTAGCAGCAGGACCAATGCTATCTAACATTAAACCAATGACTAACCCAATTCCAACAAAACCAATACCGATTTGCAAACCAGCTTTGAAAGACTCTCCAAATTTCATCCCTAAAATTAATGAAAATAATATAATCAATACTGGTAGCATAACAGCAGGACCAAGATCTAAAATATATTGCATAACTTCAGTAAACATAGCTTACTCCTTATGAGTTGTTATACTACTAAGTGAAAATTAGTCTTTTAAAATATTGGTGATTTTTTCTTTTAATTCATCAATACCTACACCGGAAACAAATGGCATGCCATGAACTAATGGAATATCACCAAAATCTTGGGTGACTTTAGAAGTCGTACAAATTAAATCTACGCCATCAATATAACTGGCAATTTCGTTAATGCGGCATTGAACAAGTTCCAGTTCAATATCATTTTCTGCACATAGCTCTTTAATTTCTTCAGCAGCTAAAGTTGAAGTTGCAACAGCACCACCACAAGCAACAATGACTTTCTTTTTCATGTTCATCTCCTAATTAAAGCAAAAAGTTTTCTTTAATAATGCTTAATAAATCTTGCTTCGAAGATTTAATAAGCGTTTCAATAAATTCAGCATGTTGTAATTTGCCAAATAAATTACGTAGTAATGTAAGTTGTTCTCTAGGATCAGTTACAACCAATGCAATAATTAATTCAGCATCAACAGTACCATCTTCATCAGGACGGTTAAATTTCACCGTTTTTACTGGACGAATAAAATAGATTGCTGGTTGTAGTGCGTGTTCTGCATCACAATGGGGAATTGCAACAGCATGTTGTTCTAATGCAATACCTGTTGGAAATTCTAATTCGCGTTCAAAGATTGCTTTACGGTAACTTTCTTTCACTATTCCTTGGGCAATAAAAGTATCTGCAAGGTGATTAAGAGCATCATCGGTACCCATAAATTCAATATTCGTATTAATGAATAGTTTAGTGGTCATTCTACGCCTCCATAACAACCATAAGCATAATCTGTTAGGACTTGTTGAATTTTGTCTAAAATAAGTGCGGTAGGGGTTGCTTCAATTTTTTGCTGTACGACCTTACGATATTGTTCAGGTAAATATTGACTTAATAAACCTAAAGGAATTTTCTCTTTTAATAAATTATCAATGAGTTTTTCAACTGCTGAATTAATACGTTCATTTGGCCAATAATAACGAATTCGATCTGATAAACTAAAATAGAGATCAATCATGGCTTTTGAATGTTGTTCAGAATAGTATTTACTCCAATACTTGGGGTTATCCTGCATAACTTGATCAACAATATCAAGTAGATAACTTTTCTTCTCTGGTGAAATTAATCTATCTTCAATTTTAGCTAAAGCAAATAATGCTTCACGTAAAGCAAAAGTAAGAGCTGGCCCTACTTTTAAGATAGCGAAATGATCTTTGACTAAATTTCGATAAACCGCTGGCGTTTGATAATCTGTAGAATGGGCTTCGAAAATATAAGGAGTTTGTTCAATAAAATTTGATAGTTCTTTCGCAAACTCTGGTCGGTATAAAATGACATTAGAATGATCAAACTCCACTCCAGGTTGAACGACTAAACCAATAATGCGCTTAAAAGCATCTTGTAATCCGCGTTTTTCAAAGGCTATACGATGCGTTTCAATAGTCTCTTTTGCACTTTCCACAGTCGTAACTTCAACAGTTGAAATTGTATGAGATTCTCCTCCTGGAACTGGCACTTCTGTGCCAATAATATAAGTGATGTTAGTATATTGCTGTTGAGGAAGTGAAGTTTCAATGGCTAAACATAATTCAGCCGCTCGTTCTGCGATAGCCTCTGCTGTAAGAGGAGTCGGGTCATCAAAACAGGACATTGAAGCATCTAAATGGATTTTGCTAAAACCAGCTTTAGCATATTCAACAACTAACTCTTTTGCTTTTTCCATTGCAACTGCTGCGGGTTCATTTTGCCAACAATTTGGACCCAAATGATCTCCGCCTAAGATAATGCGCTGTTTAGGAAAACCTATTTTTTCAGCAATACTGTATACAAAATTTTTGAAATCAATTGGGCGCATGCCTGTATAGCCACCAAATTGATTAACTTGGTTGGATGTTGCTTCAATGAGAACATCATTTTGCGTATTTAAATCAAAATGTAAAGCGGCCTCAATTACTAAAGGATGAGCAGAACAAATAGATGTGATACCAACTAATTCATTGGCTTTATGTCTTTTCAACAATTTTTCCATTTTTATTCCCTCTATACTTTTACTGCGCTTGCTGTTTGACTTAATACTTGATTTAGCTCATTAATATTTTTAACGCCCTCTTGTTGCAACCATTTTTCTGCATCAGCTGAACCTGTTTGTTTAAATATATCAGCCGCACCTGCCCAAGTCGCTCGTCCACATAAGACGCCATTAAAAGTTGAATTAGCTTGTTTAGCAAACTCTAATGTTTCTTGGAATAGTTTTGGCGAAACGCCAGCACTTAAAAAAATAAATGGTAGGTGAGTTGCTTTACTTTGTTGTTGAAAATATTCTTTTGCTTCAAGCTGGCTATACACATATTCTTCCCCAAATCCTTGAACAAAATTCATGTCAACTGGGACTTCTACTTTTAATACATCAACATTGAAACGGGGAGCAGAAAATATTTTCATTGCTTCATTGACTTTTCTAGGTTTCAATTTCGAAAATTCTTTTTTATCCGAAACATTAGTATCATAAGTCAGAATTTCTAGAAAGAAAGGAATTTCCTCAGCAACACATTCTGAACCAACCCGTTCTACAAAAGTCTTTTTGATATTATTGATTTCATTACTTTCATCAACATCAAAATATAAAAGCAATTTAACAGCATCTGCACCTTTGTCTTTGAGGCTTTTCACTGATACATCATCAATTAAATCAGGTAAACGCCCAACTTTATTTTTATCATATCCAGTTTTCTCATAGGCCATGATTAGGCCACAATTTGAGTCTTTTAAATCCGCAGCTTGCCATCCATATTCAGGGTCTAGTAGAATTGCTGAGGCATAAGCAGTTAGGTTTTTTGAAACTAGCCCTTTGAAAGCTTGTAATTGCTCATTTGTGGCATGTTTACCCAACATCTTTTTTAGTGCACCACGTTGATCAATTGCTAGTGCACGGAATATTCTTTCTGTCCCATATAGCTTACTAAGTCTTTGCTGTTTCATATTTACCATTGTTTTCTCCTATATGATCACCTTTCGAAATATTTCGAAATAACAATAATGCTACTTTTCTTTTTGAAAAAGAACAAAAGTTTAAATTTGAGATATTGATCACAAAATATCGAAATAATTCAAAAGAATTCGAAATTTTTAGTTATAGGCAAAAGTATAGAAATAGCAATTGAGTGTTTGAATGAGTTTTTTGATATCCTTTTGTATGTTAGAATAGCTCCAATTTTATCTGTGTGGTTTGTACTTCTTTGCCTCCATTCTGGAGCAGATTTTCATAAGGATTTCTATATGCATCCAAATAATCATGTGATGGGTAACTATGACAACATTTACACATATTAATAGTCACGGCGAAGCCAACATGGTAGATGTGTCGACCAAACAAGAAACGATTCGTGAAGCACGAGCAGAAGCTTTAGTGACGATGTCACAAGAAACATTGACTATGATTATGTCTGGTCAACATCATAAAGGTGATGTGTTTGCTACAGCACGTATTGCTGGTATTCAAGCAGCAAAGCGGACTTGGGAGTTAATTCCGCTTTGCCACCCATTATTACTGTCAAAAGTCGAAGTCACACTCACACCATTAATGGATACCCATCAAGTTCGTATTGAAAGTCTTTGTAAACTGACTGGGAAAACTGGGGTTGAAATGGAAGCATTAACAGCAGCAAGTGTTGCAGCGTTGACGATTTATGATATGTGTAAAGCTGTACAAAAAGATATTGTGATTGAACAGGTGCGTTTATTAGAAAAACGTGGTGGTAAATCAGGGCACTTTATTGCGGAATAACAGGGAAAACCGAATGTTAAAAATATTGTTTTTTGCTCAGACTAGAGAACTAATTGGCATTGATGAAATTGAGTTACCTTCAACCTTTACTACAGCAGAAGAAGTGCGGGCATATTTATCTGAAAAAGGTGAACGTTGGGCATTAGCATTGGAAAAAGAGAAATTATTAGTGGCGATTAATCAAACTTTGATGTCATTAGACAGTCAAGTTCAATCTGGTGATGAAATTGCGTTTTTCCCACCTGTCACGGGAGGTTAAATGTGTGAGATTCAAATAGCAGTGCAAGAGCAAGAGTTTGACCAAAATGCGGCTTATCACTGGTTATCTGAGCAAAGCTCGGTAGGTGCAACAGTTATTTTTGTTGGAAAAGTGCGTGATTTAAATTTAGGTGATTCTGTTTCCAGTTTATATCTTGAACATTATCCAGCCATGACTGAAAAAGCGTTAAGCGAAATTGTAGAACAGGCTAAAGCTCGTTGGGATATTCAACGCATATCTGTGATCCATCGTGTTGGACAATTACATACTGGCGATGAAATTGTATTAGTTGGGGTCAGTTCTGCACATCGAGGCGATGCGTATCAAGCCAATGAGTTCATCATGGATTTTCTGAAAAGTAGAGCGCCTTTTTGGAAAAAAGAGCAGACCGATAAAGGGGAGCGTTGGATTGAAAGTCGTGACTCTGATCAAAAAGCATTAGCACGTTGGTAACAAAATTTTGAAAAAAGAACCGCACTTTTATTGTGCGGTTCTTTATTTTATAGTCTGCAATGTTTATAGAACTTTACCAATACTTTCACAGAGATAACGAATGTTATCTTCGGTAATTCCCGCCACATTGATACGGCCAGAACGCACTGCATAAATCGCAAATTCGTCTTTTAAACGATCCATTTGTTCTGGATTCAAACCACAGAATGAGAACATACCATTTTGATCAATAATGAAGCTAAAATCACGTTGTGCACCAAATTCTTTCAATAATTCCACAAATTGACTACGCATTTGTTTAATACGATCGCGCATTTCTGCTAATTCATCAGCCCATTCTGCACGTAACTTGTCATCATTCAACACGATAGACACTGTTGCTGCACCATGAGAGGCTGGGTTAGAGTAGAGAGTACGAATAATCGTTTTCACTTGTGTTAATGCCGTTGCAGCAATAGCTTCATTTTCCGCAACTAGCGTAAATGCACCAACACGTTCGCTATATAAACCAAAGTTTTTTGAATAAGAACTGGCGACTAATAGTTCTTTATGATTTTTAGCAAAGGTACGTAAACCAAAAGCATCTTCTTCTAAACCATTAGCAAAGCCTTGGTAAGCAAAGTCAAATAATGGTAACCAACCTTTCTCCGCTGACATCTCAGCAAGTTGTTGCCATTGTGCTGGTGTTGGATCAATTCCTGTTGGGTTATGACAACAGCCATGGAATAATACGACGTCACCTTCACCTGCGTTATTTAAATCAGCAATTAAATTATCCCAATCAAGACATTTATTTTCAGCATCATAATAACGATATTCACGAATTGTCATACCAACTGCATTAAAAATGGCGTTATGATTTGGCCAAGTTGGAGTACTAATCCAAACGTTTTGTGATTTCGTTTGGCGTTTAATAAACTCTGCCGCAATACGTAATGCGCCAGTCCCCCCTAAACTTTGCACCGTTTTAGCACGACCTTGCTTAACGACATCTGAATCAGTGCCAAATAACAATTCTTTCGTACGAGCATTGAATTCTGCGACACCATCAATAGCTAAATAATTTTTGGTCATTTCAAGATCAAATAAGCGTTTTTCAGCTTCTTTGACTGCACGCATAATTGGTGTATTGCCGTGCGCATCTTTATAAACACCAATACCAAGATTGATTTTATTATCGCGCGTTTCGGCTTTAAATGATTCACCTAAGCCTAAAATAGGATCAGCAGGTGCTGCGCTAATATTTTCAAACATAATTACATCCTTAATGTTGTGTTTAGTGATCAGTGAGCTAGTTATACTGTAGGAAATCAACATTAGCAAGCTCAGTTTAAAAAGATTCAATTTTTAATTCTATTTTTTAGAAAATATATTAAAAATTAAGTTATTAATTTAATTATTTTAGTTTTTTGAGTATCCAATTTAAACCAGAATTATAATCTGTAGGAAGTTCATTACCAAGTTTTTCTAAACTCATCAGCAATACATTTTTATCGGTATGAGCTAGATTAATATGACCAACTTTACGCCCCAGACGAACTTCTTTGCCATACCAGTGCAATTGAGCAAATGGTATATTTAACCAAGCTTGATTATGTTCAGTCCCAATTAAATTTACCATGACACTTGGCGCTAGCAGGCTAAGTTCAGGCGTTGGTAAATCAAGTAAAGCTCTTAAATGTAATTCAAATTGACTTATAGTGCAGCCTAATTGCGTCCAGTGTCCGCTGTTATGAACACGAGGCGCTAGCTCATTAATCAATAGTTGATCACCAACCACAAAGCATTCCATCGCCATTACACCAATATAATCAAGTTTATGCATAATTTTACTCAACATACTTTCTGCTTGAAGCTGCTGTTGTGATTGTTGTAGGGACTGTGTATCAACGATGCTATAACGTAAAATGCCATTTTGTTGTAAATTATGCGTAACAGGGTAGAAGCGCGTTTCTCCATTTCTAAATCTCGCCCCAACAAGAGAGATTTCGTAATCAAAAGGAATAAATTTCTCAACGATCGTTTCGTCATATAACTCATCGCTAATTATCGCTTGGTTTTCATGAGTAATTATCCATTGTCCGCGTCCGTCATACCCTCCCATGCGGCGCTTTACCACAACTTTTTCACCAATATCATTAAATACGTGTTGCCATTGTGTTGGTTGTACCAATAAACACCAAGGCGAGGTAGGCAAATTCAATTCATCAAGTAATGATTTTTGCAATAAACGATCAGCTAAACGTCCAAATACACTTTGATTTACAAATTTATCATGATGACCTAACATTTCTGTTAGCGGTGTTTTTTCCCAACGTTCAATTTCTGCTGTGATGATACTGTCCTGCGGCAAATCAAATATAGGCGCATCAAAAGCAAGTGGTTGTACATCAATATCTAAAGGCGCGCCAGCATAACGTAACATTCGACCTAATTGACCATTGCCTAAAACATAAACTGTTGGATATAAAGCACTTTTTTGCATATCAAAAAACCATTTTGGAAAGAAATTAAAAATAGACAGGGCGAACATTTGTCCGCCCTCAAATTATTTATGAAATACGGGGATCTGGATTATCTAATACCATATTGGTTTGATTTTCTCTAAATTGAGTCAAACGCGCTAAAAGTGCAGAATCAAATGCAGCTAAAATTTGAGCTGCAAGTAATCCCGCATTTGCTGCACCTGCAGGACCAATGGCAAGTGTACCAACAGGAATTCCCTTAGGCATTTGCACAATTGAATATAAGCTATCTACACCACTTAACATCGAACTTTTTACTGGTACACCAAGTACGGGAACTAATGTTTTAGCTGCAATCATACCTGGTAAATGGGCAGCCCCTCCAGCACCAGCAATAATCACTTTATAGCCTTTTTCTACGGCAGTTTCTGCAAAGCTAAATAATTTATCGGGAGTTCGATGTGCAGAAACGACTTCTACATGATAAGAGACTTGTAATTCATCAAGAATCATTGTGGCTTCTTGCATGGTTGACCAATCACTTTTTGACCCCATGACAATGGCTATTTGCGCAGTGCTATTTGACATTTTATTCCTTCATTTTATTCAATAATAAAAGCGTGCGTAGAATAGCATACAATAATGAATAAGCAAACGATTGCGAAAGTTTTTATTGATTGCAACTTCCTTTAGAAAATCATATCCTAAACACATTTTTGAGTCTTAAATAAGAATAGGTTGTTATATGCAAGCCAAAGCAAAATATAGAAAAGATTATCGTAAGCCCGATTTTACTGTAACCGACATTTTTCTTGACTTCCAACTTGATCCTAAAAAAACAATTGTCACCGCAATTAGTCAATATCAACGTCTGAATCCTGAAGCAACTAAATTACGTTTAGATGGGAATAGTTTTCAATTTTCTACGCTGAAATTAAATGGTAAAGATTTTAAACAATTTGAACAAGATGGTGAAAGTTTAACTCTGGATTTAAGCCAGTTAAATACTACAGATTTTGAAGTTGAAATTGTGACAATTTTAAATCCAGAAAAAAATACATCGCTACAAGGTTTATATCAATCAGGTGATGGAATTTGTACTCAGTGTGAAGCCGAAGGGTTTCGCCAAATCACTTATATGTTAGATCGTCCAGATGTGCTTGCACGTTATACAACGAAAATTACTGCAGAGAAAAGTAAATATCCCTATTTATTATCTAATGGTAATCGTATTGCAAGTGGCGATTTAGATGATGGACGCCATTGGGTAGAGTGGAATGATCCCTTTCCAAAACCAAGTTATTTATTCGCCTTAGTAGCAGGGGATTTTGATGTATTAACAGACAGTTTTATCACCAAAAGTGGGCGTAAAGTCGCATTAGAATTGTTCGTTGATCGTGGTAATTTAGATCGTGCTGATTGGGCAATGCAAAGTCTGAAGCGCTCAATGAAATGGGACGAAGAACGCTTTGGTTTAGAGTATGATTTAGACATTTATATGATCGTCGCAGTTGATTTCTTTAATATGGGTGCAATGGAAAATAAAGGTTTAAATATTTTTAACTCTAAATTTGTATTAGCTAATCCACAAACTGCAACAGATGAGGATTATTTAGCCATTGAAAGCGTTATTGCCCATGAATATTTTCACAATTGGACTGGCAATCGTATTACTTGCCGTGATTGGTTTCAGCTCAGTTTAAAAGAAGGTTTAACAGTATTTCGTGATCAAGAATTCACTTCAGATTTATGGTCACGTTCAGGCAAACGTATTGAAGATGTGCGTTTATTACGGACTGCTCAATTTGCAGAAGATGCCAGCCCAATGGCTCATCCAATTCGCCCAGATAAAGTGATTGAAATGAACAACTTTTATACAGTCACAGTATATGAAAAAGGCGCAGAGGTCATTCGTATGCTGCATACTTTATTAGGCGAACAGTTGTTCCAAAAAGGTATGCAGCTTTATGTGGCTGAAAATGATGGTAAAGCAGCAACCTGTGAAGATTTTGTTTCTGCAATGGAACGTGCCTCAGCACTTGACTTAACCCAATTTCGCCGTTGGTATAGTCAATCAGGTACGCCAGAATTGACGATTTCCGATAATTACGATGAACAAAGTGCGGTCTATTCTTTACATGTTTCACAAACAACACCACCTACTGCAGATCAAATGGAAAAAGTAGATTTACATATTCCGCTAAAAATCGCGTTGTATGATAAAGTAGGCAAGCCATTGGTATTAAAACACCATGATAACCTAGTCAATTCTGTGCTCAATGTGACACAAAGTGAACAAACTTTTGAGTTTACAGATATTCATACTAAACCTGTGCCTGCACTGTTGGGTGATTTTTCTGCCCCCGTCAAATTGCATTATGATTATAATGCTGCACAGTTAAGCACATTATTACGTCATGCTGAAAATCATTTTGTGCGTTGGGATGTTGCACAAATGCTTTATGCGGCTGAATTACGTCGTAATTTAACTCGCCATCAACAAGGTAAACCACTTGAATTTTCGGCAGACATTCTTGCTGAGTTATATCAAATATTAGAAAGCTATCAACAGAATGTTGAATTAACGACTTTAATTTTAACTCTGCCAAAAGTAACAGAGTTTGCAGAACTTTTTAAAACAATTGATCCTGAAGGAATCACTCTTGTTCGTGATTTCATGGTTCGCACTATAGCGGACAACTTGAAGCAATCATTCTTAAAAGTGTATAACGAAATTCGTTTAGATACTTATCGTGTAACTGCGGGCGATATTGCATTACGTGGTTTGCGTAACCTTTGTGTCAGTTATTTGGCTTATACTACTGTTGGCAATAGTGTAGTGAATAAACATTATACTTACGCTAATAATATGACAGATACGTTAGCTGCATTAAGTGCCGCAACGAAAGCACAGTTACCTTGTCGTGATAGCCTGCTAGTAGATTTTGAAAATCGATGGCAGCATGATGGTCTTGTAATGGACAAATGGTTTATGCTGCAAGCCACTCGCCCAGATGAAGATGTATTATTAAAAGTTATGCAACTAATGGATCATCCAAGTTTTAACTTTAATAATCCAAATCGCGTGCGTTCACTGGTTGGGAGTTTTGCGAACCAGAACGTAAAAGCATTCCATGCTATTGATGGTTCCGGCTATCGTTTTTTAACAGATATTTTAATTCGTTTAAATGAGAGCAATCCACAAGTTGCTTCTCGTTTAATTGAACCCTTGATTCGTTTTTCCCGCTATGATGGTCAACGTCAAACCTTAATGAAACGTGCATTAGAGCGTTTAAGTGAGGTTGAGAACCTGTCGCGTGATCTTTATGAGAAAATTGAAAAAGCATTACAGTAATTGAAAAAAGTGCGGTTAAAATTTTTAAAATTTCGACCGCACTTTTTTTATTCAAAACCTATTCTGACAATTCATTTCTCTCTTATTTGACTAAAATAACCAAATTTTCCATTACTTTTTTCCGTGTAAAAGCGTATAATTTTACACATTTTCACAGTTAAACTATCCAGAGAGATAAACGAGTATGTATTCATTAGTCCGCAAGGCACTTTTTTCCCTTGATGCTGAAAAAGCACATGATCTTACTATCCAAACACTAAAAGTCATTAGTAAATCACCATTACAGCCTATTTTAAAAAAATTGTTTGCTTGCCCAACGGGTACACCCAAAACAGTCATGGGGCTTCAATTTAACAATCCAATTGGATTAGCAGCTGGTGCTGATAAAAATGGTGATGCTATTGATGGGTTTGCGGCAATGGGATTTGGCTTTATAGAAGTCGGTACAGTAACGCCACTAGCACAAGAAGGTAATCCTAAACCACGACAGTTTCGTTTAATTGAAGCGCAAGGCATTATTAATCGTAATGGATTTAATAATTATGGTATCGATTATTTAATTGAGAATGTAAAACGTGCAAAGTATGAGGGTATTTTAGGGATTAATATTGGTAAAAATTCTTTTACTTCCGTCGAAAATAGCAAAGCAGATTACTTGTTTTGTTTAAACAAAGCTTATAACTATGCTGATTACATTACTATTAATATTTCTTCACCAAACTCGCCTGGGCTGCGCCAATTACAATATGGCGATGCACTCGATGATTTATTACAAGGTATCAAATTACGCCAGAATATCTTAGCAGAGCAATATAATAAATATGTCCCTATTGCAGTAAAAATTGCACCAGATTTAACGGAAGCGGAATTAATCCAAATTGCAGATACTCTACAACGTCACCAAATGGATGCCATAATTGCAACGAATACTACAATTTCAAGAGAATATGTGAGTGGACTTAAATACGCAGAACAACAAGGTGGGTTAAGTGGTAAGCCATTACAGTATAAAAGCACGCAAATCATTGCGCGATTACAGCAAGAACTAAAAGGAAATATCCCGATTATAGGTAGTGGCGGTATTGATAGCGTGCAAACTGCTCAACGAAAAATAAGTGCAGGTGCACAATTATTACAGCTTTATTCAGGATTAATTTATCATGGACCTAATTTAATAAAGCAATTAGTGCAGCATATTCAATAATGCGTTATTGCGTGAGAAAAAATAGGTGCAATACGTTGTACTGCACCTATTCTTTTTAAACTAATCTCCAATTCGGAAACAAAATGACTAAAATTTATGATCTTCATTGTCATAGTATTGCATCAGACGGCATATTATCACCTTCACAGCTTATACAGCGTGCAGCAGAAAAAGGCGTGAATGTATTGGCATTAACCGATCATGATACGCTTGCTGGTTTAATAGAAGCCAGACAACTTGCAACTCAGTTCGATATTGAATTAATTAGTGGAGTTGAAATATCAACTTTATGGGAAAATCGTACAATTCATATTGTTGGGTTAAATTTCACAGAAAATTCAACAGAAATGACCGCTCTTTTAACTCAACAAGCTGTTATCCGCTATCAAAGAGCCATCGAAATTGGAGAAAAATTAGCAAAAATTGGTGTTGAAAATGCATTTGAAGAAGCAAGGAAACTTGCAGCAGGGGAAGTTACGCGTGCTCATTATGCGCGTCTTTTAGTCCAAACAGGTAAAGTATCTAATGAAAATCAAGCATTTAAAAAATATCTTTCACAAGGTAAATCTTGTTATGTTAAAGCACAATGGTGTGATATTCCCACTGCAATTAAAGTAATTCACCAAACTGGTGGATTAGCTGTTCTAGCACATCCATTACGTTATACTATGACAACAAAATGGTTAAAAAAATTGATTGCTGATTTTAAACAATGGGGTGGTGATGCACTTGAAGTTGCAGGTTGTGGGCAAACCAAAGATCAACGTTTACTCTTAGCACGCTGGGCAAAAGAAAATACATTGTTGTGTTCTGTTGGTTCAGATTTCCACTTTCCTTGTGGCTGGATTGAATTGGGGAAATCATTACAACTCCCTGAAGATTGTATGCCAATTTGGCACTACTTCTAAAGTGCAGTCTCCTTTCTTATGCTAGACATATCTATAAATAAGCTTGAGTAAGTGAATAAATGATGTGGAATGCCTTTAAGTAACCAAAAGAATAATACAGATTAATTTTTAAAAGGCTCATATGAGCCTTTATTATTTTGCAGAACAGAGATGCAAAGCTTGAATAAATTCAATAAATGCTTTGGTTTTGGCGGGGAGATGGCGACGATGTGGATAAACAAGATGAATATCTAATTTTTGCTGTTGATATTCAGCCAAAATCTCAACTAATTCTCCTGTACGTAATTCATTTTCAACGAAAAAGTGGGGGGTATTAATAATACCTAAACCAGATTTAGCTAATTCAGTTAGAGTCAGTCCATTATTACACACCAATTTTGAGCGCATTTTTAAACGTTGTACTTGTTTACCATTATTAAATTCCCAATAAATTTGATTACCAACGGCTTTATATAAAAGGCAATCATGGCGCTGTAAATCTTCCGGTACTTTAGGTGTACCGTATTTTGCTAAATATTTTGGCGAAGCGACAAACAATGTAGATACTGAAGCAACTCGTTTAGCGACTAATGAGCTGTCTTGTAAGTAGCCAATCCGTAATGCGACATCATAGCTTTCTGCCACTAAATCTACCATGCGATCATTAAATTCAATATCAACATGTAAATTAGGATTGTCTTTAACAAACTTAGCCAAATTGGGAGTAATAAAAAGTAATCCAAAATCACGTGGAACAGAGATACTTAAGTTACCTTGTAAAGAAGTAGATAAATTACTAATACTAGATTCTGCATCCTCCAATTCAACCAAGATAGGTTGGCAATGTTGATAATAGATAAGTCCAGCTTCAGTCGGTGAAATTTTTCGTGTTGTACGTTGTAGTAAGCGTGTTTTAAGTTGTTCTTCCAGTTGTGCGACAAGTTTACTAGCCATTGCGACAGACATATTTTGTTGTGCGGCAGCCTGTGTAAAGCTTTGTGTTTCAACGACTTTACAGAAGATAGAAATCGCATTGAGTTTATCCATTTATATACCTTTTTTAAAAAAAGAGTTGACCTGACAGCAGATAGTTAGCAATATAGCGACTATTTTATATAAGTTTGAGTAAATTAGGTAATAGAATGAGTAAATCCTTGGTTATTGTGGAGTCGCCTGCAAAAGCAAAGACTATAAATAAATATCTTGGTAGTGATTATATTGTGAAATCAAGTGTGGGTCATATTCGTGACTTACCTACTATAGGTTCAAGCAATGGTGAAAAAGCAAAACCAATTTCCACCAAAGGATTAAGTGTAGAACAAAAATTAGCTATTAAACAAGAAAAAGATCGTAATGCATTAGTCAAGCGTATGGGAATTGACCCATATCACAACTGGCAAGCAAATTATCAAATTCTTCCTGGTAAAGAAAAAGTGGTTGCTGAACTGAAATCATTGGCTAAAAAAGCAGATCATATCTATCTTGCGACTGATTTGGATAGAGAAGGAGAGGCAATTGCATGGCATCTACGCGAAGTTATTGGCGGAGATGATAAACGTTTTAGCCGTGTTGTATTTAATGAAATTACTAAAAATGCAATTAAGCAAGCGTTTGAAAAACCAGAACAACTCAATTTAGATCGTGTTAACGCACAGCAAACTCGTCGTTTTTTAGATCGTGTAGTTGGCTTTATGGTATCACCACTACTTTGGAAAAAAGTAGCCCGCGGTTTATCTGCAGGTCGAGTACAATCGGTTGCAGTAAAACTTTTAGTTGAACGTGAGCGTGAAATCAAAGCATTCCAACCCGAAGAATATTGGGAAGTTTCTGCGATTACCAATACACAAGCCAATGAACAATTACAGTTAGATGTCGTTCAATTTAAAGGTAAAAAATTTGCACCTAAAAATGCAGAGCAAGCACAAAGTGCGGTCGATTTTTTACAAAAATCAGAATATATCGTTTCTGAATTAGAAACAAAACCAACTCAATCAAAAGCCAAAGCGCCTTTTATTACCTCAACACTACAACAAACTGCAAGTACACGTTTGGGCTTTGGTGTGAAAAAAACCATGATGTTAGCTCAACGTTTATATGAAGCAGGCTATATTACGTATATGCGTACTGATTCAACTAATTTAAGCCAAGATGCATTAAATATGGTACGTAATTATATTCAAAGCAATTACGGTGAATCTTATTTACCTGCTCAACCTAATTTCTATTCTAGCAAAGATAATGCACAAGAAGCTCATGAGGCAATTCGCCCTTCTGATATCAAAATATTCGCAGATGGGTTAGTGGGAATGGAAAAAGATGCTATACGTTTATACGACTTAATTTGGCGCCAATTTGTAGCTTGTCAGATGCCAGCAGCACAATATGACAGTACAACATTAACTGTGACAGCTGGAGATTACGAATTAAAAGCGAAAGGACGTATTCTTCGTTTTGATGGGTGGACAAAAGTGTTACCAGCTATAAATAAGAGTGCAGAAGATCAAGTATTGCCAAATGTTGCGTTGAATGCAAAATTAAGTTTAGATTCTGTAATGCCAACTCAACATTTTACGAAGCCGCCTGCACGTTTTAGCGAAGCTGCTTTAGTTAAAGAATTAGAAAAACGTGGTATTGGGCGTCCATCAACTTATGCGGCAATTATTTCAACAATTCAAGAACGAGGTTATGTACGTGTAGAAAATCGTCGTTTTTATGCAGAAAAAATGGGCGAAATTGTCACAGATCGTTTAAATCAATCATTTGCTGATTTAATGAACTATGATTTTACTGCTAATATGGAAGATGTATTAGACTTGATTGCAAATGGGCAGAAGAATTGGAAAACCGAATTAAATCAATTTTTTAAGGATTTTTCTGAGACATTAACTCAAGCTGAGTTAGATGAATTAGAAGGTGGAATGAAACCGAACAGTTTAGTACCAACAGATATTGATTGCCCAACTTGTGGTCGAAAAATGGCAATTCGTACGGCAAGTACAGGAGTATTTTTAGGTTGTACAGGGTATTCATTACCAGCGAAAGAGCGTTGTAAAACGACAATAAATCTTATTCCTGAAGCTGAACTATTGAATGTGTTAGATGAAGCCTCTGAAACTAAAGCTTTAATGGAACGTCAACGTTGCCCTAAATGTGGAACAGCAATGGACAGTTACGTCATTGATCCACAACGTAAAATTCATATTTGTGGTAACAATCCAAATTGTGATGGTTATTTATTAGAGCAAGGTAGTTTTAAAATTAAAGGCTATGATGGCCCAATTATTGAGTGTGATAAATGCGGTGCTGATATGCACTTAAAACTTGGTCGCTTTGGAAAATATATGGGATGTACTAATTGTGATAATACAAGAAAAATTTTGAAAAATGGGGAAGTTGCACCACCAAAAGAAGAACCAACACATTTTCCAGAGTTAAAATGTGACAAATCAGATGCTTATTTTGTATTGCGTGATGGTGCGAGTGGTGTATTTATGTCTGCACATAATTTCCCAAAATCACGTGAAACACGTGCGCCTAAAGTCGCAGAATTGGCTCAATATCGTGATCGACTGCCTGAAAAGTTACGTTATTTAGCTGATGCACCAAAACAGGATCCAGAAGGAAATGAAGCAATTATTCGTTTTAGCCGTAAAGAAAAGCGTCAATATGTAACATCAGAAAAAAATGGCAAAGCGACTAAATGGATAGTGGATTATTTAGATGGTCATTGGATTGAACGGAAAAAATAATTGAAAATAGAAAACACTTTTAAGTTAAATTAAAGGTGTTTTTCTTTTATATGGCTAAAAAAATGAAAATTAATTTTTATTTTACCAGCAGTAAATAAGAACCTTCCTTTATGGAGAATTTTAGTAAGAGGAACTAATCATTCATTTTAATTCACCACATTTCATTAAAAAGATACCAATTCCAAACCATTTTCTATGACATGAAGATGGTTTTCTTATTCATTATTTTGGGACAGTGTCACAGATATCCAAAACATATTTAAATTTTGAAATCTAGAAGATTTTATCTAATTAATTTTTTATATTTCACGTAGCGTTATCGAATATCATCAGTTCTTTGCCAAATCCTTTCATTTTTAACAATAAACAAATGGCTTATTTATTATATTTAATAAAAGAGTAATAACAAAATACCAAAATTTTTGAGAATTTAATCCTGTTTATAAATTTCATGAAACTAATTTGCTACTAATATTAGTTAAACATATTAATAGGATAGTTTTACGTTAGAGGTTACTTGTCACAATGGCATTTAATTTAACATAATATACATTATGCGAAATTAGTGACAAAGTAAGTGGAAACTACGAGTTAATAAAATCACAGACTTATGCACAAGTCACAAATACTACTTAAGCGAGATAAAATCATAATAGAAAGCACGCTGTCACAGCAAAATTAAGCTGTTATGCACTTGTAATTATGATTTGTAAAAGAAATTTAAATATGCGCTGAATTGAAAGAAATGAAAATGAAATAGAAAATTTAACTAATTAGGTGATCTGTTTTTACTTGGCTTAAGCTTATTAAGACAACTTGGCAACGCTACGTAAAAAATAGTATGCTTTCAGTTAGAATAATGTGCAGAAATGAAGAAATATAATTTATCGACTCTTTATAAATTATATCGTCTATTTTCTTTCAGTAAGAAGTGCTATGGATATTTTTTAATTTTATGTTTTTTTTAAAATTATGTCTTCTACATTAAGCTAGTGACAATGTCACTAGCTTATCTAAATAATTTTACACTATATTCATATACTTTTTGTAATAATGCCAATTTATGTGGATTTTCATGATGTTCTTCAACTAAACGTTGTAAACTTTGTTCAAACTGTATCGCATTTTTTTCAAGTTTCTTATGGCGATATTTTTGCCATTTAAGCTGCTCTGCTCGATTTAATGTACTAAAATAATGACGTGCACGATAATGAAATAATAATTCTGGAATACGTTTATCTTTAAAGCTTAAACCATGTTCAGCAAGTTTTTCTGGCGATAATGTACGTAAAATAGCCATATTATTTTTATCGTTGTAGTCAAAAAATCCATTATATAGTTCAGTTTCAACATTATCGCTTGGATCAAATTCGCGTTCTTGATTAAAAATATCGACTACTTTGTCACGAATCAGGCTATTTGATTTTAATTTCTGTAAATTTGCTAAACAAAATGCTCTATCTATACCTAAACGCTCAGCATTTTCTGGTAATAGAACCTTAGCTGGCGCTAAAATTGGACATTTATTGATATGAACTAATTTTAATGGCACAGGCAAGATTTCTTTTTCCAAAAGTTCTGCTTTTGGTGTATATAAATTTTGGCGTAATTCAACCGCATTTTTTGTTAATAAATCATCAATATTGACTGATAAGTCGCAAACAATAACTGCATTTTGATTAGTCGGATGCCAAGCAATTGGGATAACCCAAGTCGTATTACCTCGATAATTACCCAACATACCTGACACATGTACAAGTGGCGTCATATTGGCAACATCAATCAATGCTTCAATTTCTTTTTTACCACGATTTTCAAAGAAAAATTGAAATAATTTAGGTTGTTTTTGTTTGATTAATTTTGCCATTGCAATGGTCGCATACACATCTGCCATAGCATCATGCGCATTGCTATGTTCTATGCCATTCACCTTGGTTAATTTTTCTAAACGAAACGATGGCATTCCTTCATCATCATAAGCCCAATTAATGCCATCTGGACGCAATGCATAGCAAGCACGAACTAAATCGAGTAAATCCCAACGTGAATTACCGTTTTTCCAACTATATTCATAAGGATCAATAAAATTACGATAAAAAGTATAACGTGTCATTTCATCATCATAACGAATATTGTTATACCCCATTACGCACGTATTTGGACGGCTAAATTCCTGTAGAATTTGCTGTGCAAATTCAGGTTCAGCAATCCCCTTTTCATTACATTCTTGTGGCGTAATACCAGTGACTAACACTGCTTCAGGTGCAGGTAAATAATCATTGGTTTGTTTACAATACAGCATCACTGGTTTACCAATGATATTGAAATCTATATCAGTACGAATACCAGCAAACTGTGCGGGACGATCTAAAGCTGGATTGATGCCAAAACTTTCATAATCGTAAATAAAAAAGCTGAAATCACTTGTTGTGGACATAGCAAAGCTCAATTAAAAAATAAGATTTATTTTAACATAATCGAGAAAATTGCGAAAAAAGAAACCGCACTTTTGTGCGGCGTCTTTAGGAAGTCTAATTCTAATTAATAAACTGATCTAAGTAAAATAAACAGAAAATAGCACTAATGCCAATAACTATCCCTACTCCATTGATTTTACTTATTTTTTCTTTAAATACTAATGCTCCCGTAATTGTACCCAAACAAATCACACCGATATTCATACCTGCAAAAACTAATGTTGGATTATCACTAAAACTTTGGTGTGCTTTAATATAGAAAAGGATATTCATAAAGTTTAAACCACCAAGAATAATCCCGCCAATAAAACTCGGCACAGTAAACACTTCACGTTTAATTAATAAATAACCAAACATCACACAGGCAGCCAGCACAAAGGAAATAAATAAAGTCGCTGGAAATGCGCCACCACTTTTAGCCACTTGTTTGAACAGAATATCTATAATACCGTAGCCAAACCACACTAAAATAAGCCCTATCATGCCTCTAAGGTTACTTTCTGTATCTGTTGGTTTATTTAATAAACAGAATAATGCGATAAATGCCAAAATAATCCCAAGTAAGCGAGCTTGACTTAATTGTTCACCAAAAATGAAAAAGGCAGCTACAATTGGTAAAAATAAAGATAAACGTTGTGCTGCATCAGAACGAACAATACCAGCAAATTCAACAGCTTTTGACATAATGATAAAGACTGTCGGCAATAAAATCCCCAATGCAAAAAATACTGGCGCATTTTCACTTTGTACGACAAACTCGGTGAAACCCAATCCTTTAAAATCTGGTTTTAATAAAGAATAACTTAATCCAAGTGCTACAATGTAGTTAAAGGCAATAGCCTGTTGAATTACAATATTTTGCTTACGTGCTACTTTAAGTAACACCGAAACAGCCACACTGCAAAGTACAGCGATAATCAAATTATGCATTTTTGCTTTCCTTTAAAATTGTTGAGAGGTCAGATTATAATCTTTTTACTGAATAGAGCGAAATGATTAATAAAATGTATAGATAGATTATTGCAATTCTTGTTTTAATCTACTTTTCATATTTTTATATGAGAATAATTATCAGTTGAAATATGAATTTAAAATATTTTAGAATTGACGTCGATTTTAATCAATAACTGGAGAAAATATGAAATTCAAAACATTATTCTTAGCATTACCCTTAATGGCAGCTACATTTGTTGCTCAGGCAGACAATCCAGCAATAAAAACAGTAAAAAGTGAATATAGTGCAATCGAAACTGTCGAAAAAATTAAAAGTGCAGTAACTGAAAAAGGCATGAAAATCTTTACTGTCATTGATCATCAAGCTGCAGCAAAAGAAGCAGGATTAACTATGCCATTTGCAAGTGTCGTTGTCTTTGGTATGCCTAAAGTTGGTACTCCAATTATGTTAGCCACACCGACTATGGCAATTGATCTACCAATTAAAGCTTTAGTTTGGGAAGATAAACAAGGTGATGTTTTTGTCACGTTAAATGATACAGAGACCGTAGGCAAAAAACATGGTCTAAGCGAAGAAGTGTATAGCAAATTAAAAGGAGCTGAAAAACTCATTCCAAGCGTTGTAACTAAAAAGTAATTAATTTTTCTTACCATTGAAACAAAAGTGCGGTCAAAATTTTGAAAGTTTTGACCGCACTTTCTCTATGTTTTACTACTCTGTCGCGCCAAAACTACGTAAACCGACTACATGAACATGTTCTTGGCTACCTGCAATTTTGCGCACTAGTTTATAGGTAGTCCCCTTTTCAGGACTAATATTTTCAGGCGCTGCAATTAGAAGTTGCATATCTAGACGTTCGCACAATTCAAACAAGGTTGAAATAGATTTCGCATCTAAACGCGCAGCCTCGTCTAAGAATAATAGGCGACAAGGGATAATATCTTTACCACGAATACGGCACGATTCTTCTTCCCAGCTTTGTACAACCATTAATAGGATAGACATACCTGTACCTATGGCTTCACCCGTGGATAACGCGCCACTTTCTGCGCGTAACCAACCATCAGCACCGCGATACACTTCGACTTCAAGATCAAGATAATTACGATAATCAAGTAATTCTTCACCAATAGTTTGTGCAGTACGTTGCCCCATATCAATATGTGGATTTAAGCGTTGGTACAGTTTGGCAATGGCTTCTGAGAAGGTCATACGATTATCAGTAAACAGATCTTGATATTCATCTTGGCTACCAGATAACGCATCTAACAACATAGCGTGGGTATCACGGATATTGACCACTAAACGTACAGATTTCACCTGACCAAAAGCAATATTCTGTAAGCCTTGATTTAACATACGAATTCGATTTTGCTCACGCTGAATCGTCTTACGCATAATGTTTGCCACACTTTCAGAACTAATGGCTAATTTTTGTTCTCGACGTGTCAGCTCATCAGTTAAACGAGAAAGCTCAATTTCCATTTGTTCAATCGCATCAATTGGGTCATCTGTTTTAATAATGTCTTGACGAATACGCTCACGTAAATGTTGATACACTGCGATAAAGAAGCGCACTTTATTCTCAGGTTTGCGATTATCTTCTGACAAACGCAAGCTATCACGTAAATATTCATTATCTGCAACCGCAGTACGCAATGCGCCCAAAGCTTTATCTGACATTGAGCGCAATTCATCCGCAGATAAATACGCAAACTCACGACGAGTTAAGCGTTTTTCTACATCGCTACCACGTGATAAACGCATCACCACACACCAACTGACTTTTGCCGCCACCACTAATTCACGTTGTGTTTTGTAATCTCGTTCTGCTTTACGAATACGTGCACTCAAACTATTTGCTTCACTTTCAATAAGAGTGAGTTGTTTTTCGACTTGTGCGCGACGTGTACGATTAGTTGATAGTAATTGATGCAATTCATCACGACGCTGCCTTGCTCGCTCTTCTGCGCCATCATCAGCTCGAACACCGAGCTCACCCACTTCTTGGAGCAATTCTTGCAACATTTGGTTTTTATTATTAAACGATGTTTGTAGCTCAATATACACACGGTTGTAATTGCTAAACTGCGCTTGTTTTTGACGGAGCTGCTCACGTTGGAGATCACGTTGCTGCTGCATTTCTTCTAGTCTTGCACGTAATTGTTCATTTAATTCAGAGGTTTCTGACTGAACACGTTCCTCATAAGCAAAATGTGCTTTACGTTGAACTACATCAGCTAAAGCAAATAAACGCTGTTGCACCTGCTTTTGTTGAGAAATTGCTTGCTCATAATCCGTTTTTAAGCGCTCGTAATTTTCTGGATCACTTTGTAGAGTATTTGCAACAGGCTCCAAGTGTGACAATGTCACGCCATACTGACGAATAAATAACTCATCTTGCTCTGCAATGTCTAACTGCTCACGGCATTCTTCAATACGATCAAGTAAACTTTCATCTGCTAAAAGCGCTAATTGTGGCAGAATTTTATTCAACAATTGGACTTTTTCTTTTGCATTATCTAATTGAATCCGAAGTTGTTGCTCTGTTGTCGCAAAACCATTTAGCTCACGTTCAATATCATTACGCTGTTGGCTGATCTCAGCCATAAGTACTTCAGGATTTGGTTGGAATGCAAGCGCTAAGTGTAAACCGACAAATTGACTGAAATGTTCATGTAAACGTTGACATTTTTGCACATCAAATGCACGCTGCGCATACTGCTCTGCGATTTCATCACGTTGAACTTGTAATTCTTCTAAATATTTTTCACGTGCTGCGCGTCCAAATAATGGAATGTCAGGGAATTTTGAGTAACGTAATTCACGCTCTGACACTTGCACGACGACACCATGTGCCAATTCTTGTGCGGAAAGTACACTATCATCAAAAGCAGCAGGATCACCTTCAATTAAATATAAATCATCAGGACAATCTTCAAGCTGTTCTAACTGGCTTTTAACAATCGCTAAATCACGTACGACAATTGCGTGGCGTGCAGGTCCATACAATGCAGAGAAATAAGGCGCATCTTCAATAGGCACATCATCGTAAAGTTCTGACAGTAATACCCCACCAAAACGTTCTGCTAATACATTTAAGCGTGCATCTTCTGAGCCATCAGGTTGATTTAGACGTGAAATTTGTGTTTCTAACTGCTGACGCTTTTGTTCTAGCTGATCACGTTCAATCGTAAATTCACGCTCTTTCACTAATTGTGCTTGCATGAAGTTCATGACATCTTGGCTATCTACAAAATGTTGCCCACTTTGTTCCCGTAAACGTTCTAAAGCAGATTGTGCAGTTAACCAAGCTGGCGCTTTTTGTGCGTTTTCATTATAAAGTGCGGTCAATTGCTCACGTTTTTGACGGAGTGTTGAACGTTGCTCTACTTGTTCGGATAACTCAACACTGACATCGTCAAGTAAAGCTTCTTGTTCCGCATAATATTCTTCTAATTCTTCCGCACTTTCTAAGTTCAGCGCCGCTCGTTGATTAAAATCTTTTAATAAACGCACCGCACTTTGTTGTTGGGCATAACGTTGTTCAAGTTCATGTAATTTCGCTCGCAATTGAGGTGTTTGTTGAGCTTGTACCTTTTGGCGTGGATATTCACGCAATAATTCTTTGGCTTGCTCAAACGCAGCAGAACGTGGAATATCGCCAACCACTTTACATACTAATTGATAGGCTTTATCAAATTGAGTTTTAGCCGCCTCAGAAATTGACATTTTCTGTTCTAATTCAAGCACTTTTTCAGTCAAACTTTCGGCATGAGCGTCAAATTCATCATGATAAGCCTCAATATTTTTTACACTTAACTCTGCTAAGCCACACAATGTTTTCGCTTTTTCTAACGCTTGAATTGCTTGTTGGTACTGTAAGGCGCGAGTTTGTTGAGCATCTAGTGCTTGTTGATAATCTGCAAGTTGTGCACGCAGTTGATCCACTTCATGTTCTGTTTGCTCAACTTGTGCTTGCGTTTCTTCAAGTTGTTCTGTTGCTGTTTCAACTACTATTTTTTGTTCTTCTAAACGTTCTGTAATTTCCGCAACGTCTTCTTGATAACGTGAAATTTTTTCTTGATGACGTAACGCATTTAATACTAAATTCAAGTGGTCAACTGCACTTTGATGATCAATTTCCAGTGTTCTTTCACTTTCTAGTAAATCAGCTGATTCTCGACTTAATTCAATTAAACGTTGTTGTGAAAGATGTTGTTCTGCTTTCGCACGATACCAATCTTGACGAAAACCTACCGCACTTTCAATGTTCCCACGGCGTTCATTGGCATTGCGCATATAATCTGATGCCACATAATTCGTAGTTTCTGTAATCAAATGTTTGAATAAATCACGATCAGATTGAGTGACTTTAATTGCTTCTAAAGTCATACGGTTTTCACGTAACGCGCTTTCCATATCCTGAAATGCTTTACGTACACCTAAGTTTTCAGGCAATAAATAATCACGTAAAGAACGCGTAATTGCACTTGAGATTCCCCCATAGAGTGAAGCCTCAATCAATTTATAAAACTTGCTACGATCAGAAGAAGAACGAAGGCGTTTTGGGATAATGCCCAAATCAAACATCATGCCATGATAATCGGTAATAGAATGATATTGTTTGAACTGTGCGCCAGCTTGTTCAATTTTCTCTTTTAATTCATTTAATGAAAGCACACGCGCTTGGCGCTCACCAACAATTTCAGTAAAAACAGCGGTTGGATTTTGTGCTAGTGATAAACCTTGAATTGAGAAAGTTTTAATATCAACTTTCTTATCACGACCAGCCACTTGTTGTAGTCTGGCACCAACAATGATACGTTGATTACGTGAGTTAATGGTGTCTAATGCAGCGTAACACACCCCTGGACGCAATTTACCATGTAAACCTTTATCACGCGATCCACTAGTTGCTCCCGCTTCTGTGGTATTACGAAAATGTAAAAGCGTTAAATCAGGAATAAGTGCAGTAACAAATCCTGCCATTGTAGTTGATTTACCCGCACCATTCCCTCCTGAAAGCGTAGTCACGAGTTCATCTAAGTCAAATGTGCGTGCGAAAAAGCCATTCCAGTTAATCAAAGTTAATGAGCGGAATTTACCACGCGGTACATTATGTGGTTGGAGAGAGAGAGTTTGAGGGACAATAGTTTCCGCTTGTTCAATGTTTTCAAGTGCTAATTCTTCAGACATTATGCTTGTTCCTCATCATCTAATTCATCTTCAATTTCATCATTTTCCAATCCTGCATTAGCCTGTTTTTCTAGCACTAGTGATTCAGGTGTTGCGGCTTCTCCATCACGGATTAAACGTAACTGTGCTTCACGAGGATCATCACCAGAACGTACTTCCGCGCCAAAACGAAATACCGACTCAGAAATCGTGAATTTGCCACTATTTTGCTCACCTATAATATGAATCATACCTAAACGACGTAAACGATTAAGTGCAGCACGTACTTTCTCAGCTAATTTTTGTTTATCTAAATCAGAACCTGATGAACGTTGATTAACTGCTTTTAGTAGCTTATTTTCATCTGCCAAATTAAGTAATTCATCATATACTTCTTGCATAGAGAAAATGCCTTGCTGTGCTAAACGCTCAGGACTTAAATAGAGATAACACAGGACTTTTCCCACTAACATTTCCAGTTCTGTTAATACTGAACGTGCAATTAAGGTTGTTGCTTTAGGACGTAAATAGAAAAAACCTTCTGGTGCACGAATTAACTCGACATTATAACGGCGATAGAAATTATCAAGCTCACCTTGAAAATCCATGAGAAATGCATGGTTATCTAATTGATCAAGACTAATATGTCTACCAGCACGCAACTGACTATCCACAGCAGGAAATAATGGATTTGCAATCGCCGCAGCGAGTTTAGTTGAAATGAGATCTTGAAGATTGTCTGTCATTGTTTGTTCTCTATTTTGACTCTATCTAAATGAATAATTAGCAAGCGCTTTTTGATTTCCTTAATCGTAAGCAAACTGCTTTTAAATTCGGTTTTTTATCTATTTGAGGATAATTTCCAGTATTTTTTAATTCCTTCTATTTGGCAAATAAATGTATTTTTTCATCATTTATATTCATCTATTGGATGTGCCTGTACTTCTGCACCACGTTGGTTAATCGGCTCCCAATGTGGATAGATACCGCTTAAATCTTCTTTTGCTAACCCTAAACGCACTGCTTGGTCAACAATAATACGTGCCACATCAAAATGTTTTGTGACAGGGTAATTTTCTAACTGCTCTTTTAATACTAAACTTAAATTAATGGGGCGATTATGTTCACGGTAATCAATTAACAAGCCTTGCATATGTTCTACAATTTGATCATGCAAATCAGCTAAAGACTCATATTGCAATTCTTCTGGCAATTCACCTAATGCATCTTCTTCTCTTAATGTTAATTCTTCATCGCGCAAATCAATTAAACGTTCTGCTTGTGCCGTCCATAAAAACCAAGGATATTCAAAGTAATGATGAATTGAGTTACGTAAACGTTGAGAAAATACACGATTTTTATCCATATCAATCGCAGTACGAATAAACTTGTGCACATGGCGGTCATAGCCAATCCATAAATCAATCGCTTGTTGCCCCCAACTGATTATTCGATCCAATTTTGATTGTAAATCAGTAATTAATTGCTCTACGAAATATAAATTTTCCTGACCGATCACACAATCTTGAATACGTAATAATTGTGCTTGTAATTTATCACCTGCCGCATTAAGCGTATCTTGTAACTCACGTAAATTGCCTGAAGTTTCATCTAACAAATGTTCACAACTAGCAATAGCTGCTTGCCAATCTTTTGTTAAAAGCTCTGCGATTTCTTCTTTGATACTTTGTTGATTTTCATCCATAACTCGTTGGGATAAATCAATGCTATCAAAAATTTCTGCGACAGAATATTTTAGCGGAGCAAATACATTACGTCGCCAATGATGTTCATCTCCACCTTCTTCTGCCGCTTCGGAGGCACGTTGAATTTCATCTGCTACAATAGATAACTGCACAGAAAGGCGTAAAGCCGAAAACTCTCGTTGACGAATATAATAATCAGAAACACCAACACCTAGAGGTGTTAAGCGATAGATAGAAAGATCTTCAGTAAACTCACTACTAAAACGATTTAAAAAACGTTGTTTTACTAACTCATTAATTGCGTTATTAGCACGAGTCGCGACAGTTTCAGAAGATTGTTCAAATGCGTGAGAAATATGGCGAAAAATGTCGACTAAATCAGTTTCTAACATTTCGCCATCTAAACGTTCATTATTATAAATAGCAATGGCCAACAAAAACGCTAAACGTTCTGTAGATAAATTAAGGGAAAACTCACGTTCTCTTGCCCAAGAAACTAATTCAGGAATAGTTTGAGATGTTTCAAGCATTAAAAGGTCTCACAACTGGATAAATTTAAGCAAAAAATTGTTCTCAATTGTAGCAAAATTTTAATGAATTTTCAGTGAAGAAACGTATTTTTAAATAAAAAAAACTGTGACTAAAGCATTAGCCTGCTTTCAGGAGTGGATCTAAGCGATATAAAAGGCTTATGTAGGTTATCAAATTGATCACTTGTTTTCTTCTTATTATTCAACGAAACATATCAGAAATCTTACTTAAGCAATTAGGAAAAAATAATTTCTAATGGAAAAAATGCTGATTAAGCCTTACTATACGCAGATTTTAATCGTAAACAGAAAAAATGATGAACAATATAATGCAACAAGATAAAAAACAAACTTATAATTTCAATAAGTTACAGAAACGCTTACGCCGTAATGTAGGCAATGCCATTGCAGATTTTAATATGATTGAAGATGGTGATAAAGTGATGGTTTGTCTTTCTGGTGGCAAAGATAGCTATACATTACTTGATATTTTATTAAATCTTCGCCTTAATGCTCCAATTCATTTTGATATCGTTGCTGTCAATTTAGATCAAAAACAACCTGGTTTTCCAGAGCATATCCTACCAGAATATTTAACTAGTATTGGTGTAGAATATAAAATTGTCGAAGAAAATACTTATGGTATCGTGAAAGAGAAAATCCCTGAAGGAAAAACCACTTGCTCGCTTTGTTCACGTCTTAGACGCGGTATTTTATATCGCACTGCAACGGAATTAGGTGCAACAAAAATCGCATTAGGTCATCACCGTGATGATATGTTAGAAACGTTATTTTTAAATATGTTCTATGGTGGGAAATTAAAAAGTATGCCGCCGAAACTTATTAGTGATGATGGTAAACAAATTGTCATCCGCCCACTCGCTTACTGTAGAGAAAAAGACATTGAAAAATATGCAACAATAAAACAGTTTCCAATTATTCCTTGTAACCTATGTGGTTCTCAACCAAATTTACAGCGTCAAGTCGTCAAAGAAATGCTACAAAAATGGGATCGTCAATACCCAGGACGTATTGAAACCATGTTTAGTGCCATGCAAAATATCGTACCTTCTCACTTATGTGATGCGAGTCTCTTTGATTTTAGAAATATTAAGCGTGGTCAAATCTTAGAATACGTTGAAGGTGATATTGCTTTTGATAAACCTGATTTCTCTACTACTCCTATTATTCAAGCAGATGAAGAACAAGCGGATTTTGCAGAAAATGGTATGATTAGTTTTAGAGAAGTCCAATGAATTTAGCATTTTTGTGTAAGAATTATTCGTTCAACACGACAAAATAATAAATCAAAGAACATAAATTTAAGGAGGGATTATGCTTCAACAAGCAATTTTTGCAGGTGGGTGTTTTTGGTGTGTAGAAGCTGTGTTTAACCAAATTAAAGGGGTTGAAACAGCCACTTCAGGCTATATCAATGGCACAACGTTAAATCCAACTTACAAAGAGGTTTGCACTGGAGAAACAGGGCATGCGGAAGCAGTTAAAGTGGATTTTGACCCAGCAATAATTAATTATGAAAAGTTATTAGAGATTTTCTTTTCTATCCATAACCCAACCGAATTAAACCGTCAGGGAGCAGATATTGGTACACAATACCGTAGTGGTATTTATTATTTAGATGCTCAACAAAAAGCATTAGCAGAGAAAAAAGTGATTGAATTACAACCGCACTTTGCTGACAAAATTATAACTGAAATTATGCCTGCACAAACATTCTACGCAGCAGAAGATTATCATCAAGGTTATTTGTTGCAAAATCCACAAAATACTTATTGCAATTTAGTCGCGACACCAAAATTTTTAAAAGCGAAAGTCAAGTTTGCGGAAATTTGGAAATAAGCGATTAAGGAGAAAAGGCACATAAATGTGCCTTTTTATTATTAAACATTCTCAAAACTGAGCATACTTTTATATATATAAATAGGTTCGATAGAAAAATAAAAACAACAAAATTCCTAGCATAATCAATATTTGAATTAGACGTTTTTTGGTTAACTTTTCTGCTGCCATTTTTCTCTCTCTTGATGATATTTAGTACTTCTTAATTTTAACATTTGATGATATTATTTGAGATAGATCAATTTTATACTATTTTACTGTATTAATTAAGGTTTTATCTATGGACACTAAAATTGGGCGCAAAGTGCAATCTGGTGGATGTGCGATTCATTGTCAAGATTGTAGCATTAGTCAGCTCTGTATTCCTTTTACATTAAACGAACAAGAGCTTGATCAGCTTGATAATATCATTGAACGTAAAAAACCAATACAGAAATCTCAGGTTTTATTTAAAGCAGGAGATCAACTTACCTCTCTTTATGCAATTCGTTCTGGCACGATTAAAACTTATACAATTAGCGAAACGGGAGAAGAACAAATTACGTCTTTCCAATTACCCGGTGATTTAGTCGGTTTCGATGCAATTATGAACATGGAGCATCCAAGTTTTGCTCAAGCACTTGAAACTTCAATGGTATGTGAAATTCCTTTTGATATTTTAGATGATTTATCAGGCAAAATGCCTAAATTGCGCCAGCAAATTATGCGTCTAATGAGTAATGAAATTAAAAATGATCAAGAAATGATTTTATTATTATCAAAAATGAACGCCGAAGAGCGTTTAGCGGCTTTTATTTATAACTTATCCAGACGCTACTCTGCTCGCGGTTTTTCTGCACGTGAATTTCGTTTAACCATGACACGTGGTGATATCGGTAATTATCTAGGATTAACTGTTGAAACGATTAGCCGTTTATTAGGTCGGTTACAAAAAATGGGTATTCTATCTGTGCAAGGCAAATATATTACAATTAATGATATGGTGGCCTTAATTGAATTGTCAGGTACAACAAAAACCAATATCCGTATGGGCATCTAAAAAATCTAGTGCAATGAATAATTGCACTAGATCACCTTTTTCAATATCTTACCTTGTTATTTATTTAAATCTTTTCTATCCTATAGACAACCCAATCAGCAATGGAGGTTGTTATGAAGTTCAATAATATACTTGTCGTTTTAAATCCTGAAAATGAGAAACAGTATGCACTAGCACGTGCAGTTCGTTTAGCAAAGGAGCAAAAAAGCAGCCAAAAAGTGCATATTACCGTCTTCTTATCTGTTTATGATCTCTCTTATGAAATGTCAGCATTGCTTTCTTCTGAAGAACGAGAAGAAATGCATCAAGGCGTTATTGCACAAAGAACCCTCGCTATTCAACCTTATTTAGATAAATATGCTGATCCTAACATTGAATTTAAAGCTATTGTGGTATGGCACAGCAATGAAGCAGAAGCTATTACCCATGAAGTTGAACAAAATCAATATGATTTAGTAGTGAAATACACTAAAGAAGAAGAAAGTATTGCTTCGCTTATTTTCACGCCGATGGATTGGCAACTTTTACGTAAATGCCCTAAACCGTTATTAATGGTGAGAGATGGTGATTGGAAACACCAACGTCGTATTTTAATTGCTGTTAACGTTGCTGATGATGAAGAAAAAAATCATAAAGTGTTTAATGAACAACTCGTTTCTCTAGGTATTGATTTAGCAGATAATCTTGAGCGTGGTAATGTGCATTTAGTCACAGCTTATCCGCCGACGCCTGTTAATATGGCTATTGATTTACCCGAATTTAATAGCGGTGAATATGAGAAAAATATACGTGGTCAACATCTACTCAACATGAAGACATTACGCCAACAATTTGGTATTGATGATGATCATACCCACGTACGAGAAGGCTTTCCTGAAGAAGTGATTCCACAAGTTGCACAAGAATTAGAAGCAGAGTTAGTGGTTTTAGGTACTATCGGACGTACAGGTTTATCGGCTGCATTCTTAGGCAATACGGCGGAGCATGTCATTAATAAGCTCAGCTGTAACCTACTTGCAATTAAGCCTAACAAAACAGATTTAGATGACTAAAAGTGCGGTCAGTTTTGAGAGAATTTTATAAAAAACAGCCTGTTATTTAACAGGCTGTTGTATTACTTTTTAGTGAAAAACTTACTTATATTTTTTGTGATACTCATTACGAATATCAAAAAGTCTTTTCGCAGTTGTTTTTGCTGCGTCTAAATTGCCTTCTTGTGCAAGTTTATCTGCTTCATCAATCACAGCAATGAATTCTTTCATCCCTTCTTGATAGCCTTTAAAATCAGCATCATTATCAATACTTGATGGCTTCTTTTCAGCGGATTGAACAGCTAAATCACGTAATTCTTTTGCTGCTTTTTGAAATGTTGCTACATCATTTGCATTAGTCAATGCTGATGCTACGCCTTTCATTTGATTCATTTCAGCGCGCACATTCGCATTCGATACCGTTGCAACAGCTAAACCAATAATTGCAACGGAAAGTAATTGCTTTAATTTATTCATCTTATTTTCTCCCACAAATTGAAATAAAAAAATAACCAAACCATCAAAAGAATTTTCAATGGTTCGGCTATTCTAACTAATCTTATTTTATTGCGCTACAAGTTAAACAATATAAGTACTGTCCTTTAGGATCATTCATTTTGTTTAATAAACCTAATTGTTGTCGTACTTTATAATATTCATTTGGTACACCAACACTTTCTGATAAAGTCTGTTTTACAAACAATTGCATATTATGTTTCAAATCACGTAACAAACTACCAAACAAACTATCATCAGTTTCAACCATCCATTCCAGCGCAAATTTTTCAGGTTTTTCACTTTCTTCTAAAGCTTGATTAGCCAGTTCAGTTGCTTTTGCAACAGCAACATCAAAACTTCCTAACTCATCAACAAGTTTATGTTTTAATGCTTCTTCACCTAGCCAAATTCTGCCCTGCGCAAGGCTATCTACTTGTTCTTTAGATAATCCACGGCCTTGGCTAACCAATGATAAAAATTGATCATAACCATGCTCAATTTCAAGTTGGAATACATCATTAATTTCTGAAGATAATGCGCTAAAACTAGAAAGATTACTTAATGGAGAAGTAGATACACCATCAGCAGAAATTCCAACTTTTTTAATTGTTTTCTCAAACGTTGGAAACATTGCAAAAATACCAATTGAACCTGTAATTGTGTTTTTATCTGCCACAATATAATCTGCGGTACTTGAAATCCAATATCCACCAGAAGCCGCCACTGATCCCATTGATACGACTACTGGTTTGCCGGCTTGTTGTAAGTTATCCACTTCTTGGCGAATGATTTCAGAAGCAAAAGCACTACCACCAGGACTATTAACACGTAAAATAACAGCTTTTACTTCATCATCATAAAAAGCTTGACGTAATAAACGGGCAATACTGTCACCGCCAACTTCATGTTCATAGCTTTCCCCATCAATAATTGCACCTTCTACATTAACTACTGCAATTTTATGTTTTCCTTTTTCAAACATACGATCAGGTAAAGCCGATAAATAGTCGTCCAACTCAATTAACTTAGCATTCCCCTCCTCATCTTCACCAAATAGTTCGACTAATTTATCGTCTATTTCTAAGCGGCTCGCTAACCCAGTGACAAGTTTGCGTTGCTGAGTATAGGCTGTATTATTTCCTTTTAAAGCACGTAATTCCTTTACATAAGTTTTTGCATCAGGTAGTACTAAATTACGCTCAATTTGACGATTTTCGGCAACGACTTGTTTATAGTTATCCCACATTTTACTAAGCCATTGTGATAAATCTGCTTTAGCTTCAGGTGACATATCATCACGTAAAAATGGTTCTACTGCTGATTTATAAGTACCAACACGAAATACATTGGCAGTCGCATCTAACATATCCAGCATAGATTTGAAATATAAGTTTTCTTGACGTAATCCGGTAATTTCAACAGAACCAATTGGATTAATGAGAATATCATCAGCATAACTCGCTAATAGATATTGAGATTGACTAAAACGATCGGCAAAAGCAACAACTGGCTTATTTGTTGTTTTAAAAGTTTTAATTGCCTGCCCAACATATTCAATTGCTGGCAGATCGGCACCTTCAAAGAAATTTAAATCTAAAACTAGTCCTCGAATACGCTCATCTTTTGCTGCATTTTCAATGGCATATACTACATCAAAAGTTGAAATTTGACGAGGGACATGTTGATTATCAAGTTCTTTTAAGGCATTTTGCCAAGAAGTGTTATCTTCTCGATTATCCGCTAAATAGCCATCTAAATTGAGTAACAACGCCCCTTGATCACCATTTAGTATCGTATTTTGCGTTTTTGTTGTATTAGCAAAAATACCAACTAATGCCGCAAGTAATAAAACAAAACATAAGAAAACAATATTCATGACTAAATCACGAATAAAATTTAAAATACGCCAACAAAATGTCAGCACACGTAAAATTTGCATAAAACCTCATCAGTAGGAAGAGAAAAAATAGGTTGGGCTAACATACCACAAACTCGACTTGCAATAAACGTTCCAGCAAAAATATGCTAAAATCGACCGCACTTTGATATAAGGAGAATCTCATGGATGCGTTACAATTACTTATTAATCGTCGTTCAGAAAAAAAACTCACTGCACCTGCACCAAATAAAACTCAATTACAACTCATTTTTCAAGCTGCACTGAATGTACCAGATCATGGACGTTTACATCCTTATCGCTTTGTTGTTATCGAAGGAGACGCATTAAAAAAATTTGGTACGCTATTGAAAGAAACAGTATATGAATTTGAGCTTGGCAGTGAGAAATTTAAAAAAGCTGAAAATTTGGCACAAAGAGCACCGATGGTTATCGCCGTAATTGCAAAAATAAATAAGGAAACAAAAGTGCCAGCGTGGGAACAAATGCTTAGTGCCGCTTGTTCAACTTATGCGATTCAATTAGCTGCAAATGCACAAGGTTTTGCCAATGTTTGGATTACTGGAAAATGGGTGGATGGTAGCGCTTTGCGTAAAGCATTTCATTGCCAAAAAAATGATAAAGTGATTGCTTTATTAATGATAGGAACAGCAGAAGAAAAATTAGAAAGAGAGAAAAAAGTACAAGATATTAATGAATTTATTCACTACTTAGCATAGTAAACTTATTTTGCCTATCAACATTTTTATCTGATATGAATATGTTACACTTATAAAAAAATGCGGTTATTTCGACCGCACTTTCTGTATTTGACAAGCTCGAATAAATCATTATTCTTCGCCAAGTAATTTCAATTCACGTGATCTTACTTGTTTTTTCAGAATCTCTAAAAATTCCTCAATAGTGAATGTGCCTAAATCAGCACCTTTACGTGTACGTACAGCGACTTTACCCGCTTCAATTTCTTTATCACCACAAACCAGCATATAGGGTACGCGACGTAAAGTATGTTCACGAATTTTGAAACCAATTTTTTCGTTACGTAAATCAGATTTCACACGTAAACCCGCGTCAGATAAAGTTTTCACTACTTTTTGGACATATTCAGATTGTGAATCCGTAATGTTCATCACAACAGCTTGCGTTGGCGCTAGCCAAGCTGGGAAGAACCCCGCATACTCTTCTGTAATAATCCCAATAAAGCGCTCGATAGAACCTAAAATTGCACGGTGAATCATTACTGGTATACGACGATCATTATCTTCTGCTACATAAGACGCATTTAAACGCCCTGGTAATGCGAAGTCTAACTGAACTGTACCACATTGCCATTCACGATCTAAACAATCGCGCAGTGCAAATTCGATTTTCGGACCATAAAATGCGCCTTCTCCCTCTTGAATTTCATATTCCAGTCCATTGTGGGCTAATGCGGCGGCAAGACCTGCTTCTGCGCGATCCCACATTTCATCTGCACCAATTCGTTTTTCAGGGCGAGTTGATAATTTCACCTGAATATTTTGGAAACCAAAAGTGCCATAAATGTCATAAACCATCTTGATACAAGCAGTCACTTCACTTTCAATCTGATCTTCAGTACAGAAAATATGCGCATCATCTTGTGTGAAACCACGTACACGCATTAAACCATGTAATGAACCTGATGGTTCGTTACGGTGGCACGACCCAAATTCTGCCATACGAATTGGTAAATCACGGTAAGATTTTAATCCTTGATTAAAAATCTGTACGTGACCAGGACAGTTCATTGGCTTAATTGCATATTCACGGTTTTCTGATTGCGTGGTGAACATTAAATCACCATAATTTTGCCAATGACCTGTTTTTTCCCAAAGTACACGATCCATCATAAATGGACCTTTTACTTCTTGATAATCATATTGTTTTAATTTGGTACGGACGAAGGTTTCAAGTTCACGGAAAATTGTCCAACCATCATTATGCCAGAACACCATACCTGGTGCTTCTTCTTGCATATGATATAAATCTAACGCTTTACCAATTTTACGATGGTCACGTTTTGCCGCCTCTTCTAAACGTGTTAAATATTCACTTAATTGTTTTTTATCTGCCCATGCGGTACCGTAAATGCGTTGTAACATTTTATTTTTACTATCACCACGCCAGTATGCACCTGCAACTTTCATTAATTTAAAATGGTGGCAAAAGCGCATATTAGGCACATGTGGACCGCGACACATATCAATATATTCTTGGTGATGATAAAGTGCAGGTGTATCACAACGATCGATATTTTCATCTAAAATAGCCATTTTGTATGGCTCGCCACGAGCTTCAAAGGTGTCACGTGCTTCTTGCCAGCTGACCACTTTTTTCACCACATCATAATTGGTTTTCGCCAGCTCGAGCATACGTTTTTCTAACGCATCTAAATCTTCTTGGGTTAAAGAGCGGTCTAAATCCACATCGTAATAAAATCCATTATCAATAGTTGGACCAATTGCCATTTTGACATTTGGGAAAAGCTGCTTAATTGCATGCCCTAATAAATGTGCACAAGAGTGACGAATAATTTCTAATCCATCTTCCTCTTTTGCAGTAATGATCTCTAATTTGCTATCAGTTGTGATAACGTCACAAGCATCTTTACGCTCGCCATTTACGCGTCCAGCAATACAGGCTTTAGCAAGACCAGCACCAATGCTCGCCGCAACTTCCATCACAGAAACAGGTTGTTCAAATTGACGCTGTGAACCGTCAGGTAAAGTAATAATAGGCATAATGTTTCCTTTACAGTGGTAACCCATACGAGAGGTTACTTGTTTCTTGTTTTTACTCAAATTTGTTAAAAAATAAACCGCACTTTAGGCTCATTCCTACTCTGAATAAGACAAAAGCGCGGTCGAAAATTTTAGCATATTTAATTTTAGTTGGCGATTTAGATTTCAACAACACACATAAATTATCGATGAGTACAGATTGTTACTCATGCTATGACAGCTAAATGTTCACATTTATAGCAACAAGTTATAAATTAAAACCTGAAGTTCTTTTGTTAATCTGAGCAATTTATTTTAGTATAGTGATGTTACAAAATAAGATTTTAATTTTCACGACGAGGAGACGCCATGAAATTAACTACTACGCTTTCTTTAATTGCAGCTGGTTTGTTGGTGATTAACACGACACAGGCTGCAAACAAAACTTTTATCAACTGTGTTAGTCGTGCACCAAGTAGCTTTAGTCCAGCTTTAGTTATGGAAGGAATTTCTTATAATGCCAGTTCACAACAAGTCTATAACCGTCTAGTTGAGTTTAAACGTGGTTCCACAGATATTGAGCCTGCCCTCGCTGAAAGCTGGCAAGTTAGTGATGACGGCTTAACTTATACTTTTAATTTACGTAAAGGCATAAAATTTCATAGCACGAAAGACTATAAACCCACACGTGAATTTAATGCTGACGATGTCATTTTTTCTTTCCTGCGTCAATTAGATAAAGAGCATCCTTATCATGCAGTATCAAAAGGAACTTATCCTTATTTTAATGCAATGAAATTTCCTAAATTGCTAAAAGCAGTAGAAAAACTTGATGATTACACAATAAAAATTACCTTAAACAAACCTGACGCAACTTTCTTAGCTAGTTTAGGCATGGATTTCATTTCTATTTATTCTGCAGAATATGCAGATAAAATGATGAAAGCAGGTACACCTGAAAAAGTGGATACTACACCTATTGGAACAGGTCCTTTCATCTTTGCGGGATATCAACTAGAACAAAAAATTCGTTTCTTAGCTAACCCAAATTATTGGAAACCAAAGGCAGATATTGATCGCTTAATTTTTGATATTGTGCCTGATGCAGGAACACGTTATGCCAAATTACAATCTGGTGCTTGCGATATGATTGACTTCCCAAATATTGCAGATTTAGCCAAAATGAAAGCGGATCCTAAAATTCAGTTGATGTCAAAAGAAGGGTTAAACATTGCTTATATCGCATTTAATACTGAAAAAGCACCTTTTGATAATGTCAAAGTCCGTCAAGCATTGAACTATGCCACGGATAAACAAGCCATTATTGATGTGGTCTATCAAGGTGCCGGCGTCATCGCGAAAAATATTCTGCCGCCAACTATTTGGAGCTATAACGATGACGTACAGGACTACCCTTTTGATATTGAAAAGGCAAAACAGCTATTAGCTGAAGCAGGTTATCCAGATGGATTTGAAACCGAAATTTGGGTGCAACCAGTGGTGCGTGCCTCAAACCCGAACCCTCGTCGTATGGCAGAAGTCATTCAAAATGACTGGGCAAAAGCAGGTGTAAAAGCGAAATTAGTCAGTTATGAATGGGGAGATTATATTAAACGTACTAAAGCAGGCGAATTGACAGCTGGTACTTATGGTTGGTCGGGCGATAACGGTGACCCTGATAATTTTCTATCGCCATTATTGGGCAGTGAAAATATCGGTAATAGTAATTATGCACGTTGGAGTAATCCTGAGTTTGATGCGTTGTTAAGCCAAGCAATTAGCTTATCAAGCCAAGATGCACGCGCAGCGCTTTACAAACAAGCACAAATGATTGCCAAAGAACAAGCGCCTTGGATTACTATCGCCCACTCAATCACTAACACCGCCTTAAGCCCAAGAGTAAAAGATTATAAACAAAGCCCATTTGGTTATAGTTATTTTTATGGCACCAAATTAGCGGACTAGTCAAAACTTTTGGAAAAATGACCGCACTTTACTCTCATAAAGTGCGGTCTGTTTTTTAAGGAGGTTATTTGATTTTGAATGTCTGTTTAGCCGAGTATTTGGGTTTATTCCTTTGTACAACTTTTTGTTTTAATCAGTCATAATCGTGCATACAGAATATCAACTGAAAAAATAGCCTTAGTTGAGATATTTTTTATTCAGAATTTTGTTGTTCTTGTTCTGGTTTAGGTAGTATGAAATAAGCACTCACTAAAATAATAATGATGGCTGGTATGCCATGCATAATACCCAAAACGAAGAACCAAGCAGAAAAGAATACTTCTTCTATAGAAAATAAATATGCTAAGCTGATATACATAAAAATAAAATATAACAAAATAATTATTGTTTTATCTCGTTGAGTATATTTACGCCAACAACAAATTACACCTGTACATAAAGCGGGGATAATTTGGAAAATAAAATCTGTTGTACCTAAGTTACTTCCCGCGCCTAGCATATTTAAATATATCAATATAACAATGACTGCAATAACAGGAAAACCTAGTATTACTTTTTCATAAGGATATTTCATTTCTCTTCTCTCAGTAATTAATATGAATAATTAGTTTATCACAGTATCGATTTCCTCTTTTTAACATCTTTAACAACTTGATATCTTATTTTTCTTCATTGCGTATCACTGGCGATACAATATTAAACTGTAGCTTTTCTACTTCTTCTGGCAGTTGAAAAAGAACTTGAGACACATCACCAGTATAATAGCGCGTTATTTGCATATAACGTGTTTCCTCATCAACCTCTGGTGGGAAAGGTTGACGAGTTTGAAAAAATTTTCTGATTTCTTCTTCAGTTTTAATCTTATCCATATTAACTAAACGATAGACTTCTTTAAAAAGATTGGCTAATTGACGGTGATATGATCTTTCATCGTCCGTTAGTAAAGGATGAGAATTGGAACCAATGCTCATTAATGCTCGCCCATCTTGATAGACCCCATGCATGATAACTGAATCAACTATATTTTTAGGAAGACGGTATGTCACAGCATTACCCAGAATTTGAATCAGTTGAATCTCACCAAATTGAGTCATGATTTTATAGGGAATTTGTTGAACAGTATGCGACTGATATTGTTGTAAAGGCAAATCAATCGTAAAGGACACTTGTTTTAACGGTTGGTCGCTTTCAATCACAATTTGTTCATAAAAGCTGTCTTTTGTCGCATAAACAGATTGTTCAAGCTCGGACAAATGATGTTGTGACAACTCACCTTCCATATTTTTCTCGGCAAAAATTTTTTGTGGCGACAAATAATCAAAATTTGTTTCACGAGTACCATCCATCAATTCAATGTCAGTCGGTGTAAAAATGGGATGTAATTGAGTATTACGAGAAAAATAGTCAGGTTCGAGTCCAAGTAATTCAGCTAGCTTGTAGCTTTCTTTTGGAATATTAAAAAAATAATAGGGATATTTGTACCAAATATCGATCTGTCGTTGAGCAAAAAATTGGTCTAATTGACTATGCTCTATTTTGCTTTGAGTAGGAAGTTCAATAAAATTATGCTTATCTTTGGGATCAAACTTTTTTATTAGCTTTATGGGTTTAATTTCTATTGGTGTGAGTGAATCACTATTTGAAATTTGTTCCATATACTCGAAAGATGATTGCAGTTCCGCCAGTAAACGTTGCTTCTCAGCAATTTTTGCTTCAACGGATATAGACAGACATAATGATAAACACAAGACATAGCTCAATTTTCTAAAAACACGCATAACTTCTCCCCAAAACATAAAGTTCATTGCTTATATATACAACAAAAATGTCACTATAACACTCATTTATTGTGTCTATTTTAATTAATCTTCTTTTACTTTGATATCAATTGACACTAACAAAACCATCTTTTCTTTTTTTAGAAGAAAAAATACCTTTTTGACAACAAAAACACACTAAACTTACTATTAAAAGTAAAGAACTTTGATATCTATCACAGTAATTTTTTATTAATCTTTTACACTATAAATTGAATGTTCTCAATATCGGAGGGTGTTATGTGGAAACATGTTTCTCAAGTATTGGCAGATCAATTCGGTGCCTACTATTCAATTAAACATAAACAAAAAATTCATACTGGTGAAATGCATGAAGCTTGGATTATTGATGATGAAATCCAGCCTGTTTTTGTCAAAGTGAATGACAAAACCTTTCGTTCTATGTTCCGTGCTGAAGCCGATCAACTCACTCTCCTTGCCAAAACAGATACAATAAAAGTGCCTAATGTTTATACTGTAGGCTGTTCACATACGCATAGTTTCTTATTATTAGAAGCGCTGAATTTGAATAAAAATAATTCTGTACAAGCCATGGCTAAATTTGGTGAACAGCTTGCTAGATTACATCTCATTAGAGGCTCAGAAAATTACGGTTTAGATTTTGATACTTGGCTTGGTCCTGAATATCAACCAAATGAATGGAAAGATAATTGGGCAAAATTTTTTAGTGAGCAACGTATTGGCTGGCAGTTACAATTATGTCGTGAAAAACGATTAGATTTTGGTGATATTGATGTCATTGTTAATAAAGTTGCTGAATTACTCACAAAACACAAACCTGTACCCTCACTCCTGCATGGTAATTTATGGATTGAAAATTGTGCTAGTGTAAATGATGAAATTGTGACTTATGATCCTGCTTGTTATTGGGGAGATAGAGAATGTGACTTAGCATTTAGCGAGCTTTTTGAGCCTTTCCCAACGCAATTTTATCAAAATTATGACCGCACTTATCCGATTGAAGAGGGGTACAACGAACGTAAACTAATTTACCAACTCTATTATTTGCTCAATTTTAGCCATCGGTTTCACCAACATTATGTTGAGCTAACCAAAAAATTTATTCATGATTTATTAGCGAATTAGTTTGTTGCGCAAAAATAAAAGGCTCTTTATATGAAGAGCCTTGTATTGATTAATGAATTGATTATTTTCTATAAAGCGGCGCTGGACCTGTTGTGCCCGCTTCCATACCGTGTGCACTTTGTTTTAAAGTCGTACCTGAAGCTGTAATTTCTACGCGACGGTTAGGACGTAAACAATCTCTTAATTCTGCACCTTGTACACCATCACAAGCTTTCACTTGTTGTGCTTTACCATAACCGACTGCATGAATATTAGCATCAACACCTTGTTCAATTAAACGCGCTTTAACGCGATCTGCGCGACGTTGAGAAAGCTTTAAGTTATAAGCTTCTGAACCTAAACGATCAGTAAAACCAGCGACTTTTACTTCTTTAGCGGCAGAAGATTTTAATTGCGCAGCAACACTATCAACAACTTCTTTACCTTTTACCGTTAAAACATCTTTATTGAAATCAAATAAGAAATCACCACTTAAACTGAATGCAGAATTTCCATTACAACCATTTGGATACCAGAAGAAGCTTTGTGCATTCATGTTTTTATCAAATAATACTTTGTACTGGCAAACTTTATGTACGCCATTTTCACGATAATTAAATACGTAATCCCATTCACGAACACCATAAAGTCCTTCAGCAAAGTGTGGACGACCAATTAAATTATAAAGTTCATCTTTATTCATACCACGTTCAATCATACGAACATTATCCCAGTTTGGCCAAGAACCAAATTGGCTACCATCATGATTGAATACTGACTCATCAATTTTTGGCCAGACTAAATTATCTGATGTTCCTTCGTCAGTCACTTTACTTAAGTTACCACAAGCAACTAACGTTGTCGCAGCAACAGCGGTTAATAAAAAACGTGATAATTTCATATGTTTTACCTTAGTTCCTTTCATTGTTGAAAATTGTCATCTCATTAATCACAGCAATACTTTAGAGACTGACTCTCAATAAAAAAACAATTCTTGTATCTTTATTTTTAGCTAAACAATTTATGATATGAAAAATTGTTCAAAATTTGGCTTAATATAGTAAGTGGTATTCTTAGCAAAGTAAACCAATAAATACTTCATATTTCATAACATTTAGTCAAGTAATGTAAAGATGATTCAGTTCAGCTAAAGTAATGTACTGTTATTTCTTTTTAACCAACGTAATAACAAATTATCTGTGCTTTCTTCCGCTTGTTTTCCTATTTTTTGCAATAATGATTTTTTCACTGAATATTTGACTGAAAGTACTGTCTTTTCTTGCATAGCTTGCAAAATTAAATCATCACTTGTCGCAATTTCATCAACTAAATGTAGCAATAATGCCTGCTGTCCAAACCAATGTTCACCTGTCGCAATTTCATTAATCTCTAACTGCGGTCGATTTTGCGCCACAAATTGTTTAAACAATTGATGAGTTTCATCCAATTCTTGTTGGAATTTTTGTTTACCTTTTGCAGTATTTTCACCCAATACTGTCATTGTCCGTTTATATTCTCCTGCGGTCATAACATCCACATCCACATCGTGCTTTTTCAAAAAGCGGTGAATATTCGGAATTTGTGCTACTACGCCAACAGAGCCAATAATCGCAAAGGGTGCAGATACAATTTTATCGGCTACACAAGCCATCATATAACCACCACTTGCAGCTACTTTATCTACTGCTACCGTGAGCTTAATACCATGTTGTTTTAAACGCGTTAATTGTGAAGCAGCTAAGCCATAACCATGTACAACACCGCCAGGGCTTTCTAAACGTAAAAGTACTTCATCTTCTGGCTTTGCAACACCAATAATCGCACTAATTTCTTCACGTAATGCATTGGTATCTGATGCCATAATATCGCCATGAAAAGTTAAAACATAAAGGTGAGGCTTACGTTCCGCATCAATATCCTCCCCTTTTTTGCGTTTTTCTTTTTCTGCTTTCGCTTTTTCTTTATCCGCTTTTTTCTGCGCTTTTTCCACTTGTTTAAGTGCATCTTCACTTAAATGAAAATCGCGTAATTTCTTCGTATTTTCACTATAATCTTTTGATAAATCAGTGATAATTAATTCACCTTGCAGTTTAGATTTATGCTGTTTTAAGACAAAAATCATAACCCCAATACCCGCAATAACTAATAAAATTGTTAAAATTTCTAATATAAACACTGCATAACCTGCTGCAATTTCAGACCACATGTTTTTCTCCTTAAAATAAATGCTTAGTTATCATAACCAATTTAACTAAAAGTGCAATTCTGACTCAGATTTTTAACTTATCGTTGATAATCTTTTTCTTAAAATACCATTTATTTCATTCAGACAAGGCTTATAATAAAATGCTATTTTCAGCACTGTTTATTCAAAAGGAAGTATAATAAAATGAAAAAAGTTTTAGTTTTAAAATCAAGTATTTTGGCAGAAAATTCTCAAACTAATCAATTATCCGATTACTTTGTTTCTAAGTTAGCTCATGCTGAGGTTACGCAGCGTGATCTAGCACAACAACCACTCCCACATTTTGATAGTATCGCCGCAAATGCATTACGTGGACAACCTACTACACAACAAGAATTGGCATTATTATCCTTATCCGATCAATTAGTCAATGAACTTAAAGATACTGACATTGTAGTAATTAATGCACCAATGTATAACTTTAATATTCCAACACAGCTAAAAAGTTATTTTGATTTTATTGCACGCCCTCGTGTTACTTTCCAATATGGTTCAAATGGTCCTGAAGGACTAATAAAAGGAAAAAAAGCAATTGTGTTAGTCGCATTTGGTGGTTTACATCAAAATCGAACAACCGATTTAGTGACAGCTTATGTGAAAACAATGCTTGCTTTCGTTGGTATTACTGATGTGCAATTTATTTATGCAGAAGGCATTGGTTCAGGCGCACCAGCAATTGAAAAAGCACAAACTTTAGCCAAACAACAAATTGATCAAGTATTATCCTCTCTCTAATACAGGTTACGCTAAGATTGAGCATTTGAGGCAGACTTATTCGTCTGCCCTAGCAATCGTGTATCTCATTTGATTCTTAAACCATTTTCACCTCATTTCAATAAACAAAATCACTCAACATACACAAGCTCGTAATTAAAGTTTAATACAACAGATAAACATAATAGATTTCTCAATAAGCCTATTTTTTCCTTTAATCAGATTAAGAACATTTCCCTTTTGTCTATTTTTCAACCTATCCATTCATCAAACTACTCACTTAACTTGACAATTTAATTATGTACTAGTTTAATAGTTAAAAAATCAAAAAGCTGGAAGTTTATTTATTATGTCGTTATCCTTTATTCACACATTCACTAAGCAAATACCTTACTACAGTGATCCTACTTTGATATTTCATGCATTATGTCATGATAAAAAGAATACATTACTGCTAGAATCTGCTGAAATTACCAGCAAAAATAGCTTGAAAAGCTTACTGTTTATTGAACCAGCAGTGAAAATGACTTGTCATGGATTACAAGTTACATATCGTGCTAAAACGGCAAATGGAAAGGCAGTTTTAGCACAACTTAAAAATAAGTTACAGGGATTGGTTCAATGTTTAAGTAGCGCAGAAAATCAACTTATTATTGAATTTGCGCCATTAGATAAAAATCTTGATGAAGACAGTAAATTACAAGCAACTACTCTGTTTGATGGCTTGCGCACTATTACATCGCTTTATCAGCATAGCGACAATCCTATTTTACTAGCTGGTTTATTTGCTTATGATTTAGTTGCGAATTTTATCCCGATGGATAATATTCAATTAAAAGAAGATGGATTAAGTTGTCCGGATTATTGTTTCTATCTCGCAGAACAAGTATTAGTGCTCGATCATCAATTACAACAAGCTGAATTACATTCGTTCTGTTTTGATCCACAATACTTACCTCAATTGCAACAAAGTACGCTTGAAATTACACAAAAATTACGTGAAATTGAACCGCACTTAATACGTCATTCTGCCTCAACAGAAGTACAAACCAACTTAGATGATGAACAATTTAAAGTCATCATTCATGCATTGAAACAGCATATTTATCAAGGTGATGTGTTTCAAATTGTCCCGTCACGTCGTTTTTCATTAGCTTGTCCAAATACACTCGCAAGTTATCAGCAATTAAAGAAAAATAATCCCAGTCCCTATATGTTCTTTATGCAAGATGATGATTTTACTTTATTCGGAGCTTCACCAGAAAGTGCGCTGAAATACAATGCACATAATCGTCAATTGGAAATTTACCCAATTGCAGGATCACGTCCTCGTGGTTTTAATTCAGAGGGGCAAATTGATTTGGAGCTAGATGCACGTTTAGAACTTGAATTACGTTTAGATCAAAAAGAAGTAGCTGAACATTTAATGTTAGTCGATTTGGCTCGCAATGATGTGGCAAGAGTTTGTGAAAGTGGCTCACGTCAAGTCGCAGATTTAATGCAAGTGGATCGTTATTCACACATTATGCATTTAGTATCACGTGTTATCGGTAAATTACGACCAGAACTTGATGCATTACATGCCTATCAGGCTTGTATGAATATGGGAACATTAACTGGCGCACCCAAAATTAAAGCGATGCAGCTAATTTACCAATTTGAACAACAAAAACGTCATAGTTACGGTGGTGCGGTGGGTTATTTATCTTCACATGGTGATTTTGATACTTGTATTGTAATCCGTTCTGCTTTTGTGCAACAAGGGATTGCTTATATTCAAGCAGGTTGCGGCGAAGTTTTGGATTCTGATCCACAATTAGAAGCAGATGAAACCAGACATAAAGCCAAAGCTGTTATTAATGCTATTATTCAAACCAACACGCTAGCCTAATATCAATAAGGAAAACGCATGGCGACTATTTTATTTTTAGATAACTTTGATTCATTTACCTATAACTTAGTGGATCAATTTCGTCGTTTAGGCCATCACGTCCGCATTTACCGTAATGACTGTGACATTGATATCTTGGAACAAGCTGCATTGAGCCAACCTAATACTATTTTAGCGCTTTCGCCTGGTCCAGGTACGCCACGGCAAGCAGGCAATATGTTACCAGTCATTGAACGTGTCAAAAATAAAATACCTATTCTGGGAATTTGCTTAGGTCATCAAGCACTAATTGAAGCATTTGGCGGTAAAGTGATTCATGCGGGTGAGGTATTGCACGGTAAGGTGTCAAAAATTCAGCATGATGAACAAGCCATGTTTACTCTGCTGCCAAATCCAATGCCTGTTGCACGTTATCATTCCTTAATGGGGAGTCAGTTACCGACAGAATTGGTAATCAATGCGGATTACCATGGTATTGTGATGGCAATTCGTCACCGTAACTTGCCTATTTGTGGTTTTCAATTTCATCCTGAAAGCATTTTGACTGTACAAGGTAGTCAACTTTTAGCTCAAACAATTACTTGGTTATTAACGTATTAAATTCCGTCAAAATGGACCGCACTTCATTCTAAAGTGAGCGTTGATAATATCTCTGTTCGCTGGGACGGAGCTTGTATTTATGGTTAATGTAAATAAGTCACCCTGTCACATAAATTGAAATTGATTCATGGGGAAACACGCTACCCAAACCGATTAGTCAATAAACTCGTGGTAGCAAAATAAAAAGAGACATTTTTTCCTTACAATACAAATAGGATAACCTTTCCCAACTTTCTGAACTATCTCAATGATTAACTTTACGATAGCAACTTAACATATATTCAATATTCTCATTACACAAATAAAATTTTAAAAGCTTGACTTTATTCAATTGCACTAGTTTAATAGTTCAATGTGCGTTCTATAAGGAAGAAATCATGAAGGGAAAAATAATGCAAACAGAACTATTACTCCAACAACTTTTTGATAAAAAAACATTAAATCAGCCACAAACTGAAATGCTATTTACTGCAATTGTGCGCGGTCAATTAAGTAATGAACAACTGACAGCAGTATTAATTACATTCAAACTGCGTGGTGAAACTGTCGAGGAAATTAGTGGTGCAGTATCGGCACTACAAGCAAATGCACAACCTTTCCCAACCCCCGACTACCCGTTTGCAGATATTGTTGGCACTGGTGGTGATGGCACCAATACCATCAATATTTCTACTGCTTCAGCAATTGTAGCAGCCGCTTGTGGGCTTAAAGTGGCAAAACATGGTAACCGTAGTGTATCTAGCCAAACTGGTTCGAGTGACTTACTTACAGAGCTTGGTATTAATCTCACAATGAGTGCGAAACAAGCTCGTCAAGCCTTAGATGATATTGGGCTTTGTTTTCTCTTTGCCCCGCAATATCATTTGGGGTTCAAACATGCAATCCCCGTGCGCCAAGCATTAAAAACACGGACGATCTTTAATATTTTAGGTCCATTAATTAATCCCGCTAAACCGAAACGTCAGCTACTCGGTGTATATTCGCCTGATTTGATTCAACCTTATGCAGAAACAGTTGCCCGTTTGGAACATGAACATACGCTGATTGTACATGGAGAAGGGGTCGATGAAATTGCTTTACATGGCAGAACAGAAGTGGCAGAAGTACGGAATGGGAAAATTGAACGCTATTATTTGACACCACAAGATTTTGGTTTTCAGCCACAATCACTAGAAAAATTACGAGGCGGTAGTCCGCAGGAAAATGCACAAATAATTAGCGCACTTTTACAAGGCAAAGGTGAAGTAGCACATCGTCATGCTGTCGCGATGAATACAGCGATGCTAATGAAGCTTTTTGGTTATGCAGATTTAAAACAAAGTGCTGAACAGGTATTAGCTGTACTTGCTAGTGGAAAAGCATTTGAAATACTCACAAAATTAACGCAATATTGATACTTCATCTAACATTTCATTAACTATAGGACCACATTTATGTATCAATTATATGTTAATCCACCTTGTTCTTCTTGGTCACTACGCCCATGGATTTTATTAAAAACATTACATATTCCATTTGAGCAAAAAACAGTACGTTATTTAGATGATTTGAGTGAACAACGCCAACAATTTTTGGCGTTTTCACCAACATCTAAAATTCCAGTTCTGCATTATCAAGGACAGATTATTTGGGATAGTCTAGCTATTATCGAGTTTATTGCTGAGGATTATCCACAAGTATGGGCAGAAGATCGTACTGCACGTGCATGGTCACGTTCAGCTTGTGCAGAAATGCATTCTGGCTTTGAGCACTTACGTTCAATTTGCCATTATGATCCGATGAACCGAATCACATTAGCTGAAATTCCTCTCGCGCTACAGACAGAACTTAAACGAATTAATCAGTTATGGGAAGAAGGTCTAGATCGTTTTGGTGGAGACTATTTAGCGGGTAAACAATTTACGGCAGTAGATGCATTCTTTGTCCCAGTGGCAGGACGTATTGAAACCTATGGTTTACACCATTACTTTAGCGAAAGTGCATTAAATTATCAGAAACGCTTATTAGCTTTACCTAGCTTACAACAATGGCTGAATAGTTAGCTTCTAGAATTAATCATGAAAATAAATCACTATGCAAAACACACCAACAATTTTACAAAAAATAGTACAAGATAAAAGACAATGGGTAGCGGATAAACAAGCGCTGCTGCCATTATCTCAATTGCAACAAAACTTGACAAAAACTGACCGCTCTTTTTATCACGCAATACAACAAGGTAGCAAACAATCGCCTGCTTATATCTTAGAATGTAAAAAGGCTTCTCCTTCTAAAGGGTTAATTCGCGCTGATTTTAATTTGGCAGCAATCGCCGATGTGTATAAGCAATATGCTTCTGTGATTTCAGTATTGACAGATGAAAAATACTTTCAGGGTAATTTTACGCATTTGCAACAAGTACGTGCACGTGTAAGGCAGCCTGTGCTGTGTAAAGATTTCATCATATCGACCTATCAAGTTTATCTTGCCCGTTATCATCAAGCTGATGCGATTTTATTAATGTTATCTGTTATTGATGATGACACTTATCGTACTCTTGCAGATTTAGCCCATCAGTTAGGCATGGGTATATTAACGGAAACCAGCAATGAAGCCGAATTTGAACGTGCATTGACACTGAATGCTAAAGTCATCGGTGTAAATAATCGTAATTTGCATGATTTAAGTATTGATCTAAATCGGGTTGTCACACTGAGCTTAAAATATGCTGATAAAATTCCAACCGACTGCAAAATTATCAGTGAATCGGGCATCTATAACCATCAACAAATCTGTCAATTAAGTCATGTTGCGGATGGTTTTTTAATTGGTAGTAGCTTAATGAGCGAAACCGATTTAAACAATGCCGTACGTGCTATTCTTTTTGGTGAGAATAAAGTATGTGGATTAACACGTTCACAAGATGTCATCGAAGCTTATCAACAAGGGGCATTATATGGTGGATTGATTTTTGCTGAACAATCGAAACGCAGTGTCAGTCTACGCCAAGCGCAAGAACTGGTCACACAAGTACCATTACGTTTTGTTGGTGTTTTTCAGAATCAAGCTGTTGATTTTATCTGTAAAATGGCGAGCCAACTCACTTTATACGCCGTTCAGTTACACGGTAACGAAACGACTGAATTTATCACGACACTGCGCCAGCAACTCTCACCATCTTGTCAAATCTGGCAAGCCATCTCAGTGGATGTGACAACCCAAAGTGCGGTACAAATTGAAGAAAATTTGCATGTTGATCGTTATGTGTTTGATAGCAAAACTGCTCAACAACAAGGAGGAACTGGGATGTCATTTGATTGGACACGGCTACCCACACATTTGAAAGCTAAAATTATGCTAGCAGGCGGGATTAATCCGAATAATATCAAACAGGCTCTAGCACAAGGTTGTTTAGGTATTGATTTAAACTCCGGAATAGAACACACAGCAGGAATGAAATCAGCAGAAAAAATGAGCGCAGTTTTTTCACAAATTCGTCAATTTTGTTATGATTGAATATCTTATTATACTTGAAACAAAATTAATCTTATTTAACAAGTTACGCGAGGTGAAAAATGAAAAAAATTGCATTAGTCACAGGAGCCACAGCAGGTTTTGGTCGTGCTATTTGCCGTACACTTTTACAACACGGTTATCAAGTCATTGGTACAGGTAGGCGTGCTGCACGTTTACAAACATTACAACAAGAATTTGGTGATGATTTTTTACCACTTGCCTTTGACTTAAGTGATCGCAATGCCACTGAAACGGCAATACAAAGCTTACCTTTTCCATGGCAATCTATTGATCTATTGGTTAATAATGCGGGACTTGCCTTAGGTTTAGAAAGTGCAGATAAAGCGAATTTAGATGACTGGGCACAAATGATTAATACCAATACAATGGGATTAGTCACGATGACACGTTTAGTATTACCACAAATGGTGGCTCGTAATACTGGTCATATTATTAATTTAGGCTCAATTGCAGGGACTTATCCTTACCCAGGTGGTAATGTGTATGGTGCAACAAAAGCATTTGTTAAGCAATTTAGTTTAAATTTACGCGCTGATTTAGCAGGTACTGCGATTCGTGTGACGAATATTGAACCTGGTCTTTGTGGTGGCACAGAATTTTCTAATGTGCGCTTTAAAGGAGATGATGAACGTGCAGCAAAATTGTATGAAAACGTACAATTCGTTACAGCAGAAGATATTGCTAACATTGTATTATGGGCTAATCAACAGCCTGAACATGTCAATATTAATCGTATTGAAGTCATGCCAACCGCACAAAGTAGTGCCGCATTAAATGTTGCTAGAACAAGTAAATAACTATACTAAAACACACGACAATATTAACTAGGGCAAGCTAATTACAACTAAGCTGCCCTTTTTCATTTACGCAATTGCCCCTCTCTAAGCCTCGCTATTTTCTTACTTCTTTTAAAATGAACAGTGTAAAAAAACACATATTAACTTTACCTAAAATAAACACATAAAAAGTAATCAAGCAATTCATTAATGACATCAAATATAAGTGCATAGCACTACTAATGAGATGATAACCGTAAAATTCAACATACATAGATCATCACACTATGGCTTATTATTATCCCTTTTATATTCCTATAAGTAAGATAAAAAATGCTCATGTAAGGTTTTTCATAAAAACACTTGCTTTTTAAGCAATATACTAGTTTAATAGTTCATATTAAATTAATAAACTAAGCAAATATCACATATAAAAAATGAATAAATATTCTCTGATTTTAAAGGAATGATGATGTCTGAAACGTTACTTAACCCCTATTTTGGTGAATTTGGTGGAATGTATGTTCCCGAAATTTTAGTTCCAGTACTTAAATCGCTAGAACAAGCTTTTGTTGAAGCACAACAAGATCCCGTTTTTCAACAAGAATTTCATGATTTACTAAAAAATTATGCAGGGCGTCCTACTGCACTCACTTTATGTCGCAATTTGACAAAAGGCAGTAAAACTAAATTGTATTTAAAACGCGAAGATTTATTACATGGTGGAGCACATAAAACTAATCAAGTATTAGGGCAAATCTTGCTAGCTAAGCGGATGGGTAAAACACGCATTATTGCTGAAACGGGTGCTGGGCAACATGGTGTGGCAACGGCTCTGGCTTGTGCGATGCTAAATATCCCCTGTCAAATCTACATGGGTGCGAAAGATGTAGAACGTCAATCACCAAATGTTTTTCGCATGCGCTTAATGGGCGCGACAGTAACTGCAGTAACTAAAGGCTCTGCTTCATTGAAAGATGCTTGTTGTGAAGCAATGCGCGATTGGGCTGAAAATTATAGTAACACTCACTATTTACTTGGTACTGCGGCAGGACCACATCCATTTCCAACTATTGTACGTGAATTCCAAAAAATAATTGGTGAAGAAACGAAACAACAAATTTTAGCACGAGAAGGGCGTCTGCCTGATGCCGTCATTGCTGCCGTTGGTGGCGGTTCTAATGCAATTGGAATGTTTGCTGATTTTATTACTGAAAAAAATGTCCGTTTAATTGGGATTGAGCCTGCTGGTAAAGGTATTCATACAGGTAAGCATGGAGCACCATTACGCCATGGCACGACGGGAATTTATTTTGGAATGAAGGCACCTCTCATGCAAACAACAGATGGGCAAATTGAAGAATCCTATTCTATTTCAGCAGGATTAGATTTTCCTTCTGTTGGTCCCCAACATGCCCATTTACATGCAATAGGTCGTGCTGAGTATGAATCAATTACCGATGATGAAGCGTTATTTGCTTTTCAAGCTTTAGCTCGCTATGAAGGTATTATCCCTGCCTTAGAAAGCGCACATGCACTTGCTTACGCATTAAAACTTATCCAACAATATCCTAACAAACCACAATTGCTAGTTGTTAATCTATCAGGGCGTGGTGATAAAGATATTTTTACTGTAGACAAAATTTTAGCTGAAAAAGGAGCTTTCGTATGAGTCGTTTTAATAAGCTATTTCATCAACTAAAAACGCAAAACCAAGGCGCTTTCGTTCCTTTTGTCACCTTATGTGATCCTAACTTAGAACGTTCTTTTGAAATTATTTGCACATTAGTAGAAAACGGCGCAGATGCATTAGAATTAGGACTTCCTTTTTCTGATCCATTATTAGATGGTCCTGTTATTCAAGCAGCTAACAACCGTGCATTAACAGCGGGTTATAGTACAGAAGCAAGTTTTCAGCTTTTAGCACAAATACGCTCGAAATACCCTGAGATTCCGATGAGCTTATTGTTATGTGCTAACTTAGTTTATGCACAAACAATTGATGGTTTTTATCAACGTTGTGCCAATGTAGGTATTGATGCAGTACTTATCGCCGATCTTCCCTTGTTAGCTTGTGAAGAATTTATGCCATTTGCGAAAAAACATGGTATCCAACAAGTTTTTATTTGCCCACCAAATGCAGATCAAGAAACAATCCAACGAGTTGCTCAATCTTCACAAGGCTATACCTATCTCGTTTCTCGTGCTGGTATCACTAGCGCAGAAAATCAACAGGCTTCAACAAATTTGACTCATCTTGTCACTAGCCTTAAAAGCCATAATGCCCCACCTATCTTACAAGGTTTTGGTATTGCCCAGCCACAGCAAATTAAAGAGGCACTAGCAATGGGTGTTGATGGCGCAATATCGGGTTCTGCTATTGTAAAAATTATTGAGCAATATCTTGACGATCCAACAACCTGTTTAATCGCGCTAGCCAAATTTGTAAAAATAATGAAAAAAGCAACCGCACTTTGAGTTATATAAAAAGAAACCCCGATCAGAATAGATCGGGATTTCTATTAAAATTGTTGTGTAACACTAAATTTGACATTTCGTCCTAGACCAGAAGCAAGTTCACCTAAATATGGGTAATAGGCTTGATTAAATAAATTATCAACAGTTATTTTAAAATTTAACCCCTTAAGTCTTGAAGGACTCCAAGAAGCAAACACACCATGTAAACTGTATCCTTTTGAAGGCGGTAATGACCAGTATACTGCTTTAGGATCACCAGAAATTGGCGATCTATCTTGTCTTCTAACAAATTCAGCTCGCCACCCTGCAGTCAAGTGATAATTAGGTATATTAAAGCCTAACGTTGCAGTCGCTTTTCTTGGAGGGATTTCAGCAATCCATGTTTGTGTTTTACCCCATGGATTTCTTGGTGATGTATCACGTCTTCCTTTTACATAAGAATAAGTCAAGCTACCAAATAAATAGTCTGATTGATAATATGCCTCTAACTCCGCACCTTGAATAGTATAACCAGGTAAATTGCGGTAATTGCCAATAATCTTAGGACAAACACTATTATCAATATCTAACGCATTTTGTGCACAATTTACACCTCTCGTTTTGAAAATCTCATTTTTACCTCGGTTATAAAAATAAGTTGCTCGGAATTGTAATGAATCCTCTTTTAAAAGTGCATCTTCAACACTAAAAACGCCACCTACTCTTGTTTGGTTTATTGTTTCTTTATCTAGGTTTAACGAAGTTGCAGTGACCGCAGCTGTCGCATATTGTGTTTCATATTGTTCATCAACTACAGGCGCTCGCCAAGTATGACTAAAATGAGTAAATAAACTTAAATAAGTTGTCACATCGTAATTTAGTCCTAAATAATACGACCAATCACTATAGTTTTTCTGGCTATAATCATGTCCAGCTGACTTATCATTATAGAGAGGAGCAAGATTTTTTTGACCAATATTATTAATATGATCGTAACGTAACCCTGCGGTAAATAGAATATCGCGCCATTTCATTTGCTCTTGTAAATATAATGCTTGAGTGTACTGTCTACCAGAAGGCATATAAGAAGGCTGAAAATAACCATAATTATATTTAGGATTCTTTGCACCAGCTTTATGATATATCAATGTGTCTCTTTTACTTTTTACCCATTGCAAGCCAATTAATAACTCATGTTCTATATTATTCGTGGTAAAAGTACTCGTATTATTGACATCTATGTTTAAATCTGAATACGTAATCCAACTTTTATTACCTAGCGTTCCTAAAAAAGAAGAAGCCGCTTTCTTATGACGGGTGTCATTTTGTGTTGTCTTACTATAGCTCAATTGAGATGCCAAATTAATCCATGAATTATGTTCAGGAAAATAGCGGTACTGAACAGTATAACTTTCATCTTTTTGATCTCGATAAACAAGCTTTCTTTTCCACGCAATATCTAATCCATGTTTTTTTATTTCCTCCACAGTTGGTTTCGAAGAAATATCTCTTTTAGCTGCCCAAGGTTCCCAACCAGAATGAGAGCCATAAACACCAGAAAAAGTGAATAAATGAGCAGGCGAAATTGCCCAATTTGCTTTTATCAAAACACTTTTTTGATTGTTTTTAGAAAAAAGAATCTTACTTCTGTCTGGTCTGGTATAATTACCTGCGTTTCTTAATGAACCAAATAACAACAAATCAAAATTTCTTTGCTCATTTTGCAAAAATAATCCGCTACTATAGGTCTTCTGATTATTGTTGCTATTATTTCCATATTTAAATAAACCACCTATCTTCTGATCTTCCTTTAAAAAATCAGTCGCATTTTTAGTTTCAAATTTTACTGTACCTGCAAATCCACCATTACCATATCGCGGAGAATAGTTTCCTTTATCGACAGTAACTTTACTTAATAATTCTGGTTCAATAAAAACAGAGCCTTGTTGGTATTTCTCAAAACTTTTCGTAGCACCATCTAATTGAACTCGCACATCTTCGGCATCCCCCATTCCATTAATATTTAATGTTTGCCCTCCTGGACGAAATCCGCCAGCCATGTTAACACCAGGTAAAATATTAATTAAATCAGCTGCATTATCCGATTGTTGTTGATCAATATTTTTCTGCTTCAATACTGATCGACCAGCTGTTTTATTTACTTCATCAGATGCCACAATGATGGGTAATAATTGCTCTGTGGAAGAGTCTACATTTGCCAAAGCCACTTTGATGTAATTAATTGATAGAATCAATAAGATCAGATTTCCTTTTCTTAATTTCTTTCCCATTTTTTATCCCTTAATTGATAATGATAATTAATTTTATTTTAATAAGAGAGTGAATTTTAAAGAGATTGGAACAAAAGGCAAGATTTTTATTAACAATTTGTTTATCTTGAACATTTACCTCTTTTCAATTTGTAAGCTATACTAACGCCCTATTTTTGCTGTACAGGAAACATTTTAATGAAAAAAATTGAACAACTTTTTGCCAACAACTATAGCTGGGCTCTACGCATGAAAGAGGAAAATTCCTCTTATTTTAAAGAATTAGCAGATCATCAGACGCCTAGTTATCTTTGGATTGGCTGCTCGGATAGTCGTGTTCCTGCAGAAAAATTAACGAATTTAGGGCCTGGTGAATTATTTGTTCATCGTAATGTTGCAAATCAAGTTATTCACACAGATTTGAATTGTTTATCTGTGGTGCAATATGCAGTGGATGTATTAAATATTGAACATATTATTATTTGTGGACACACGAATTGTGGTGGCATCAAAGCAGCAATGGCAGACCAAGATTTGGGTTTAATTAATAATTGGTTACTGCATATCCGTGATATTTGGTATAAACACAGTCACCTACTTGGTAACCTTTCGCCAGAAAAACGTGCCGATATGCTGACACGTATTAATGTTGCAGAACAAGTCTATAACTTAGGTCGTTCTTCTATTATTAAATCTGCATGGAAAAATGGTAAAAAACTGTCTTTACATGGCTGGGTTTATGACGTAAATGATGGATTTTTAATTGATCAAGGTGTTATGGCAACGAGCCGAGAAACTTTAGAAATCTCCTATCGCAATGCAATTGCACGTTTATTAAAACTGAATGAAGATGAGATCTTACGAAAAGAGCATGAAGAAGCATGATAAAAAATTGCACCTGAAAACAGGTGCAATTTTTCATAAAATCACATTAAAAGAATTAATGAGTTAAAGATAAAATACCATACTTATATTCCGTAATCATATTTCTATCTGTGATCACTTCTAATGGTCTCTTAATTGATGAAAAATCAATATTTTCATAAGGAATTATTTGATCATTCAAAATAATTTTCGTCCCTAACTCAATTTGCCCAAGCGTAGAAAACACCTTTTTACCATCTTGCCAAGCAAGCCGCATCAGTGCATTAGAAACTTGTTGTTCCGTTAAATTAGTAATTGGTTTTAACGCACCTAATGCCATATTGGAGTACTTATAGGTATAAGGGTAAACTTGCTGAGTAGTAAATAATGTATCTGACGAGCCAGTCGTATTGAAATAAACAAAACCATCTTCATTTAAATGCCTTTTTGTTAATTCTAGAAAATCTTGGCTTAACAAATTTGTTGTATAGCTTCGCCAATGAAATGTTGTATTCATTAAGATAAAGTCAAATTTCGCGTCTTTGTTCTTCGTTAACCATCTGCGTCCATCGTCTGTCACAATATTTATTCTTTTATCTTTCAGAATTTTTGACATTTCAATGTAAGAATTAGCTAACTCAATGTATGCTGGATTTAACTCAACAACAGTGATTGATTCTAAATGAGACATTGCGGCTAGCACACTGACCCAAGAACCAGTACTTAATCCAATAACAAGTACATTTTTTGCTTGTGGTGCAATAGCAGATAATAGATAAGCACGATGAATTCCATTACTATTATGGTCAATATCAATATTTAGCATGCCATCATAGACATTACTACCAAAAACCAAGTGCTCGTTTTCTGTATTAGCATAAACTTGTATAAATCCATGCTTATTCTCAATAATATTTTCAATTAACAAATCTTCTTTTTGTGATAAGGCATAGATCATTTTTTCTGGTAAAAAAGTAAGTAAAATTGCGACAAAAGCAATAATCAAAGAAAATATTTTGAGCACACTTTGTTTAACACAAAAGTATGCAATTACAAAGGTGATTAAAATCACAATAAAATAAGTTTGCTGAGTACTAAAGACATCTAATAAATAAAAACCAATGAAAATCGGAGCTAAAGTACAGCCTAATACATTGGCAAAATAAACATTAGAAACTGCTGCACCTGTTTTTTTACCTTCAGAACCTAAGTGATGAACGATAGGAAAAATAATTCCACGTAGTAATGCCATTACGATAACAGCAACAATAAAAGCGATCGCCGTTGGAGTATAAATAATAGCGGCAATAGCAATAAAATCAAAACCTGCTGCTAGCATAAGTATTCTACCAATGTAATCAATACTTGCCTTACCTGACTGGCACACTTTTTTACCAATAAGAGAACCAAAGGCAATACCTAATAAAAATAAAGCAAGAATAATTGAAAAAGCTTGTGGAATAGAAGCTGAGTAAAAAGAAAATAATCTTATCCAAATAACTTCTAAACTTAAGCTCAAAAAGCCACCTACAAAAGATAAAACTATCGCTTTTCGAATAATATTATGATAAGAGTTACTTAATACTTCTTGTTTATCATTCTTATTAATCTCTAAACTCACATCATTGCCAGCATTACGATAAAGAAGAAAAACAGTGAACGCAATAAAGCAATTAGTTATGCCTGCAATATAAATAACTTGTTCTAACTCAAAATAACTAAATAAGAAAAAACCCGTCATAATACAGGCGCTGGAAGCACCTAACGTGTTTACAAAATATAACCAGCCAATATTATTTCCTATATTATCGATATAACGATTTAAATGCTGAGTTAATAAAGGCAGTGTGCTACCCATTAAAAACGTTGGAAACAATAACAATAAGAAATTGGCAAATGCAATAGTAGAAATATTTGAATATAAAAATAGACTCTTAATTAATTCAATTAATGTCGGACTAGTAAAACCAAATATACCAATGCCTAATTCAACTAAAGCAAAAATGAGCACTATTTTCTGTGGATATTTATCTGCAATTCGCCCTCCACAATATGCGCCGATACCGAGACCAGCCATAAACACGGCAATGATGATCGTAATCGACTCTAAATCAACTCCAAATGCAGTAAACAATAAACGCTGCCAAGCAATCTGATAAATCAATGCAGCAAATCCAGAAAGAAAAAAGATTGTTCTGATAATATTCAATTTCCTATTTTCCATTATTGTATCTCCTTAACTTCACTAATAAAATCATCTTCTAGCTCACTAAAGCTAATATTTTTTTCAAAATTAAAGACTTTAATCTCTTTATCATCTTCAGCAGAAAAGAAATCATAATTCTTATTCAATTCTTGTGTTGTAATATTTAACCATTGGCTAAAACCATACATAAAATTGAACGCACTTCGCTTTGTGTTGACCATTTTTCTCACTAAATCATCACTTGAAATTTTAACAAATGGCACTTCATAATTAGATTTAAACTTAGAATCATAATCTAAATTAAAATTTTCTTTACTTTCTTTTTCAATATGATTTAGGCCGTGATCCGAGAAGTAAATCAATGAATAGCTTTCATTTCTACTTTTTAATAACTCAATAGTATCACTAATTAATTTGTCTGTTTTTAAAATACTATTTACATAACACGACATTTTTTTATTAACAAATTCCAGTTTTTTCTCTTCTTCAGTAATACGTTGACAAAAATCTTGGTGTGAACCCATTAAATGTAAAACAAATAATCTTACTTTAGATGGAGAGTTATTTGCTTCTAACCGTTCACTCAATTTTTCAAGCAATTTAAAATCATCTTCATCTGCCGTATTGAATCCACCTTTCTTAGTAAAATAGAAGAAATCTGCACTTGCGCCAATTCGACTTGCAATCGTGTCATATTTACCAATACTGCCTTGATTAGATAGCCAGTTTGTTTCAATACCCGCTGCTTTTGCTAACGTAATAATGTTATAGCTATAATCTATTTTCTTATCTTTCTTAAAATAAAGTGACTTTAATAATGAATGATAGGTGGCTGGTGCTGCGGAAATATAACCACTATTAATATAACCTTTTGTTTGATCCAAAAATGGTGTTGTTGGCAATTGGAAACCATAGGTTGACAAATAGTCCCGACGAGCACTTTCTCCAATAATTAAAACATAATTCTGATATTCTGGAGATGCCATCAATACTTGCCAAGGCGGCATAACATAAGCCGCTGATTCTAATTCAGCCTTTTCAGTATAGTAATCTCGAATACTTTCATAAATGTTGACATAAAAAGAAATAATATTAATTGGGCTATTAGATAATGTCCATTTCACATCATCCTCTTCTTCAGAGGCTTTTTCTAAATAAAATTTGGTAGGTACAAATAGAAGTGAAAAACAAAACACACCAAATAATAGAATATACATTACTCTTTTTTTACTATCAAATGGAGAGCGGAGGTTATACTTTTTTAACCTTATTAAAATGACTGCAGATAACATATAAAAGACAGGAAACAACATCTGTGAAAAACTTATTTTCTGCATAAACTCGAGAGATTCCCCGGCATTAGTTTCCAAAAAAGCAGCAACAATGCCAGAATTCAAGGAACCATAATATTGAGATACTGGATAATACAATGATAGCGTAATAGTGATGAATAACACGACAAAAGAAAATAATCTCTCATTGTACGCATAAAGTAAGTAATAAAAGATGAAGACACCTAATACCGCATAATGTAAGCTTGGTTCTGGTGAAATAAGGATTGAAGCAATAGAAAATAATAATAACCAAATATAAAATAATCGTTTTTTTAAATAAAAAATAAACTTTTGAAACATGTTAATACAGCTAAAAAACCTAAAAGGACACATATTATACAACGAACAACCTTCATTGATAATATGAAAACAAAAAATTTTGTAAAAACGCATGCTACTCTACCAGCGATACCTTTGTTAGAATAGCGTTACCTCATATAGATAATTCAGGAAAAATAGATGATCAATTCTCAATATCTAATCGAAGTTACAGAGCAAAACTTAACCGAAACATTACAGCTTTCACAACAATCACCATTGGTTATGACGTTTTATGCTCCTAATCACCAAACTTCGTTAGAATTTACCGCACTTTTACAACGCTATGCAGAACAATATCAAGGTCAATTTGTATTAGCAAAAGTCAATTGTGAGAAAGAACAAATGATTGCTGCACAATTTCGTATTCAAGCCTTGCCAACAACTTATTTATTCAAAGCAGGTCAAGCATTAGATGCCTTCCAAGGAAATCTAGATGAACAAACCTTACAACAAAGACTGGCAGCGATCTTACCTAAGGAAGAAGAACTCAAATTTATGCAAGCTTTAGAGTTACTGGAGGCTGAAAATTATCAAGATGCGCTTCCTTTATTAAAAGAGGCATGGGAAATTTCGAATAAACGAAACAGTGATATTGCTTTATTGTATGCTGAAACATATATCGCAATAAAAAAAGTTGAACCAGCTCAAGAAATTTTGAACCAAATCCCATTACAAGATCGTGATAACCGCTGGCAAGGACTGCAAGCTCAAATTAATTTATTAATTCAAGCAGCAGATACACCTGAAATTCAACAATTACAGGCTGATTTTGCACAATCCCCCTCTGCTACACTTGCCTTAAAATTAGCAGTACAACTCCATCAAGCCAATCGTAATGAAGATGCGTTATCTTTACTATTTGGATTACTAAAACATGATCTCAATACAGAGAATGGTGAAGTGAAGCAACAATTTTTATCGATCTTATCTGCTCTTGGACAAAACGATCCTATTACAACGAAATACCGCCGTTTATTGTATTCCCTATTATATTAACAGGGAAATTATTAGTAATAGATTGAACATGGGAAACGTCTATAATAAAGTACAAAGTATTTTGAATATGTAAGGAGAGAAATACATGGATTCAATTAAACATAGTAAACTACTTATTTTAGGTTCAGGTCCAGCAGGCTATACTGCTGCTATTTATGCCGCTCGTGCAAATTTAAATCCAGTTTTAGTTACTGGTTTACAGCAAGGTGGTCAATTAACGACAACTACGGAAATTGAAAATTGGCCCGGTGATTTTGGTGATACAACAGGCCCAGAACTCATGCAACGTATGTTGCAACATGCGGAGAAATTTGAAACTGAAGTTGTTTTTGACCATATCAATAAAGTTGATCTGTCTTCTCGTCCATTTAAATTATACGGCGATGTACAGACTTTCAGTTGTGATGCGTTAATTATTGCAACAGGTGCTTCAGCTCGCTATCTTGGATTGCCATCCGAAGAAGCTTATAAAGGGCGTGGTGTTTCTGCTTGTGCAACTTGCGATGGTTTTTTCTACCGTAATAAACCCGTTGCTGTTATTGGTGGTGGTAATACTGCCGTGGAAGAAGCGCTATATTTGGCGAATATCGCCTCTGAAGTACACTTAATTCATCGCCGTGATAGTTTTCGTAGTGAAAAAATCCTTATCGATCGTTTAATGAAAAAAGTCGAAGAAGGCAAAATTATCCTCCATACTAACCGCACTTTAGATGAAGTATTAGGCGATAACATGGGAGTAACAGGTATCCGTCTAAAAGATACTCAATCTGACAAAACAGAAGATTTAATGTTGGAGGGTTTATTTATCGCTATTGGTCATGCGCCAAATACAGAAATTTTCGCTGGACAACTTGAACTCAATAATGGCTACATTGTAGTAAAATCTGGATTAGATGGTAATGCCACAGCTACTTCTGTTGAAGGTGTCTTCGCTGCTGGTGATGTCATGGATCATAATTATCGTCAAGCCATTACGTCTGCGGGAACAGGTTGTATGGCAGCACTTGATGCAGAACGATATTTAGATGCATTAGAGGCCTAAAAATGTTCATTTTGCGATACTACTCGCAAAATGAATATTACATTCCACGCTAGTACATAATATTTTTTATCGTGATGCTTTTGAACAAATTATGATAAACTACAGGTATCGCTGGTGTGGAATGTTTTTAAGTATCCAATAAAATAGAGAAAGTTTAGACTCAAGGGCAAAGAATCTAGATGATAGAGTGAAGATGCAATTTGTGCCTTACCAGTTGTAATATATGGCGAAAATAATATTAAATTTAAAGTTGGGAATTGTATTTTACTTTTAGTACTTGCCTATTGCATCTTTATTGTAACCCAGTTAATTCGGCAGCATAACTCTATATTATCAAAGGAGAAATAATATAGAATTGATGATTCTCTTATTATTCTTAAATGCATTAGCATTATTAATGCTTTTTGCAATTAGACGTATAATAACTAAAAATGAAGAATCTAATAAGTAAGGAGCCTCTTTGTTAAGAATCATTGAAATAGGATGTTCTACGTATATAAAAATAAAAATTTAAAACGAAATATAGGGACGCTAAAAGCGTCCTTCTCAGTTTACAATATGACTAATCAAGAACTTAACTTGTTATATTATGCAAAAAACACGTCAAAAATATTTACAAAAATGGCTTTGGTCACAACAAAAACCAATTAAAAAATTGCTAAATTTGAACATTCTGCTTGCTTCTATTTCATCCGTGATCTTAGTCATCAATACTTATTTTTTAGCGAGTTTATTACACCATTTGATTATGTTAGGTACTGAGCGTAGTACTCTGTCATTTTATTTCGTTGGTCTCATCATTGGCTTTATGCTTCGAGCTGTCATACTGTGGGTACGTGAGCAAATTGGCTTTAAGTGCGGTCGAATTTTACGTAATTCTATTCGCCAGCAAATCTTAGATAAAATTCATCAAGTTGGACCAGCCACAATCAATCAAAAGCCTGCTGGGAGTTGGGCAACAATTATGTTAGAACAAGTGGAAAACTTACATAATTATTACGCTCGCTATTTGCCACAACAGGCACTATCGGCAATTGTTCCTGTCGTGATTTTAATTGCAATATTCCCGCTTAATTGGGCAGCAGGTCTTGTTTTAATGATTACTGCACCACTTATTCCTATTTTTATGATTTTAGTAGGTATTGCCGCTGCAGACAGCAGTCAGAAAAATATGGCGACCCTAGCAAAATTAAGCGGTCAATTTTTAGATCGTCTACGCGGTCTAGAAACATTACGTTTATTTAATCGCACTGAACAGCAAACGAGACACATTGAAGAAAATACCGATGCATTTCGTGAAACAACAATGGATGTGCTAAAAATGGCATTCCTTTCCTCTGCAGTATTAGAGTTTTTCACTTCAATTTCTATTGCACTAATGGCTGTCTATTTTGGTTTTAGTTATTTAGGCGAGTTAAATTTTGGTACATATAATGCACCTTTAACCTTATTTGTCGGCTTTTTCTGTCTTATTTTGGCTCCTGAATTTTACCAACCACTGCGTGATCTCGGTACTTATTATCATGATCGTGCTGCCGGTATTGGCGCTGCTGATGTTATTGTGGAATTTTTAGAGGCAGAACACACAACGGCACAATCAGTTCACCAACAACCCTCAGAACTACAAAGTGCTGTTGATATTACCGCACAAAACTTAGTTGTACTTTCACCACAAGGTAAACCTTTAACTAAACCGTTAAACTTCTCTTTACCAGCTCAAAGCCATACGGCACTAGTCGGTCAAAGTGGTGCAGGAAAAAGCTCTTTAATCAATGCCATTCTGGGATTTTTAGCCTATGAAGGGAGCTTAAAGATCAATGGGATTGAGCTAAAACAAATGAATTTATCACAGTGGCGTAAACAAATTGCGTGGGTAGGGCAAAATCCATTGTTATTACAAGGCACCATCAAAGAAAATTTATTGTTAGGCGACATTGAAGCAAGTGAACATCAAATTGAACAAGCTTTAACACTCGCTCAAGCAAAAGAATTTACTGATACATTAGGTTTAAATAGTGAAATTAGAGATGGTGGCTTAGGTATTTCAGTCGGGCAAGCACAACGTCTCGCTATTGCGCGGGCCCTACTTCGTCAAGGTCATTTATTATTATTAGATGAACCTACTGCAAGTTTAGACGCACAATCCGAAAACTTAGTTTTACAAGCATTACAAAAAATGAGTCAACAGCAAACTACCTTGATGATTACTCACCGCGTTGAAGATCTCAAACAATGCGATGTTATCCTTGTTATGCAACAAGGAGAAATTATCCAGCAAGGTCATTTCGAACAATTAAAACATACAGGCTTCTTTGCTGAATTACTTACTCAACGAAAACAGGATGTAAACTAATGCGCGCGTTATTCCCTTTTTTACGTTTATTCAAACATGCTAAATTTACTCTGATTTTAGGGGTGATTTTAATGATTACAGGTTTAGCTGCGAGTATTGGCTTGCTAACGCTTTCAGGTTGGTTTTTAGCTGCAACAGCAATTGCAGGTATCGGTACATTATTTAACTTTTTCTACCCATCTTCAGGCGTGCGTGGTTTAGCGATTGGTCGAACAGTTGCCCGTTATTTCGAAAAAATTGTCACTCATGATGCCACTTTTCGTGTGCTAGCTAAATTACGTGTTCAAGTATTCAGTCGAATTATTCCATTAAGCCCCGCTGTTTTAAATCGCTACCGTAATAGTGATTTATTAAATCGTTTAGTCGCTGATGTTGATACGCTCGATAGTTTATACTTACGTTTAATTGCGCCTTTCATTAGTGCAATTATTGTTATAGCCATTATTACACTTGGTTTAAGTTTTATTCATATCTCACTCGCCTTATTTATGGGTACGACTTTGTTAGCATTTTTATTAATTATCCCAACCATTTTCTATCGCTTAGGCAGCAAATTTGGTAATAAATTGGTACAATCACGTGCTATTTATCGCACTCAATTTGTAGAGTTTATTCAAGCGCAGGCAGAATTATTACTCTTTAATGCAGAAAAAAAATTAAAAGAGAAGCTCAATCAAACAGAGCAAGATTGGCAACAGTACCAACAAAAAGAAGCTAACTTAGCAGGACTTTCCAGTGCAATTTTACTATTTGTTAATGGATTCATTCTTGCTGCAACACTCTGGATTGCTGCTGAAGCAGACTTAGGCACAGGCATGTATAAAGCTGCATTGATTGCTTTGTTTGCTTTTTCAGCCCTTGCTGCATTTGAAATATTAATGCCAATTGGTGCAGCCTTTTTACATATTGGTCAAGTGATTGCCTCTGCTAAACGCGTTAGTGAAATTATCGAACAATCTCCTTTAGTCAAGTTCGAAGGGATTGCTCAATTTAATGACTTTAATATAAAGACACAACCACTTATTCAAGCCAATGCGTTATTTTTCACCTATCCAGAGCGTGAAAACCCAGCATTAAATAACGTCAGCCTTACTATTGAACAGGGTAAAAAAGTAGCCATCCTCGGAAAAACAGGGAGTGGAAAATCTACATTATTACAATTATTAGTTCGTAACTATGATACTAATAAAGGATTATTATTACTCTCTGGTAGACCAATTGATCAGTATTCAGAACAAGCACTACGCCAACAAATATGTTTTTTAACTCAACGAGTTCATGTATTTAGCGATAGCTTACGCAACAATTTACAGATTGCAAATGCAATCAAAATTACTGATCAGAAAATGATTAATGTGTTACAACAAGTGGGTTTAAACAAATTACTTGAGCAAGAAGATGGATTAGATTTATGGCTTGGCGATGGCGGGCGCCCATTATCAGGTGGTGAGCAACGTCGTTTAGGGCTTGCTCGTGTATTGCTTAATGACGCGCCAATTTTATTGCTTGATGAACCAACAGAAGGGCTAGATCGAGAAACAGAACGAAAAATACTGCATTTAATCTTCACTCATGTGAAAAATAAGACGCTATTAATGGTTACTCATCGCCTTACTTTTATTGAACAATTCGATCAACTCTACATTATTGATGAAGCAAAATTGATTGAACAAGGTACTTATAATGAATTAATCCAACAAGAAAATAGTTATTTCCAAAAATTAGCAACTAGAATTTAGCACATATAATGAAGGGGACAATGAGGTGGAAATCTTCCCAGCTTGATCTCGGCACACAGTGATGCTGACTTTGGCTGCTTTCTTCCGAACCTGACCAGGTAAACCAGATACCATTGCGAGGAACCGAGAAGATTTCCATTGGATAACCACCAAATAATGCTTATCTGATGATTAGGTGGCGTATTATGCAATAAGATGCCTGATATTGCAAACGTTGATTTTTATTTCTATTTGATTGATTATTTTTTAAGTAAAATAACTTTCATTCTTGTTAAAAACAATTTTTGATTCCATAGTAATGCGCAAAGCAATAAATTTTTAAGCTAATTTATACTAACAATTTGTCTGAATTAATCTTAATTGATTTTACTATACCAAAACTATCAATCAAACTCACTCTTAATAAGGATGAGCCATGTCAAAGGTACTTAATAACTTAATTGAATTACTTAAACTAGAACGATTAGATGATTTTTTATTTCGAGGTAGCAGCGAAGATTTAGGATTACGCCAAGTTTTCGGTGGTCAAGTTGTCGCACAAGCATTATCAGCTGCTATTCAAGTTGCCCGCCAAGATCGTATTTTACATTCTTGTCACGCTTATTTTTTAGCACCTGGCGATAGCCAACATCCGATTATTTACGATGTAGAAACTTTACGCGAAGGACGCAATTTTACCGCATTACGTGTCAAAGCAATTCAACATAATGAACCAATCTGCCATATTACCGCTTCATTTCAAAATGAAGAAAAAGGTTTTGATCACCAAAGCCAAATGCCTGAAGTTGCACAGCCTGATGAGTTTATTGCAGAAAGTACTGTCATCCAAAAACTTGCACCTTATATTCCAGAACCGATTCGTGAAAAATTTACGGCAGAACGTCCTTTTGATATTCGTGCAAAATATATCAATAATCCATTTAGTGGCACAAAATTGCCACCAGAACAATTTGCTTGGGTAAAAGCGAATGGAAATGCACCATTAGATCAAAAAATACAACAATGTTTGCTCGCCTACTTCTCCGACTTTCATTGTTTATTAACTGCCCTCCATCCACATGAAAAAGGCTTTTTACAACCGGGTATGAAAGTCGCAACAATTGATCATTCAATTTGGTTTCATCGCACTTTTAATTTAAATGATTGGTTACTGTATGCAATTGAAAGTAACAACGCCTTTGCCGCCCGAGGCTTAGCGCGAGGACAAATTTTTGATCGCCAAGGCCGCCTAATTGCAACAACACAACAAGAAGGCTTAATTCGTTATACATTAGAAAAGAAAAAATAAGGAAAAAAATGACCGCACTTTGGCAAGCTATCACTACGGCATTGATCGAAACTGTACCAGAGAAAAAATGCGAGCTTGTTAACCAGCTCTATGATGATCTGTTACCCACTGTCAATTTAACTGAATTAGACGATTTTCCTATTGTCACACCGACGCAAGACATAGCAGGATTTCCGCATAAACCCGCGCTAGTTGCACCTAAAGATGTACCTAAACGTTCTTTTGCTACTAAAGAAGGTTACGCTGCAACACTACATGCCATCGCACATATTGAATTTAATGCGATTAATTTAGGCTTAGACGCTGCCTGGCGTTTTGGACGCTGTGCTCAACAGGAATTGGGAGCAGGAATGACATTCGTAAAAGATTGGTTACGAGTGGCACGCGAAGAAAGTACGCATTTTACCCTTCTTAACCAACATTTAAAATCTTTGGGTTACCAATATGGGGACTTTGAAGCACACGCAGGTCTATGGGAAATGTCACAAGCCACAGCTCATGACATTTGGGAACGTATGGCATTAGTGCCTCGCGTACTTGAAGCAAGAGGGTTAGATGCGACGCCTGTTCTACAGGACAAAATTCGTCAACGTAAAGATTTTGATGCTGTTGCAATTCTCGATGTGATTTTACATGATGAAATTGGTCATGTTTCAATTGGTAACCATTGGTATCATACACTTTCTACTAAACGTGGATTAGATGCTATGCAATGTTTTGGTGAACTGTTACGTAAATATCGTATTGTCATATTCAAAGGCGTGATTAATACCGATGCACGCCTACAAGCCGGTTTTACTCAATATGAACTTGATTGGATATATGAAATTGAACAAACACTAAAAAGCTATATTAAAGCAGAAAAATGATGCCAAGATAATGAAGGCAGATCAAATGTCTGCCTTTAATTATTGACGCTATTCGAACAGAAAACAGTTAAAACTTTGCCAAAATCGACCGCACTTTAATTAATGCGATCTTTTCACTGCAATATGTACTGTCACTTCTTCTCGATCATGATAAAGATGTTTCGCTTGAATTTGATAGCTCATACCTTGCTTCATTAGTTCATCCTCAAGGTATTGCAAACATTTCTGAACCTCAAGATAACGCTTTTTCATAGGTAATTTAAGATTAAAAATCGTTTCATGACACCAACCATTCACGAGCCATTTGGTAATCAAATTAGCAATACGGATTGGCTGCTCTACCATATCACAAACTAACCAATCTATTTTGCGACGTTTTGGCGGTTGGAATTTAAATCCATCCTCAGAGCAATGCTCAATACGCCCTGTTTCATGTAAACTTGTTGCCATTTTTCCGTGATCTACGGCATAAACAAATAAGCCTCGTTTAACTAGCTGATAAGTCCAACCGCCTGGACAGGCGCCTAAATCGACAGCATACATTGTTTCTTGTAATCGTACTGCTTCCTGCTTTTTAGGAATAAAAGTGAGAATTGCTTCCTCTAACTTTAACGTCGAACGACTTGGTGCATCTGCAGGAAATTTCAAACGCGGAATACCCATAAAATAAGCGGAGTGATTATGGTTATAAGAATAGCCAACATAACAACTTGTAGTATTAATAAAGAGGACATGTAAAGTCACACTAGCTGATTTACCAACATGAGCCACTAACCAGCCTTGTTTTTTCAGTGCTTGGCGTAGTGGTACAGTAAACTTGCGACAAAAGACAGAGAGTGCTTTTGCTTCATTAGTATCCGCTGTTTCAACAAAAATTTCATTACTTTGCTTTAAATTAATTTGAGCTGCGATCTGTTGATATTGTGCCACAATAGGCGAAATCCGATCTTGTGACGATAAATCAGTTAAAAGCTCGGAAACAACTAACATTTGACGCGCAAAAATCAATTGGTGGAAAGGTATCTCTCGTGCTAGGCGATCTGCATCGCCTGTCTGATAACATTCAAAAATTACATAACCACTATTTTCGACAACACGCGCAAAGCCAAAAACACCAAGTGCGGTCGCTTTTTCACTAATTTCAGCAGCGACTTCTTTTTCAAAACCAAGACGACAATAAAGGGCTAATTTATTCATTATTTTTGTTTCATTGTTTCAATGATCCAAGCTCGAAAAGCTTGAATACGTTCATCATTTACATCAAAGTGATTCACAACATAGAACGATTTTGGATCATGCAAATTTGTTGGTAAGACAATTTGTAAATGTCCATTATCAATTTCCTGCTGTGCTAAAATACGGTTCGCAAGTACTAAACCCTGCCCATGTATAGCCGCTTGTAATGCCATAAAAGTATGGCTAAATAGCGAGCCTTGCTGAATATTTAAATCATCCAGTTGCAAAGAACTTGCCATATTTTTCCAATTATCACGAGTATGAATATGAATTAAAGTGTGATTTTTTAAATCGTCTTTACTCTGTACGGGAATTTGGGCAAGTAATTTTGGTGAAGCGAGAATAAGGAGATTCTCTTCAACTAACTTTTCAACCTGCAAATTATCCCAGTTTCCTAGCCCATAATAAATAGCAATATCAATATCTTTGCTAAGTAATCCTTCATCCTGATCAACACCTTTTAAACGCACTTCAATATCAGGATAATGCTGGTTAAAATCGCTTAGATGCGGTACTAACCACTGAATACCAAATGTTTGTGGCACACTAATGGTCAGATGTTTATCATGTTTTTTTGCTAATAATTTATCAGTAGCTTCAGCAAGTCGATGTAGAATTTTTGTCACATCAGTAAAATAAGCCTGACCTAATTCTGTTAATTCCAGTGAACGATTCTTACGTTTAAACAATTCAATGCCTAAAAAATCTTCTAACAGTTTTATCTGGTGACTTACTGCAGCTTGTGTTACAAACAATTCTTCTGCTGCTTTTGTGAAGCTTAAATGCTTTGCAGCAGATTCAAATGCTTTCAATGAATTCAAGGGAGGCAAACGTTTACACATACGCTCTTCTCAATGTTAAATTTTTGATCTATAATATAAAAAATATCTTTCGCATTAATTTTTCTAATGCGTCATATAAAAAAATATTCGTTGTTCACTCTCAGGCTTCCTCTTACAATGCAACCATACTTAATGATTGGTAATTCCTTACTGGTTAAGAGTTTCGGACTTAAGTATGATGTTGTGTTTGCATATTGTTTGGGAAACCAAACAGAGTAACTTTTGAAGTTACTTATTTTCACTTCCTGTATATTTATTTTTAAACCCTTTTGGTTAGACACCGCTCAGTCGAGCGGTGTTTTTTTATCTGCTGATTTTAGCACAACCACCTGCTTATTGCTTGTTTTACTTCAAAATATTTTATCTTTCAGATTTTCTGTTTCAATCACTAAATTTTTTTCTCGCAAACATTTGCAAGCTATGAAGAATGGTGTAGATTAAAACTCATTCTCCAGACACAACAAAAAGGATATAACAATGACAAAAAATATTGATTGGCAAAATTTAGGCTTTGGCTATATCAAAACAGACTATCGCTACATTGCATATTGGAAAAATGGTAAATGGTCAAAAGGTGAGTTAACACAAGATAATACATTACACATCAGCGAAGGTTCAACCGCATTGCATTATGGTCAGCAATGCTTTGAAGGATTAAAAGCCTATCGCTGTAAAGATGGCTCAATTAACCTTTTCCGCCCAGATCAAAATGCACTGCGTATGCAACGCAGCTGTCAGCGTTTATTAATGCCTGAAGTACCGACTGAGATGTTTATTGATGCATGTAAACAAGTAGTCAAAGCAAATCAAGAATGGTTAGCACCTTATGGCACAGGCGCTACATTATATTTGCGTCCATTTATGATTGGTGTAGGCGATAACGTCGGTGTAAATCCTGCACCAGAATATATTTTCTCTATTTTCTGTTGCCCTGTGGGTGCTTACTTTAAAGGTGGTTTAAAACCAACTAATTTTTTAGTCTCAAATTATGACCGAGCAGCACCACAAGGGACAGGTGCAGCCAAAGTTGGAGGCAACTATGCCGCAAGCTTATACCCAGGTAAAGAGGCAAAAGCACATGGCTTTGGTGATTGTATTTATTTAGATCCAACTACACATACTAAAATTGAAGAAGTCGGTTCAGCAAATTTCTTTGGTATTACTCAGGACAATACATTTATTACTCCACTTTCCCCTTCTATTTTACCTAGCATTACTAAATACTCTCTTCTCTACCTAGCAAAAGAGCGTTTAGGTTTAGAAACCAAAGAAGGGGATGTCTATATTGATCAATTAGATCAATTTAAAGAAGCTGGAGCTTGTGGTACAGCAGCAGTAATCACACCTATTGGTGGTATTCAATATGGTGACAATTTCCATGTTTTCTATTCTGAAACTGAGGTGGGCGAAGTCACAACAAAACTCTATAACGAGCTTGTCGGTATTCAATTTGGTGATGTTGAAGCGCCCGAAGGCTGGATTGTGAAAGTTGACTAAGCAAACTTTTTTATTTTAAGTCACTTTAATTAACATGTTATAGTCACCTTAAGCTCAGATGCAACAATCTGAGCTTTATATTTCTAAACGTTTGATAGGACTTAACTCACTTTTAAAAACACAACAAAGTGCGGTCAATTTTTAGTAAATTTTACTTATAACAGGAAGAAAAAATGAGAATAGGTTTAGTTTTAGAAGGCGGTGCCATGCGCGGTATGTTTACTGCTGGTGTACTTGATGTATTTCTTGATGAAAAGATTCATATTGATGGTATTGTTGGCGTTTCCGCAGGTGTGTTATTTGGGGTTAATTTTCCATCAAAACAACGTGGACGAGCAATTCGATATAATAAAAAATATTTAAATGATAAACGTTATATGGGATTACATAGCCTATTATGTACTGGCAATATTGTAAATAAAGATTTTGCTTTTTATGAACTTCCTTTCAAATTAGATCCCTTTGACATTGAAATGTTCCTTGCTTCAAACATCGATTTTTATGCGACTCTCACTAATGTTGAAACAGGAGAAGCTGAATACATGAAGCTAGGTAATGTATTCGCAGAAATGGAGATATTAAGAGCCACATCGGCTATGCCTTTTGTTTCAAAAATGGTTGAAATTAATGGAAAGAAATATTTAGATGGTGGCATTGCAGACAGTATTCCATTAAAAAAATGCCAAGCATTAGGTTACGATAAAATTATCGTTATCCTTACTCGCCCGTTAGATTATCGTAAAAAACCAATGCCTTCTTGGATTTTTAAAGCTTTTTATAGCAAGTACCCTAATTTAGTGAAAAAACTGGCAAATCGCTATCAAGATTACAATGAACGTGTAGAAGAAATTATTCGTTTAAGTGAACACAATGACATTTTCGTCATCCGACCATCACAAACTTTACCAATAAATCGCATCGAAAAAGATCCTGCTAAAATTCAAGCAATGTATAATCTAGGTATTCAAGACGCTAAAAAAGAGATAGTAGCGCTCAAAGATTTTTTAATTAAATAAATTATTTATAAATTCTGTAATGACTACTTATTTTCATCTATAAATAAATTTAACATTACAGAATTACTCTTTATTATCAATAATTATATTTTCTAATATTACTACTCATTATGCATAGGCTACTCTTTTTAATACAGCTTATTTTACTAATAAAAAATAATATCACTATAAATCTAAATTTTGATAAATATTACTCATAATGTGTATTTCTTTTGCAATACAATCAGCTATAATGATTATAGCTAAGGCTATTGATAAGTGAATAAGCTTTATAGATTTAGTTGTTTGGAGTTTTAAAACTAACGTTTTACAATGGCATCTGTATAAATTTAGGAGAGCTTATGAATACATTAGCAAGCAGGTTGCAATCATCTAGAAAGAACGCTGGGTTTACACAAGTACAGCTAGCGAAGCTTGCAGGTGTATCACAAAATGCAATACAGAAAATTGAATCAGGGCAGACAAAAGAACCTAAAAATATTCTTGCCCTCGCAAAAGCGCTTGGAATAGAACCTGAGTGGCTACAATATGGAACAGGTAAACAAGCAAAAAGTGAAACTAGCAAAATTGAATCTAACGTGAAAGAAATAGGCTCATTTGAATTATGGGACTGTCATACCCCACTAAATGACGATGAAGTCGAAGTACCATTTTTAAAAGATATTCGTTTGGCAACAAGTAATGGATTTACGGACGATATAATGGATTACAATAATTTCAAATTACGATTTTCTAAAGCAATACTAAGACGACAAGGTGTTCAATTCGAAAATGCTGTATGTATTACAGCTGATGGTGATTCAATGGATCCCGTCATACCAGATGGTTCAACTGTAGGCATTGATATAGGAAATACCATCATTCGTGATGGCAAAATTTATGCAATTAATCATGGTGGTTTACTACGCATAAAAATCTTATATAAAATGCCAAATGAACAAGTTCGCATTAGAAGTTATAATATTGAATCGACACCAGAAGAAGTTGTTGATTTATCAGAAATTACTGTACTCGGTAAAGTATTTTGGTGGTCTGTATTATGTGATTAAACTTATGGCTATTTATTAGTAAAAATCCATCTTCAACGAAGGTGGATTTTATTAAGATCCTATAGATTTTAATATATTAATAGAAAAGATATCGATATTTCAGATAAGTCTGATAAGCAAAATAAAAAGCATGCTCTACTAGATTACCCAAAACAAAGCTTGAAAGTGCCTTTTACTTCTATGAATAACTCCTCAAGTTTAAGTCACTCGATTTTGAAAGAACGATTTATGGATTAAAAGCTCTCTCTATATCAATTTGAGATATACGAATAAGTCATACATAAAGTAAAAAGAGCAAAAAATTTGCTTCTGCTTTGTTTCCTAAACGGGTAAACCAAAACAAAGTTATTCATTTTCTTTAGTAAGCTAATACCTCACTTTTGAATAAAATAAGAGATAAATCTTTGCTACAATATGTAACGACTTGCAATGCATTTTTGCCCAAAAACAAAATTTAATACATGATATACTTTTTATCTAAAGCGAATTAAAAATAGTTGATCAAAACAATAAATTAGAAATAGCAACTACTCTATCGCGCAATGAAGAATGATAAGCAGTCTCTTTTTTGTGATACAGCTCACAAATCCACCAATCAACTCAAAATTTTTCAATTTTTTTTTGATTTAAAAACAACCATTTATAGCTCTAAAGAGGATTAATTTAAGATAAAATACAACTATAGCTATTTACAAAATAAAACTTTAGCTATATAATGTGCATGATGAAAAGAAATAAATACAATTATGTTGCCAAATAATAATATATTAAATACTACTCTTTTCATAAAAATTAGAAAAAATTAAACTAATTAAAACAACTTATTACATAAATAAGTTGTAATTTATGTATTTGTAAGAAAGTATTACTATATACAGTTGAACATTGAGCTACTATTTATACACAAATGAATTTAATTAACAGTAGATAATGGATTGTAATACTTGATTATTTCCGAATAAATGGAGTAAACAACTAGCAAGGAGGCTACTAAGTCTCCTTCAAAATCGATGGGGACTTTAGCTTAAACTTATTGGGTTAGATGATCATGTTGTTCAGCTCAAATAAGATATATTAGAGCTGAAACATCAATAAATATCTCACACAAAAAATAATGCATAAATCATTATGCAGCATATCAAATAAATAGAATACTTAAAATGAAAGTACCTAGAATCCGAATGATTTATCTATATAAAAAGCTCTTTTACTTAAAAAAATAAAAGAGCTTTTAGCATACACTAGATGGTCTGAACTTTTTATAACTTAGTTTATGTATATACATATAAAGTTACAAAGATTTCAGATCACCCTTTTAAATCAAAAAATTATACACGTTTAAAGTCAATGTGAACTAATTTTGGTTTAAATGGGTGGCGTTGCATTGCTTGTACTTTCACCGCAACTTCTTTACCATCAATAACTAAAGTGATCACTTCAGAATAAAATGAATCGTGAACTTGTGCATTGTTTAAATCATCATGATTTAAGATGATTGATACTGGTGCTTCACTGCCACCATAAACAATAGCAGGGATTTGACCATTATGACGCAGGCGGCGGCTCGCACCCTTACCTTGCGACTGACGAACTTCAGCGTTAAATTTAAACATTTGTACTATTCTCATTATTAGAATTAAAAGATAAAACCGCAGGCGACCCAACGATTTTCCATAAACTCGCTCAAAGGCTTGCTTTGAGAGGCAGGGATTATATTTGATTTGGGTGTACAAATCAAATATTAATCAGAGATTCTATTGAGTTTTTTAGCGACTTTATAAAAAAAACAAGGTAGAATAACAAACTGTTTTATGTAAGCTATCATAATTAATTGAGTGGTATATAAATGGATCTTCTAATCTCGTTTTTTTCTGACTATGGTTACTTTGCTGTATTATTCGTTCTAATTTTGTGCGGATTTGGTTTACCCATCCCTGAAGATATCACTCTCGTTTCTGGTGGCGTTATCGCAGGCTTATATCCAGATGATATCAATGTACATATCATGTTAGTAATCAGTATGTTTGGTGTATTAGCGGGCGACTCTTGTATGTATTGGTTAGGGCGTATCTATGGAGCCAAAATCCTTCGCTTTAGATTAATGCGTAAATTAATTACATTGAAAAGACTACGCTTAGTTCGCGATAAATTTGAAAAATATGGCAACCGTGTACTATTCACTGCTCGATTTTTACCTGGATTACGTGCTGTAATTTATATGGTTTCAGGCATTACACGTCGTGTTAGTTATACTCGTTTTGTACTAATTGATTTCTTTGCTGCAATTATTTCTGTTCCTGTTTGGGTATATTTAGGTTATTTCGGTGCCCAAAATCTAGATAAGTTACATCACCAAATTCAGCAAGGACAATTTTTTATTTATATCATTATCGCTGTTCTTGCTATTTTCTTATTGTGGAAATGGAAAAAAAGTAAAAACGCTAAAGTTGAACAATAATCATTATAAAGTGCGGTCAAAAATGAAAGTGTTTTGTTAATCATATAACAAGGCGCTTTTTTCTATCAGCAATAACATCTTAATCTACTAATATCGTCTCCATATAAGTCAAACGTTCAAGATTAGTAATATAGTGACCAAGCTCTTGTTCTTCTGGTTTGTATAAATAAGGAATTTGTCCTAAAAGCGGTGCATCAATTTTTTCACTTAATAGTTCAATAATCTCAGCATAATGCCCTAAACAAGGATTAATACGATTAGCAATCCAACCTAACAAAGGTAACCCTTTCTGCTGTATTGACTCCATCGTTAATAAAGCATGATTGATACAACCTTCTTTAATTCCCACAACAAGCACAACTGGCATTTTTTGTTCTTGTACCCAATCAGCAAAACGATAATGCTTATTTATTGGTGTCAGCCACCCATATGCACCTTCCACCAATACTGATTGATACTTTTTATTTAAATGTGACAAATCAGAATTCATTTTTTCCACATGAATACTTTTTCCTTCACGAGAAAAAATAGGCATACTATGCCTAAATGTATAGCTGTTCACCTCTTGATAATTAACCAACTCTTTTGTTGAATTGATTAAAGTTAGTACATCTGCATTATCTTCAAAACCATAATCACTTTCAGGCTCATTTTGATATTCTGTATCAGTATAGATATTATCTTCACGGCTAAATGCAACGGGCTTATAACCCACTATTTGAATACCTTTACTTTGCAACGCCTGTATTATTGCTCGACTTGCCACAGTTTTTCCTACATTAGTATCTGTGCCTGTCACAAAAAAACTGCTCATTGCCTATCCCCTTCTCCGATCTTTTATCTGTAAGATCTTAAAGGAATTCTTTTTTACAAATGTTGAGATAACACAACTTTTTATTAAATTGATGTCATTAATCCAAAGAATATGCACAAAAAAAGCACTGCCTTGATTTATATCAATAACAGCACTTAATCTTAAAAGAAATTTAATCTTTAATGAAATGCCCTAACAAACTGCCATCATAAATGCTTTGTTTAATTGCCGAAGCAGCTACAACAGGAGTATTCCATTCATATTTTCCCGTGATAACTTCTACTTTTGAATCAGCAATGGCTAAATTTGCTTTTAATATTCGATTGACTCGATTTAAGAAAATATCTTTTGAGAGTAAAAAGCTGGAACTTAACATGATTTTTTCTGAGGCAAATATACTGACTAAATTCATTAAGATATAAGCCAAACTATCTGCAATATGGAATAAAATTTGCTCTGCTTTTTTATCGCCTTTATTTGCCATTTCACATAAAAATGCTATTTTCTCGGAGCAATTAGATAATCCATTCTCGGGAAAATACTTATCGATAAGAGGATAAATCGCTTTATGTGTAATCTGGTTTTGCAATTGATAGCGTTCAACCTCATTTAAATGTGTGCTGATATCTTGTTGTAAACCACTTAATTTTGGCACGATCATTTTATTAATATGGCTTCGCGTTTGGCTCTTATGTAATAACAACTCACCTTTAGAAAGCACGCTAAAATTAATCACGTCGTCTAATTGTAAAAATAGTACATTGTCACAATTAATTACGCTGCCTAAAGTTGATTCTGCTAGTAACCAAGTTTGAAAATATTCAGTAATTAATACTGGTATTTTAAAATAAGGGGTGAAAAGTGTTTTTAAATTGATATCAAGCTTGGTCTCACCAAGCTTGATTAATCTATTTTTATGATCAAGTTCACCACCAACAGCGACAGAAAAAGTAATTAAATGGTTCAGTTCATCCTGCGTTTCAGTAAGAAACTGTTGTAAATAATCCACTAGCACTTGTTCTAGATTTTTTAAATCTTCTTGTTTTAAAGGATACACACTGTGTTTAATCGTGCCACCGTCAAGTTCACTTAAAATAATTTCAAACCGATTTTCAACCAGTGTTGCACACAAAGATTGCCAATAAAATGGTGATACACATAAGCCAATAGCTGGACGACCACGGCTTTCAGTATTTTGTACCGCTCGCTCAACAATCAGTTTTTCTTTAATAAGCTCACGTGTTAATGCCGTAATTGTTGCAGGCGCTAAGCGCGATAATTTTGATAAGTCAATACGAGAAATTTCTTCAAATTGTTCGACTAAACGGTAAATACGTCCAAGTTGTTTTAAACGTAGTGGCAATTTATCTTCTTTTCTAATTTTTGGCATAATTAATACTCAATTCCATAAGTGAATAAGGATAGGATTGCTATTGCAGTATGTCTAAGCAATACCTATTTTTACATTCTGTTGCATGTTAATGCGGAGGATTCTAATAAAAATAAGAAATAATAAATTGTTTACTTATACCAGTTATGGTAATAAAAACAAGCGGTTTAAATCAATAATGAGGCTTATTTCACAAAAACAAAACTTTTAATAGATTTTGGCAATTTGCATAAGTTAAGGTAAACTATATCGGTTTATTTCTTTACAAAACTTGTTGAAAACAGAGGTTTTTATATGACTAAAATTGCATCTATTGTTGATGTGTTACAAGGTAAAATTGCGATTGGCGAACAAGTGACTATCCGCGGTTGGATTCGTACTCGCCGTGATTCAAAAGCAGGGCTTTCTTTCTTATCCATTTACGACGGTTCTTGCTTCGATCCAATCCAAGCTATTGTTAATAATGATATTGAAAATTATACCTCTGAAGTCTTACGACTGACTACAGGTTGCTCTGTTATCGTCACTGGAACTGTAGTCGAATCGCCTGCTGAAGGTCAAGCAGTTGAGTTACAAGCAAGTAAAGTTGAAATTTCAGGTTGGGTCGAAGATCCTGAAACTTATCCAATGGCAGCTAAACGCCATTCTATTGAATATTTACGCGAAGTTGCCCATTTACGCCCACGTACAAATATTATTGGTGCAATTGCGCGCATTCGTCACTGTTTAGCGCAGGCTATTCATCGCTTCTTCCACGAACAAGGTTTCTATTGGGTTGCGACACCATTAATTACTGCGTCAGACACCGAAGGGGCAGGAGAAATGTTTCGCGTTTCTACTTTAGATTTAGAAAATTTACCGCGTAATGAGCAAGGTGCGGTCGATTTTTCGCAAGATTTCTTTGGTAAAGAATCATTCTTAACCGTTTCTGGTCAACTAAACGGTGAAACTTATGCTTGCGCATTAAGCAAAATCTATACCTTTGGTCCAACATTCCGCGCAGAAAACTCAAATACTACGCGCCATTTAGCTGAATTTTGGATGGTTGAGCCTGAAATTGCCTTTGCCACTTTAGCAGATAATGCAAAATTAGCCGAAGATATGTTGAAATATGTTTTCCGAGCTGTATTAGAAGAACGAAAAGATGACTTAAAATTCTTTGAAAAACATGTTGATAAAGATGTTATTAGCCGTTTAGAAAATTTCGTCAGCTCTGACTTTGCGCAAATTGATTATACTGATGCAATTGATGTGTTATTACAATCAGGTAAGAAATTTGAATTTCCAGTTTCTTGGGGGATCGATTTATCTTCTGAACATGAACGTTACCTTGCTGAAGAATATTTCAAATCCCCAGTGGTTGTGAAAAACTATCCAAAAGACATCAAAGCGTTTTATATGCGTTTAAATGATGATGGTAAAACTGTTGCAGCTATGGACGTTTTAGCCCCAGGAATTGGTGAAATTATTGGTGGTTCACAACGTGAAGAGCGTTTAGCTGTATTAGATCAACGTATGGTTGAAATGGGTCTAAATCCTGAAGATTACTGGTGGTATCGTGACTTACGTCGTTATGGTACAGTTCCACATTCAGGTTTTGGTTTAGGTTTTGAACGTTTAATTGTATATGTAACTGGTGTGCAAAATATTCGTGATGTGATTCCATTCCCACGCGCACCACGTAATGCAAACTTCTAATGAATTAATATCATTGAAATTATTTTCCCCTTATTGCAAGATAAGGGGAATTTTTTAGGTAAGTAAAATGAACGCTCTGAGTAAAAAAAGCATTTTTGTGTTATTTTCAACTGTACTTTTGCTGGGCTGCTTTATCGCTATCATTCGTTCCCTTCCCTACTCATCTCTGAAAGATCATTTTCCTTACTCTACTGCAGTATATGATGAGCACAACAATTTACTGCGTCTAACTACTGCCAAAGATGAACGTTATCGTTTATGGATCCCCCTTGAGCAAATTTCCCCCAAATTAGTCGATGCAGTTTTATTTCAAGAAGACGAATGGTTCTATTGGCATTTTGGTGTGAATCCCTACGGCTTAATACGTGGAGCATGGCAAACTTATGTTTTGCGCAATTCACCACAAGGCGGTTCTACGATAACTATGCAACTTGCTCGTGTTTTATGGCAGATTGATAGCCGTACATTATGGGGGAAAACTGAGCAAATATTGCGCGCTATTCAACTGGAAATTCGCTATTCTAAAAAAGAAATTCTCGAGGCTTACTTTAATTTTGCACCTTATGGTCGCAATATTGAAGGCGCAGGTACGGCAAGTCTGATTTATTTTAATAAAGCAAATAGTCAAATTAACTTAGCAGAAGCGATGACATTAGCTATTCTGCCCAAAAATCCGAATGCTTATATTCGCCAAAATAATGCTCAACTCAATCCCGCTTTATTCAAAGCACGTAATCAGCTTTATCAACGCTGGCTAGTAACCCATCCTGAAGATAAAAAATGGCAAACTGATTTCCAGCTCAATTATGCTTTACGCCCTTTAGAAAAATTGCCATTTTTTGCACCGCACTTTGTCGATCAATTGTTACAACAATATCCTGATAAATCTGAGCTTATTAGTACCTTAAACAGTCATCAACAACGCTTAGTTGAACGTATTACTCATCGTTATTTATCACAGCAACATCGACATGGTATTAATAATGCTTCAGTGTTATTAGTCGATAATGACACGATGGAAATTAAAGCGTTAGTTGGTTCAGGTAATTATTTCGAACAAGCTATTTCAGGTCAAATCAATGGCACTCTAGCTCGGCGTTCTTATGGGTCGACATTAAAACCATTCATTTATGCGCTCGCCTTTGATCAAGGGCTGGCCCATAGCCGAACTATTTTAAAAGATTTACCGACTACGTTTGCTGAGTATCAACCTGAAAATTACGAAGGCAATTTTTTAGGTCCTATTAGCGTGACGCAAGCATTGCTACAAAGTCGAAATATTCCAGCTATTGAGATGGCTAGTCGACTTTCACCTGATTTATATGATTTTTTACAGCAAGCAAATATCACATTAGCTAAAAACAAGTCACATTATGGTTTATCTTTAGTTTTAGGCGGAGCAGAGCTGAATGCTCAGCAATTAGCAAGTCTATATGCGATGTTGGCAAATCAAGGCGTATGGTCGCCGTTAAAATCACTTAAAGCAGAAAAATTACCGCTCAGCAAGCAATTATTAAGTAAAGAAAGTGCGGTAATGATTCATGATATTTTACGCCAAAATGTCCGTACAGATGTACAAAATAAATCAATTAAATCAAATTTGCCTCTTTATTGGAAAACAGGCACATCTAATGGTTTACGCGATGCATGGACGGCTGGCTACTTTGGACGATATACTTTGATTGTATGGCTTGGAAACTTCAATAATAAAAGTAATCCACATTTAGTTGGACGTAGTTTAGCTACACCTCTCTTTTTACAACTTGCAGATAGTATTATTGCTAATGAACCACAAATGCGTGACATTGTCACAGAGGGAACAAGTTTAAAAGAAGTGCTAGTCTGTCAAGCCGATGGTAATCTACCTAATCAATATTGCCAGCAACAAGTAAAGACCCTTTTTATTCCAGGTAAATCACCTATTACCGTTAGCCAACTTTACCAACCATTTACCGTATTAAAAAATACCGACATGTTGGCTTGCCAACCTTATTCAGGATCGGAAACAGAACAAAAAATCTATGAAATGTGGTCAAGTGATTTTCAACAATTATTTGCACAAGCAGGCGTTATGAAACGCAGCCCAATCATTAATCCCGCCTGCCCTTATGAACAGCAAAATCAAGCCTTACAATATTTATATCAAAATAATCCTCAAATCATTTCGCCTTTAGCAAATCGTGATTACTACGTTTCACACAATGAGCAAGAGGAACCATTAACACTTTCCGCTACAGTTACGGCTAATGTTGATAGCATATTTTGGTTTGTAGACAATGTCTTTATTAGCGAAGCCGCACCAAATCAGCCCGTCTTCTGGCAGCCTCAGTCAACTGGCAGCTATACTATTTCTGCCATCGACGATCAAGGCCGAGTTGGCTCAGTACAAATTAAAGTAAAAATCAAAACTTTTTAAAAACAGACCGCACTTCAGCAACTACTAGTATATGTTACATAGTAGTACGTATTACTCATTTCTTTTTTGTTACTGACTTCATTTCCCATATACCTTTTAGCATGCTATGTTGCATATTATGGAATGCACTCTGTTTTAGATCACCAAAATAATGTGAAATTTCTCCCAATTTTTGGTGTACTCTTGCCGTTCTATGAAACAAGCGATAATTCTCTGGCTGTGTTGTTAATAACACTTGTTCAAGTTCTAACGCTTGCTGGTAGTAATAACGGCTTTGTGTATAATTCTGCTGCAAATGTGCAAGGTCACCTAATTTCTCATAACCTCGCGCTAAATCGGCTTGTATACAAAGGTTGTTAGGAGAATTTAAATAAAGTTTATGCATAATTATAAAGCCTGCTTGGTAATGCTGAACTGCCTGAGCAAAATCACCTTCTGCTTGCGCAACCTCACCCAATTTATAATACAAAATGGCTAAAATACGCTGTATTTGCTGATTATTTGGTCTTTCTTCTGACAGCTGTTCAAAAATACCAAATGCTTGCTGATAGTAATCAGAAGCTTGCTCTATTCTATCCTGGCTAAGAGCAACACTACCTAACTTAGCATAAGACATACCTAAATGTCGTCGATTTTGGCGATGATTTGGATATTTATTACCTAACTTTTGAAAAATTATAAACGCTTCTTTGTAATGCAAAAGTGCTTGCTCAAATTGTTTCTGCGAACGAAAAATATTACCTATTTTTTCATATGAAGATGCTAAACTATGTTGAATTTGTAAATTATCAGGATCTTGAACAATCTGTTTTTTATCAATATTTAACACTCTTTGATAATACGATAATGCTTCTTTTTGTTTATTTTCAGCTAATTTAATATCTCCTAAATGCTTATAGGTCAAACTTAAATCTTGTAAAACTTGCTGGTTAGTTGGATCGCGTTCAACTAATTTTTCAATGATAGCAAGCTCTTGTTGGTAATAATTAAATGCTTGAATATATTGATGTTGGGTTTGCATTAAATTACCCAAATTATGATAAGAAAGGCTCAATTCCCTTTGTGTATCATAATTATTAGGCGTCTTTCGATAAATATCCTGATCGATACTAAAAGCATCTAGATAATAAGCTAAAGATTGCTCAAATTGATTCTTCAGCCGACTAATGTCACCTAATTTTTTATATATATTACTTAAACCACGTTGCACATCAAAACCTGATGGATTCTTTTTTGCCAATTTCTGCCTGATTTCAAAAGTAATTTGGTAATTTGCTTCCGCTTTATTTAAATCTTGTTGAATTTCAGCAAGATAGCCTAAGTTTTCATAAGCAATACCTAAATCATACTGAGCGTTTACATCATTTGGTGTTTTATTTACTAAATACTGAAATTCGTCAAATGCACGTTGATAATAAAAGCTTGCTTTATCAACATCCCCCAATTCTAGTGCGTGATTTCCCTGATTAACGTAAGCCATAGCAATTTGTCTTAACTCTTTATAATAAGAGTTCTGTTCTAAATTTTGGATAAGTTTTTCAATCTGTTGATAAACAACAGCTTGCTTTGTAGCAGGTACATATTGCTCTAGTACATTACGTACATCAAAGTTGAGAAAACGTACTGCAGTACCAATCTCACTTAATAACGTTTCTGATCTTTTTAACTCCATTTGATATTTCAAGGTTTGTTGCTCTGCTTCTTGTTTTTTCTCAAATGCAAAGCAGCCAACACCAATAGATAACACTAACAAGAGAGAAGAAATACCTAAACTCATTTTTACCCGTTTTAAAGCAAGTGATCTTGCCGTAATAAGTGCTCTGGCTTTTTTTAATTCATTGACTTGTTGCAACTGTTCTTGTTCACGACAACAATCTAAATATTCTCGTTGTACTGGTGTAATATAAGCTTTAAATTTTCCTTTCTCTAAGCGATCCATTTCTTGCAAACGACAACCGTTTAAACGTAACCATTCAGTATGTTTTTGAGTACGCAGCCAAACGACAGTTTCAGCCTGTAACATTTCTAACAAAAATAAATCTGCAATATCTTCTTTTAGCCAGTCCGAAAGTAAACGCCATTGACGCAAAATACTTTCATGAGCAAACTCAACTGTAATCCCCCGCTCAGTATTGTGTTTACGCTTATTATCTAAAAATTGCACATTATAATCTTTTGTCAATAAACGACTTTCAACTAAGCAATCAATAATTGGGCGTACATCTTCTGGAAAATCAGCATAATGAGCGACTTTACGGTGCGGTTGGTGTGTTTTTACATCAATACTGGCAAGATAAGGAATCACGGCTCGACGTAACAGCATAATACGCTCGTTATGGTTTTTAGGTAAACGAGGATCTTGCTGCGCTTTTGTTAATGCTTCATCAATAGCAATCGAAACAGCCCCTTGCAGTCCACCTAATCCTGAATGCTGTTGTGTATTTTCATCTTGAAAAGTCAAATATTCTTTTAGCTCTAGCTTTCCATCATGACCATAATCTAAATATAAACGTTCTAAAGTAAAGGCTAATAAAGGTAAAGCATCTTTACCTCCATCTTGTTCTAAATCTTTTAACAATCTGTCAGTTAATAGGGGATCAATCCAAAGTGGTTTTTGTGTTTTTTCTAAAAGCTTTGCTGGTCCTTCAATAATTTGCTGATAAGCACCTTTTGCAATAGGTGGTAAAGAAAACGGATATTGATCAATTCCTTCTAATTTTTCTGCAACCTGTAAAGAAGCGTACGCATCAGTACGAATAGTAGATAACACCATCACATCCAGTTCGTCACAATGAATTAGCTCTGCGATCAATTGTAAAAATTGATTTGTTTCTTCATTATAAGAAGTAAATAACTCTTCTGCCTGATCAACTGAAATAATTAAAGTAGGTAATTCTGAATTTTGCTGGAACTCTAATGAACCTCTTGCTTTTCTCAGAATACAAAGTAAAAACTCTTTTAAAGCAATACGTAATGTTGGTGTCATAACCATTGCTACAATCGATTGCTTAGTACGCCGAATATCAAGCATTTTACAAAGTTGAAACAATGCTTCAATTAGCCCTTTTTCACCACTTAATACTAATTGATTTGGACGAATAAGTGGCAAAACTAAAAATTGCTGTTGTAAACGTGCTAGTCGAGGCAAAATACCTGCACGTAAAAAAGAAGATTTTCCTGAACCAGAAGCTCCTTGTATTGCAACAAAACGTGTTTTCGTTGTTTTACGTAAACGTTGTAATTCCAACAGTAATGCTTTAATTGCGCCATCTCGCCCAAATAAAAGCCCAGCGTCTTCAAATTCAAGTGGCTTTAATCCTTTATACGGACTAGGCGGATTGTTATAACGTGATAAAGGTGGCCATTGGAAGAAATCTGGATGTAATCCCGCATAAGTTAAGCCCCGTTTTAAACTATTCAAGCCAATTTGACTAAAAGAGACCATGCTTGATTGACCAGATGGTAACAACACTGGAATATGTACTCTTGGATGACCTATCTCAAGATTTCCGATATTCCATTTATCTAAAATAGTATGTGGAATACGATGTTTAGGCGATTTAATGATTAAAGGAAAAATAGGTTTACTTAATGCCACAGCCATCTGATATTCAGAGAAACAATGTGAAGAGACAAGCCAATTATCAGAAATAAGTAATATCATACCTTCACATTCACTGATCGAATTACCCAGCTTTTTACGCCATTCTTCTCCAACTTGAATACCATTATTTGGATCTAAATCTAAAAATAAAGACCAACCTAGTTCACCTAGCCAATTATATAAAGCAATAGATTCAGCATTATCTACACTAGAATGGCTAATAAACAATTGAGTCATTGTTAAATTTCCTTATACAAAATGTAATATCCTATTAAATAGCACAAACAGTTATTTCGTTTTAAAGCTATATTATGAAATTAAATATATGAGCTAATATTAATATTAGCTAGCTTGTTTAAGCTTTTTGAGTTGATAGTGTTGCCGCACCATTGGTTGCGCCAAAATAAAAGGAATTAAACGCAACATACATTCATCTTTATGTTTTTCTAACTCAGAAATCTGCTCAAATGGAACTAAACTACAGTTCAGCTGTTGCCTTTCATCATTCTGTTTAGCATAAAGCCAGCCATCAGTTAAACGTTCTTGGTAAAAACGTTGATGTTCTAATCGTAGCAATGAGGTAAGATGTTGCTGAATTGCATAATGCAACTCTGCAATCAATAAATCTTGCGAACCACACTCTTTCTGGTGTACTAATTCAAAACCAAGTTCTCTTAATTTGATAAATAAATGATCAGCGGCACAGCGATTTGAATGGCGAAATCCTTCCTGTAAAGACTCACGCCAATCTTTGTTTGCTGAATCAATATGTTCTAAAAATGCACTAGCAAATTGAGGTCCAAATTCTACAGATTTTATTGAAGGAAAAGCACGGCTATGAACGGCTTGATAGGCCGTATGAATGATTAATGACAATACATCATGTGCTTCTTCATAAGGATAATTAATACTACTTTGAATCATCGAAAAGTAATAAATATCCTGATTTTCTACTTTATTAGCTTGAGCTACCAAATTTAACTTTTCTACATAAGCCAAATCTTTTTCAAATAAACAAGCTGTAAGATAAGCTGGTACTTGAAGTGCGGTCAAACTTTGACGAATTTTGTAACAAGCTTCCAATACCATGTAATCTATATCGTCTGTCACATAAATGTGATTAAATTCACCATATTTCGCTATTACATCAGTAAGTAAAGCTGGAGAAATATGTGTCTCACGACATACATAGTGATTTGCTTCTAATGGAAACCCACCGCCACCATAAATTTGTTTACGCTGATTTTCTTTCAATAGAAGCGGATTTTCCTGTAAAAACTGTTCATAAGCTTCAGGATGTTGACTAAAAATACTTAAATAAATCTGATGAATATTTAAATAGACGCAATTACGCATGATGTTCAAAATTAATTGACCGGTAAGCCGTGTAAAACCGACAATACCGATATGTAGTATACCATTAGTCGATAATGAACTTTCACGTAATGGGGGGCGTTTTTGTAAGAGTAAACGCGCCGCACTATGAATAGCATTCCCCCATACAATTTCCCCCTTCTCGCTACGATACTGTTCAAAAATGTGTTCTTGATTAGCAATACGTGATATCAATCGATTCGCTACATTAATCAACAAACGTGGTTTACTGTTAGTACGATTTAATAGTGGAATGATAGATTGTGCTAATGCAATATTTGTTTCATCCTGTAGGGCAACTAAATAAATCGTTTCTGCTGATTTTAAATTTAAACTATTTAGTTGCTCAAAAGATAACTCAGGTAAATGTAATAATTTATAATTCCGATCAGGTAACTCACCATAATAAGCTATCCCTTCTTTGGAAATATCAACAAACAGCTTTTTACCTGGACGATTGGCCAAAATACTTGAAACGAAAGCGAGTTTCGTTGTACTAAATACAACCATGTGTGGAGGAAACAGCTTTAAACTAAGAAATGTTATTTTTTGTCCAATCACTTGCACAAATAATTTGACTACAGCCCCAATTGTGAATAACGGCAAAGCAAAACGTGCTAATTCTATTTGCCAATTTGGTGCATGTTCTTCCCCATTAATAACAATCAATTTAATATTGCTATACAACGCATCTATAAATGAGAGATGCTGTTCACTATAACCCCATAAACCGAGACAGAAAAAAATACTCAAGAGGAAATAAATAGTATAGCCTTTATTTTGAGCTCTACGATGTAATTGATTCATCATATCCGTTTATTTTAAATTACTTTATATTGGAAATGAAAACTAGTGACTAATGAACTAAATGAGCACTAAGAAATACCCATATAAAAACTAGGGACGCGATTATAATCAAAAATAAGAATAAAAGACAAACAATTTATTAGTAGAAATAGATTTATTTAGTTAAATAAAAAAATGATCATATTCAATAACTAAATATGACCACTTTTATAGTTTAAAAACTAATCAAAATGGTTTAGTCCATATTCATATAAAAAATTCTTTTTACAATTATATAATTCTGCAACAATAGCTGCTGCTTTCTTTAATGGTAATTCTTGGCTAATTAATTTAAGGGCTTTAATCGCTTGAGGATTTATCTCCTCCACTGCCGTTTTTAATTTGCCTTCAATAACTAATACTATTTCACCTTTTATCCTATTCAAATCTTCTTGTAGCCATTGACGCAAATTAACAACATTATCACCAACAATAGTTTCCCAAGTTTTTGTTATTTCACGCGCCAACACTACATAACGCCCTGCACCAAAGACTTTTTCCATATCGGCTAACGTGTCTAAAATACGATGAGTAGATTCATAAAAAATCAAAGTGCGTTCTTCTTCGACTAAATTTTGCAATTTATCACATCTTGCTTTCGTTTTAGCGGGTAAAAAACCTTCAAAGCAAAATCGATCTGAAGCAATACCTGATGCACAAAGTGCAGTAATTGCGGCACAAGCACCAGGAAGCGGTACAACTTTAATTCCAGCTTGGCGGCATTGACGCACTAAGTGAAACCCTGGATCACTAATCAAAGGTGTACCCGCATCAGAAACCAATGCAATATGGCATCCTTGTTGCAACTTCTCTACTAAAAGATGCGCTTTTTGTTGTTCATTATGATCATGTAACGCAAAGAAAGGTTTTTTAATTCCATAATGACTCAACAACAAACCACTATGCCGAGTATCTTCAGCAGCAATTAAATCTACTTGAGAAAAGACGTCTAACGCTCGCTGTGTAATATCTTGTAAATTACCAATCGGCGTGGCGACAATATATAAAATTCCTGTTAAATTATTCATTTGAGACTTCTTTTATTTGCTTTTAATGAGTGAGATAAGTAAGATCGTTCTATTGTTGTTAACAAACGGAGTAATCATGACTATTCTATTACAACACATTAATTTAAAAAATCGATTAATGCCTTTTTTCTTTACTCTTTTTCTTGCCAGCTGTACCACATTATTTAATACTGGCTTAACAAGTGCCTTAAAAGGTGATGCCAATGCAAGCTCTGACTTTTATATGAATAAAATGTATCAGGCACAAAACGTTGAAGAACAACAAACCTATAAACTCTTAGCTGCACGTGTATTAATTACAGAAAATAAATTACCACAAGCACAAGCACTGCTCGCTGAATTAAAAGATTTAACTGATGAGCAATTATTAGATAAATCCATCATCGATGCGCATATTTCAGCCGTTAAACAACAAAATACAGTAGCTGAAAATCAATTGAAACTGATCAATGTAACAAAATTAAGTAGTTCACAAATGACGCGCTATTATGAGATTACCGCACGAATTGCAGAAAATCGTTATGATGCTATAGAAGCTGTTAAAGCCCGAATTAAAATAGATCAATATTTATCTGACATAGCACGCAAACAAGCAAATATTGACCGCACTTGGGCTTTATTACGTAATGCCAATCGTGGTGTCATTAACAATGCTTCTGCAGATGGTGATGTAGCATTAGGTGGTTGGCTAGCATTAACACGTGCATACAATGACAACCTAAATAGTCCAGCTCAGTTAAGTTATGCAATTCAACAATGGAAAACCGCATACCCAACTCATTCTGCTGCTTATTTATTCCCAACTGAATTACAAAGTTTATTTAACTTCCAACAAACGAATTTTTCACAAGTTGCCTTATTACTCCCGCTTAGCGGCAATGGTCAACTCATTGGAAATACGATTAAAGCTGGATTTGATGCCTCTAAAGATAATGCAGGCGCACAAGTGCAAATATTTGATACAATGACAATGCCTATTGAACAAATCCTTGATCAAGTAAAGCAAGCAGGTATTAAAACCGTTGTTGGTCCGTTATTAAAGCAAAATGTCGATACAATTTTAAATAACCCAAGCTTAGTACAAGGGCTAGATGTGCTTACTTTAAACTCAACTTCAAATGAACGTACTATTGGTCAATTATGTTATTACGGATTATCGCCTGAAGATGAAGCAGAATCCGCCGCAAATAAAATGTGGAAAGATGGTATTCGCATGCCATTAGTCTTTGTACCACAAAGCGATCTTGGTCGCCGTACTGCATCAGCATTTAATGTACGCTGGCAACAGCTCGCCGCAACTGATGCTAATATTAAATTCTATGCTCAAGCTGCAGATATCACTTATAGCCTAGAAAATGCGAATCAAAGCGCACAAGGAATCTACATTGTTGCTATGAGTGATCAACTAGCAGAAATTAAAACCAACATTGATAACAGCGGTAGCCAAACTAAATTATATGCTAGCTCACGTAGCAACTCTGCTAACAATGGTCCTGAATATCGCTTATTAATGGAAGGGTTACAATTTAGTGACATTCCATTCTTTAAAGATGTCACATCAGTACAATACAAAAAAATTGAAAAACTCACTAAAGGTGATTTTTCACTCATGCGTCTTTATGCAATGGGCGCTGATGCATGGTTGCTCATTAATCACTTTAATGAGCTACGCCAAGTACCAGGCTATAATATTGATGGTTTAACAGGTAAGTTAAGTGCTGGCTCAAACTGTAATATTGAACGTGACATGACTTGGTTCCAATACCAAAGCGGCGGCATCATCCCATTAAACTAAAATGTTCTCATTAAAGCGTCAACAAGGGGCGAGATTTGAATACCAAGCTCGCCTCTTTTTAGAATCTCAAGGTCTGCAATTTATTGCAGCTAATCAATCTTTCAAATGTGGCGAACTTGATTTAATTATGTTAGATCAACAAACTATTGTTTTTATTGAAGTCCGTCAACGCCAAAATTGCTGTTTTGGTTCCGCAATTGAAAGTGTTGATTGGCAGAAACAACAAAAATGGCTGAATGCAGCCAATTTATGGCTTGCTCAGCAAGATCGTAGTTTAGAAGATACTGATTGTCGTTTTGACCTTATTGCTTTCGGTAAAACTACACAAGATATTGAATGGATTATAAATTTTCTTGATTAAGCATTATGTTAGAAAAACTTAAAGATTTATACACTGAAAGTATTCAAACGCACATTTCGGCTTCTAGCTTATTACCCAATAATATTGCTCAGGCAACTCAACACATTGTAGATTGTCTCCTTCGAGGTAATAAAATTATTGCTTGTGCTAATGGTCGTTCTTATATTAACGCTCAATTGCTCGTTGCAAATTTACTTAATCGTTATGAATTAGCTCGTCCGAGCTTTCCTTCTACCTTATTGAGTCTTGATAATGCAATTAATGCAGCAATGATGCTGGACAATAATACTGATACTGCTTTTCAGCGCCAATTCAATGCCATCGCGCAAACAGGTGATATTCTTGTTGCCTTTTCTCCTTTAGCTCACAATGAGGATTTAATTACTAACGTGATTAATAGCGCAGTAAACAAAGGAATTATTGTTATTGTACTCACAGGCTCAGGTAATGATCATATTCAAGGCTTTTTAACTGAAAATGATCTTGAAATTTCTGTTCCTGCGGTAAAAGAAAGTCGAATTATTGAAAGCCATTGCTTCATTGTTAATCTTATTTGTGAGCTTATTGACCACACGTTATTTTCTCACTCATAGCTTGACAATAACGCTAATTTCAAGAACACTAAATGCAACTATGAATAATAAAGGAGAACTATCATGCACATGAAAACATTAAAAAAACTCTCTTTAATTTTAGGCGCAACTCTCTTGCTACAAGGTTGTGTTGCCGCAACAATTGCGGGTACAGCCGCAGTAGCAACTAAAGTAGCGACAGATCCAAGAACAGTTGGAACCCAAGTTGATGATGAAACTTTAGAAGAAAAAGTACGTATCGCAATTTATAAAGATGCACAAGTAAAATCTGAAGCCCGTATTAACATCGTTTCCTATAGTGGTCGTATCTTGTTAATCGGTCAAGCACCAAATGACAATGTAGCAGAAGTTGCAACTAGCTTGGCTAAAGGCGTTGAAGGTGTAAATGACGTCTATAATCAAATTCGCATTCAACCACAAATTACATTCGGACAAATTGCTAAAGATGGTTTCACGACAACAGAAATTAAATCCAAAATGTTAGTAGACTCACGTGTAAAATCAACTGATATCAAAGTAATCACCGAAAATGGCGAAGTATTCCTGATGGGAAATGTTACACAAGCTCAAGCAGATGCAGCAACTGATGTTGCTCGTAATGTTTCAGGTGTGAAAAAAGTAGTCAAAGTATTCAATTACTTAAATTAATCTATTCTTGCTTATATTAGGCTAACAGTTCAACAAAAAGTGCGGTCCAAATTTTGAAAATTTTGACCGCACTTTATTTTTACTGAAATCATCTATGACATGGTTTTAGAGCTTAAATAACGCTCTACGGTATCAACGATAGCTTGAGTCTGTGGATCTATCTCAATATTTACTTTATCCCCTAACTCACGTTGTCCGATTAAAGTACGCGTTAAAGTTTCTGGGATAAGATTAACACAGAACTGCTGCGCTTTTACTTTACCAATAGTTAAACTGATACCATCAATCGCAATAAATCCTTTGGTAAGAATATACTTCATCACCTCTACATTAGGCAACTCAAACCAAACTTGGTAATTATTTTCTGAAGCGATGATGTCTTTTACTTCCGCAGTGCAATACACATGTCCCGATAAAATATGCCCACCAATTTCAGCTCCCATTTGTATAGCTCGTTCAATATTAACAAAATCACCAACAACTAATTCGCCTAAATTTGTAATACGTAATGTTTCTGCCATTAAATCAAAACTTACCAGATCATGCTTAATTTCTGTCACAGTTAAACAAACGCCATTATTAGCAACTGAAGCACCTATTTCTAATCCTTTTAGCATTTCTTGTGGCATTTTCACAGTCTGTGTTCTAAAATTAGCCTTGTCTTGAATAGAAACAATTTTTGCAGTTCCCTGTACAATACCTGTAAACATAGTCATCTCTCTTTTAAACAAAATATCTAATTATTATAACAAACTCGGAATTTTTATGAAATTTATAGATTTTAATGCGTATCAAGTTGAAGCAAAAAAACTAATTTTAATTGCATTACCTATTCTTATGGCACAAGTTGCACAAAATTCAATGGGATTAGTTGATACAATTATGTCTGGACGTGTCAGCTCTGCTGATATGGCTGCAATCTCAGTTGGGGCTTCTATTTGGTTTCCTTTAGTCCTTTTTGGACATGGTTTATTGCTCGCCCTACCCCCTACTATTTCTTATCTCAATGGTTCAGGAAAACGTGATCAAATCGCTCATCAAGTTCGCCAAGGTATCTGGATCATTTTATTTAGTTGCTTACCTTTAGGTTTATTGATTTATTACAGCAACTTAGTATTTGACTACATGCAAGTTGAAGAACATCTAAAAAGTATCACGATCGGTTATTTACACGCGATGATATGGGGATTGCCTGCTTATTTACTGATGATAAATTTTCGTTGCTTAAATGATGGAATTGCTAAAACTAAACCCGCTATGGTCATTACGTTTCTTGGCTTAGGATTAAATATTCCTCTCAATTATATTTTTATTTATGGAAAGTTAGGTATTCCTGCATTCGGTGCCGTTGGTTGCGGTATTGCTACAGCTATCGTAAATTGGTTTATGTGTATTTTGATGATCCTCTATTGTAAAAATGCACGTAATCAACGTGATTTAAAAGTATTTGACAAGATTTTTGAAAAACCTGATTTCACTACTTTAAAAAAATTACTCAATTTAGGCTTCCCTATTGCTGTTGCACTTTTTTGTGAAGTCGCGTTATTTGCTTTAACTGCGTTATTACTCTCCCCACTAGGTACTGATATTGTTGCAAGTCACCAAATTGCATTAAATACCAGTTCATTTTTATTTATGTTACCAATGTCGTTAGGCATGGCTGCCACAATTCTAGTTGGTCAACGTCTAGGAGAAGGTTCAGCGGATAAAGCTAAAAAAGTATGTTATTCTGCATTAATTGTAGGTTTATTAATTGCAATGATCACAGCGACTATAACGGTAATTTTCCGTGTCGAAATAGCTAAAATCTTCGTCAAAGATGCTCAAGTTATAGCAATGGCGGGAACCTTATTACTACTTGCCGCGCTCTATCAATTCTCAGATACAGTACAAGTTGTTGCTGGTGGCGCATTACGTGGTTATAAAGATACCAAAGCGATTTTATATATTACATTATTTTGCTATTGGGTAGTTGGCATGCCTATTGGCTACACATTAGCACGTACTGATATTTTAATGCCTGCATTAGGCGCAGAAGGCTTTTGGATTGGTTTCGTTGTGAGCTTAACTATTGCTGCGGTTCTATTAATGCTTAGAATGTACAAAATTCACACTCAACCCGATAATCTTTTATTTACTCATTTAGAGAAGTTGAAATGATGGAAAAAATAATCAATGTCGCCATTGCAGGCTTTGGTATGTCTGCTAAAACATTTCATACACCATTTTTAGATCTCGATCCTCGCTTTCAAATAAAAAAAATATTTGAACGGACTAGTGAACTTGCAAAAATTGATTATCCTTATGTAGAAGTTGTGCATGATTTTGAATCATTATTAACGCCTGACATTGATCTTGTCATTATTACAACACCAAATCAAACACATTATCAGTTAGCCCAAAAAGCAATTCTAGCAAGTAAACATGTCATCGTTGAAAAACCACTGGCGATTACTGCACAAGAAGCAAAAGTACTAAATGAATTGGCTCACAAGCAAAATGTCATATTATCTGTTTATCAAAATCGTCGCTGGGATAATGGTGCATTAACGGTGAAAAAACTTATCGCAGATCATTTATTAGGTGATATTGTTGAGTATGAAATTCGATATGAACGTTTTAGCCCATATAAAAATAAGAAAGCATGGAAGGAAACAGGCGAATTAGGAACAGGATTAGTATATGATCTTGGTGTTCATCTTATTGATCACGTCATCGATTTATTTGGAATTCCGACCGCACTTTATGCCGATATTACGAAACAAAATTCTGAAAGTGGTAGTGACGATAGTTTTAGAATTACATTCTATTACTCAGATAAAAAAGTGACGATGTCTTCAACTAAATTTGCAAGAGAACAAGCGCCACACATCATCTTGCAAGGAAAATTAGGATCATATATAAAACCCAAGCTAGATAATCAAGAAGCACTTTTAATTGCAGGCATAAAACCTAAAGGAAATTGGAATCAAGAGATAGAACAAGATTGGGGAATTTTACACACAGAAATAAATGGTTCTGTGATACGTAAAAAAATTGAATCTGAACGAGGCAATTATCAAGCTTACTACGATAACATCTATGTCGCACTAACAAACTCTGCACAACTGATAGTAACAGCACAGCAAGCATACCAAGTATTATTGTTGATTGAAAAAGCCTACGAAAGTGCTCAAAAAGGTCAGAGAATAGCAATAAACTTAAATTAAAGTAGTAAAAGCGACCCTTGCAAAAATAAGGTTTTTAACACTAACAGCGAAAATCCGCTTTCAAAAAAGTAGATTTTAGTTGACAATAAAAAAACGGTGAGACAATTTTATCTGCACCGTTTTTTATAACACAATTTAATTACTCAACAACTAATGTACGGCAAGTATTTGTACCACTTGCTAATAATTCATCACCCTGTGTTAATAATACTAAATCACCAGCAACTAAAAAGCCTTTCTCTTTTAATAACTGGATCGCAGCGGCTGCACCTTTTGAATTACGACTCACTTCATCAAAATAAACTGGTGTGACACCACGATATAGCGCACAGAGATTTAATGCATCCTGATTACGTGATAGTGCAAAAATTGGTAAACCTGAACTAATACGTGACATAAGAAGCGCTGTACGACCAGTATGTGTCATTGCAATAATTGCCGCAACGCCTTTCATATGGTTTGCAGCATACATTGCAGATAACGCGACAGATTCTTCAATGGAATCAAATTGAACATTCATACGATGGCGAGATACATTAATACTTGGCATTTTTTCAGCACCTAAGCAAACTTTTGCCATTGTTGCAACCGTTTCTGCAGGATACTGCCCTGCTGCTGTTTCTGCTGAAAGCATTACTGCGTCTGTACCATCTAATACTGCATTAGCTACATCCATCACTTCTGCACGAGTTGGCATTGGGTTGCTAATCATTGATTCCATCATCTGTGTTGCAGTAATCACTACACGGTTTAATTGACGAGCACGACGAATTAATTTTTTCTGTACGCCAACAAGCTCAGGATCACCAATCTCAACACCTAAGTCACCACGAGCAACCATGATAACATCTGACGCAAGAATAATATCGTCCATTGCTTCAGTATCTACAACTGTTTCAGCTCGTTCTACTTTAGCAACAATTTTTGCATTTAATCCCGCTGCATTTGCTAACTCACGAGCATAATTTAAATCTGCACTTGAACGAGGGAAAGAAACTGCTAAATAATCGACACCGATTTTAGCCGCTAATAAAATATCGTTTTTATCTTTTTCAGTTAACGCATCAGCAGATAAACCACCACCTAACTTATTGATTCCTTTATTATTTGATAATGGACCACCAACAGTTACCTCAGTAAATACTTTTGCACCTTCAGTAGATAATACTTTTAACTGAACACGACCATCATCTAATAATAAAATATCACCCGGTACAACATCTTGTGGTAAAGTTTTATAATCTAAACCAACGCCTTCTTGCGTGCCCTCACCTTTAGGTAAGTCAGCATCAAGAACAAATTTATCACCAATATTTAAGAAAATTTTACCATCCTTGAAGGTAGAAACACGGATTTTAGGACCTTGTAAGTCACCTAAAATAGCAACTGTTTTACCCAGTTTCTTTGCAATCTCACGCACTTTTTCAGCTCGACCAATATGGTCCTCTGGTGTGCCATGAGAAAAGTTCATACGAACAACGTTAGCGCCAGCCATGATAATTTTTTCTAAGTTATTACCACGCTCTGTTGACGGTCCCATTGTACATACAATCTTCGTTCTTCTTAGTCTTCTAAACATTACCTACTCCGTAAATGATATAAGTTATAAAATATTGATCTTAGCTTTCTTTACATAAATCAAGATTGCAAGAAAAAACTGAGCAATATTATACGCTGAAAATAAAATTAGATCGAGATCGCAAATTGGAAATTCCCCGTTTTAGTTAAAGAGGAGATGATTATTTTTTTACCACTCAAAAAGCAAAATAGAAAAAATTCTTGTTTTATGTTTTAAAAGCTTATATGATAACCCCGATTTTCACGATGCGACTATAGCTCAGTTGGTTAGAGCACCACCTTGACATGGTGGGGGTCACTGGTTCGAGTCCAGCTAGTCGCACCATTTCCCCCTATCGCACTCCCTCATAACTCATCAAAAAGACTTATAAACACTAGATAAAACAGCATTTTTCTTATATTCTACCCCTCACAACTAAACGCCTTAAAACGTATTTAATCAGCTATTTTAGTAACTATCTTAGTAACTACGGCAAAAATACTATCTTTTCATAGTTACTATAAAGGGAATATTTATGGCCAGAACAACTAAACCGCTCACCAATACAGAAGTTGATAAAGCAAAAGCAAGAGATAAGCCTTATACCTTAACTGATGGTAACGGCTTATTCTTATTGATTATGCCTAGTGGAGTTAAAACTTGGCAATTTAACTACTATAGACCCATAACCAAAAAGAGAGCTAAATTTAGCTTAGGTGCTTATCCTAATTTAACCATTGCTCAAGCTCGTGCTAAACGTGAGGAATATAGAGCACTACTCGCACAAGGCATTGACCCACAGATTCACAAACAAGAACAAGAATTAAAACAACAAGCAGAAAACACCAATACGGTTTTAAACATTGCTCACCGCTGGAAAGAAAAAAGAGCCAAAGAAGTCGAACCTTTAACAATGGAGAAAAATTGGAAACGACTAGAAAACCATTTATTCCCAATTCTAGGGCATTATCCTATTGATCAAATTACCTCACCTATTTTAATTGATGCAGTAAAACCACTTAATGAACAAGGGTTCAACGATACACTTCATAGAATAATCAACCTTACCAATCAGATTTTAAATTACGCTGTCACTATTGGGATTTTGCCCTTTAATAGCTGTGTAAAAGCCTCTGATGCTTATCACAAAGAAGAACAAACAAACCATCCGGCTATCTCCTACAAAGAGTTAGCAACGCTACTAAAAGATTTTCAGGAATCAAATAGGGATTACTTAACAAAAGTATTATTCCGCTGGCAATTACTATCTATGGTAAGACCAGCGGAAGCAGTAAGTGTAGAATGGTCTGAAATTGATTTTGATAAAAAGTTATGGGTTATTCCAGCTATAAAAATGAAGAAAACGAGACAAGGACAATTTGATCACACTGTACCACTTTCTAGCCAAATGATAGCTATTCTCCAGGAATTAAAACCAATAACCGGAGAGTGTAAATATGTTTTCCCTCATTATAGCTTGCCTAATCGTTCTATGAGTAAGGAAACTATTACTAAAGCGTTGCGTGATATTGGTTACCAAGGTAAACAAGATTCGCATGGTTTGCGTTCTATCGGTAGAACCTATTTAGAAGATCAGAACGTGGATTTTAGATTAGCTGAAACTTGTTTAGCACATCGAGTAGGAGATAAAACGAGTCGAGCATATAACAGGGCTAAGTATATAGAATTAAGACGACCAGTGATGCAACTTTGGGGCGACTATGTAGAAAAATGCTCCCCTAAATAACAAATAAAGTATGCTGTGCGTAAAAATTTATAAAAATAGTGCTCACCTCTTCATAATCATCATTTTTATTTATAAATCAATTAATTATAGTGTGAATACATATTTTAAGTGGTCATAACAAGTGATCGCTTAAACAAGAAAAGGAGCTATCTAGCCCCTTTGTTTTCGGATTTTCTATCTCTTTATTACATCAGTGAAGAAATCATTAAAATTTCTAAAATGAATATTTGTTCTAACTCCCTCGCTATTTCTACGCTTTCTAAATGGATGCTCATTACTATGTTGTTTTATTGCCTGTTCAATACCTGCAACAAAACTATTTAAACCAAGTTCTTTTAAATTGTATGCTGCGGCATAAGCTAAATAAGCGGGGTAAAGGTGAGTTTGTATCCTATTATCTCCCATTGCTCGAGAACCAATATAAAGCCCGTCTAATGTTCTACTTGTAAAAAAGTAATTGAAGAATGCCGTTAAAACATCAGATTCCATTTTTACCGCTAATGCTTCTTTACTATTCATTTGATCATTAAGGGCTCTCTTCGCCTCTTCGGGTTGAGTAAAAGCATTTAACACTTTACGGATAATTCCACCCGCCTCTAACGTTACTTTATTGATAAAGTCTGGATCTTTCTTTTCATCAGGTACCACCCTTTGAAAATCAAAAATAACCCTTCTTCTATCAACACCTCCAGCACGTTCAGTAAACCGACAAGGCTCATTATTGATCAGCATAATTAAAGCTGTGATCTTGGTGAAAAATGGTTTTTTATGCTTTGGATTAACCCGCAATAAATCACCTCCACTAATTGCTTTTAGTCCACCACCCTCACCCGCATATTTTGATTGTTCAGGACAAAGAATGAGTGTTTTATTCTCAAAGCCTTCTAAGTCTTTCGCATTGTCAAAATCTTCTAGCTTGGCGGATATGGTATTTTGCTCACCCGCTAATAATGTCGCAATATGAGCAAAAACAGATTTACCGCTACCACCTTTCCCCGTTAACTCAAAGAAAAGTTGCCAGTTATAGCGATTGGTTAAGATCGCATAAAGTGCAGCTAAAATATTACGCTGTTTCTTTTCACAACCATTCGCCACAAAAGATAACCAATCATCAAAATGCGGGGTATTTTGGGCGTGTTCATCATAATCATGAGGAATATAAGACGTTAACCAGTGATTGCGGTTATGTGGCTCAAACGCTAGCGTATTGCGGTTTAATACACCATTGTTAAAGGCAATAAACTCATTAGCTTGATCGCCCATTCTTGGTAACTGTGCTTTTAATGTATTTAATAAACTATTGATAGTGCGATCACTATAACCTAGTTCATTTTTATCAAAAAAATGTACCGCTTTTTCTTCGATATCCTCTAGCTCTAGTTTATGCCAAGCCTGATTATCATAGTGGTAAATCTCACGACTACCACGCTGTAAAGCAAGATCTAGCCCTAACCACTGGGTAAAGGCTCTCGCTTTCTCATTGGTGCGATCGTTCTCCTTAATTTTTGGTGTGCTTTCTGTTGCTTTGCTAATGATTTCTGCCGTAGCACTATCATTTCTTAAACGTTCAATATATTGGCTTAAGTTTTCGACTGTCTGTCCAAGCATATCGCATAGCAAAACTATTTTCGCCTTGGTATTTTTGGCGATGTTTAAGCAAAGTGCGGTAATTTCGGCTTGAGAAAGCTCACCAAATTGAATGAATTTTATTGATTGTTGATCAATTGGGGCAATACGTACCTGATTGATTTCTTTAAGTTGTGTTTCCCCTAAAATCACTGGCTTTTGCTTTGAGTCATGTTGTAATGCTTGGCAAAGTAAAAGCCACTCGGTGCCCTTGCCTTTATTCCAAGCGTTCCAAGCACTTTCACCAACTAGAACAATCAAATCATTCATAAAATCTTTTGGTTGCTCTTTTAAGTGTGGTGCATTAATTAATTTGCTCATTCACTCCCTCCGTAGAAATGCCATTTTCTAATTCAGCAATGCGCATGGATATATTCTCTTGAAAATATAAAAAAGTATTAACAAGTGAATTGATCACACCATGTTTTAGTAAGCCATCTATAATTTCATCATGAGTAAGCACTTTTACCATTTCTTCGGGATCTAATGAGGGCGGTTTTGGTGCCATTTTGAGTAAATGTTTATTAATGGTGCCTAACTCATCATGGAGGATTTTTAACCCATTAAGTGATTCTAAAGGAAATTTGCTAAACTCTTCGGCTAATACATTAAGTGCCTCACCAAAATAAGGGTACTCTAAGCCTAGTTTTTGAGAAGCAATAGAAATAGCTTTGATTTCTATCGGATTACATTTTGAATAATCCATTGGTTTATCTAAATCTTTATTCATTGTTCTTACTCCCCTAGTCCATCTAAATTACTGATTCTGATTTCAGAATAAAGGTTTGTGCTTTTTAAATAGTCTGATACTTCACAAGCTTGAGCATAGGTAGGATATTCACCAGTAAAGGCAATTTCGCCTTGTTTATTAAAAACAGTGATTTCATAAGGGGAATGCTCTACTCTCAATGTTGAACCATAGACAAGCGGATCGTTATCCATTGCCTCACGTGCGATTTTTACGGCCTCTTGGTGTGTTTTCCCTGTGGCGATAATGAATGGTTGACCTTCTATGGTTTCATCTTCTCGATAAGTGATTACGCTGTATTTACGCATGTTCGCCCCCTTTGTTTTCTTTTAATCCTTTTGTGACTTCTTTCTTAATTGCTTTTAGTGCATCTGCAGTGCCTTTGAAATAACCATTGCGGATATAATCTTTCGCAAAACTTAAATAAAACTCTGTTTTCTCTACTGCTTTTGCTAACTGCTCAAAAGTAGGTTGGTATTCAGGTTTAAAAGGTTTAACGGTTTTTGCTTTACGCATGTTCGCCCCCTTTACTTAACATAAAGTCAATGCGTGATTGAATTTCATTTTGGCTTTTTTGTAGCAAGGTTTCCGTCGCATGTAGTAGCTGTTCTAGCTCGCTGTAATCTAGTTTTTCTAGCGCAGTGTAATTGCGTAGGACGTTGAGTAACACAATCGGCTGATTTAGGCGTTCTACTGCGTTTTGTAGTAAATCAAATTGGAAGGGTAAATCATTACGCATAAGTCACCTCCATAGCAGGAGTAAAAACAATAGGTGTGCGTGAACGAACCGCTAAAAGTGCGGTAGATTTTTGACTGGTTTTCATTGTGGGATTTCTCTTTTGTTTAGTTAGTAAAAGATTTCTGCCCTTAGTAGGGTGTGAAATGGTCTCAACTACCGCAAAAGATCGGCTCGCCTTATTCGTCCAATTGCTCGGCTTATTTCGGCGTATCAACCATTCCACAAATTCAGCTTTTTGAAAGGTGTGGGGATATGCCCCATTTCCTTTTGAAAGGTAAATTTGAGGTAAAAAAATACCGCTTGAATAACGGCTGCGGCTGCCGTCTTTTGTTGTAGTACCTTGAATACTACAACGATTCCCAACGATTGACAAGCCCTCCTCTGTCTTAACTGGGATTTTTCCAGCAAACACTAAAACATAATCACGGGCTAATTTTTTGCGTGCCTGTAATTCGCTTTCGGCTGGAATGCGGAGTTTATGAAGTTGATTAGATAGATCTGTGCGGAGAATACCTATAAAAATATAGGTAAACCCTGTATAATTAAGGTTAGCCATAGTCTTATCCTTAGTAAGATTGTTGGTTAGAGGCTTATTAGTGGTAACGACACTTCTAAGCCTCGTTGCTTTTTGATGTCTATTGCAATACAATTGGTTGACACTTGATAAACTATAACGAGGTGATGACCCCATGTCAACCACTTTTAAAACAAAAGGCAATAAACAAATAGCATTGAGAGTAGATCCACAACTTGAGAAGGCAATAAATAATGCTGTTTCCCAAGATGGTGATGCCTCGGTTTCAGCTTGGATAAAAAGAATAATCCGCAAAGAATTAGCATCGAGAGGCATAGAGCCTAAAGGTTGATTAATTGCTTTGTATTGATGGATAAATGATGTGATGTCATTGATATTATTTAGTAAGTTGATAAAATATATTTGATTTAATTTCATATTAAATCTGGCGATTTTACATTTAGGCATATTTGTAGAATCCTTTTAAATCTTTGTATTGAATATCAGCAAGTGATAAGGCTCGACCGCATATCGAGCCTTTTTTTATGACTTACTGCAATGTTATATTTGAGTCATCTAAATTAATGATTGGATTTTTTATTTCTAATGAATAAATAAGATCTAAATCTTGCTTTGTTACTAATAATGGAACATCGCAAGTGCTTTGCTTAAACGCCAAAATAGTAAGTAAAAGATCTAAGCAATCAATGCCATATTCATCACAGAAAAGTTTGTTTTTATCTAAGTTAAACTTTAAATAAAACACATCACTTTCTTCATCATAGGACATCTCAAAATTTGGATAGACTAATTTTTGTGTAATAATTAAAGGATGTTGGTTTACTTCCTCTATTAATCTTTCTTCTATAATCACTTGGTTTCTCCTAATAGGTTGATGGCTCTTTGAATATCATCATCACTAAATAATGGTTCATCTAAATAACGTTTATATTTCTCCTGTTGGAATTTCAGTTTTAAGTTATAAAGCCCAGCAAGTTTGCGGATTTGGTCGGCATCTTTCGGTAAGTAGCGGGTATAATGGCGACCCGCTGCGCTTTCCTCACGCACTCTCTCTAACTTCATATCCAAAGTACGTTCTAACTCGCTAACTTCATTGCGGGCATTAAGGAAATGAACTTCAAAATAAGATTCTTTTTCACTAATACCTAAATGAGGGTTACGCACTAATGCGAACAACACGGCCATTAAACGAGTCATTAAGCACCTCGCATTGCTTTTTGTTGTTCAATCCACGCATTTACTTCCTCTAAATCCCAGCGGATAAAGTTGTCTGAAAAACGGATTGGTTGAGGGAATTTACCAGCCTTAACCAGTAAATTAAGTTTGGTGCGACCAAAGCCAACAATTTTGGTGACTTCTTTGCCAGCGATGAGTTTTTGGGATAAGGTTTGAGCCTCGCTCATAAAAAATACTCCTCGTAAGTCATGAAATGTTTAGTTCTGTAACGTTACGAGGGGTATTTAAAGGGAATTTTGAAAGGTTGTAAAACGCATAAGTTGCTTATAAAAATACATAAGTTGCTTATAAAAGCACAAAAGCAACTTTTCATAGTTAATAAGTTGCTTTTGATCATAGCTTTAGCTATTTAGGTGGTTGGTGTGGTTTAATCCAACGGATTATTGTTTGTATAGTTTGCGTTAAATCTAACTTATCTTTAATTTGGTAAGCCATATTCTCTTGGGTAATTTCTGGGGCTTTTGCCCATAGTACTTTTGCTAACTCTTCAGCATCTAATTGCTTTGCTTTTTTTGATTTTTGTGATTTACCTTTTAGCTTGCGATCAATAGTAGGAGATACATCAGAAAGAATGCGAAGTTCTTTTATCTTTTGCTCAATCATAGTAGAGGTCATTTGAAAAATTTTAAGAAAAAAAATAGCTCGTTTCTTTCTAAGGGCTAATTCCTCTCTCATTAATTTGGAATCATCAAAAAGAATAAACTTTAAATCATTCTCCATTTTTTCTAATTGTTCATCTAGTATAACTTTAAATATTGTTTCTTGAAATTTTAAATAATTAAACAAGGTCATCTGATGGCTTGTATTATCAATTTCCCCATCAATAGCTGCACTTATAATATCTTCAGGGGAAAAATCTATTTTTTTTAAAGCTTCTATTGTTTTATTTGTAGCATCTTCAAAAATAGCAGAATCCTTTATCTCATCATCTAAAACCTCCATTATCTTTATCAATTTATTTAGAAGATCTATTTTCATAATTTACTCCTTTATTAACCTGATAAAATCATTTTCTGAAAGTAATTGAATAGGGTATCCTTTTTCTATTAGTTCCCTAGCCTTGATTTCTTTGCTACTAAGCTCTTTTCCATTGAGTTTTGTTAAATCTTGCTCACCAATAACAAGCAATGTTACTTTCTTACTTACGCCTGTTGCAACATTACAACCAGCTTGAGCCGCTAATTCTGCCGCTTTAGCTCTTGGTATCGATAATTCACCAGTGAATACTATCGTTTCACCGTATAACTCACCTTCAGGGTTTCCTTCTAATTTGCTGTGGGCTTTTTGGTAATTATCGAGATCAATCGGTTTTCTTACTCTTTCTAACCAAAAATCTAAATCTTGCTGACTATCTGTTAATGCTTTCTTTAGGATTTCACCAGCCACTAGCACATCATCTAACGCATCGTGGTGATTGCTTTGTTTAATTTTTAATGCACTTGCCATACTCGCCAATCCATAACCGTATTTAGCAAATTCTTGATTCCAAGAACGACGGACTACTCGCACAATATCCAGCCATTGATTTGATAATTCGGGGAAAATTCGAGTAAGCGAACTGCGATCAAATGCACCATAAGAACAAATTATATTATCCGCAAATTTTGCTTTGATTGTATCTGCCACATCTGAAAGTGTCGGGGCGTTCTTTACTGTTCTTTCATCTATACCGTGGATTGCCACATTCATATAGTGAAAATAGGTTTTAGGATTGATTAAGGTATGCCATTGGTCTGTGATTTGCCCATTTTTGTAGGTAACGAGTGCTATTTGGCAAATGCTAGTAATATTCGGATTTGCTGTTTCAATATCAACAATTACGTATTTCATAAATGCCCCTTTCGCATTTTCCCTTATGATAAGACCGCACCAACAAGATAAGGTTTCTTGCTTTCGGGAGCTACCCTAGGTGCGTTTGTTTTATTCTAACACTGAATAAAAACACAGTAAAATATTAAAAGGTATAGAAAATAGGTGATTATTTTTGTATAATTTTAATGCTACGATGTTTTGTAGTAGGGGAATAGCTAGACATTGCTTTACGTCAACTTCAGTAGATGATGTACCTGAATCGCTCCATGATTTAGCTATGTTGAGAACTCCTCTAAACGTTTTGAATTAAAGGCGGTATATACCGCCTTTTTCATTTCTGTATTTAGAGTTTTTTTAACTCTTGTATAAATCTTTCTTCTACAACTCTTGTTGCTTTTTCTATCCCTTTATTGCCACCTTTTTCCATATAATGGCGACCTGTCATTTTCTTTGTACCAAATTCGACCATCCACCAGTAAAACGGATCTCGTTTATCTCGGGTATTTTCCCCAATCCTTGCCATTCGTTGACCTTTAGGGCGCATGACTCCCACCACCGTATAACCACTTTTAGCGTTCTTTGCTATTCTTGTTTTAGAACGGATATTATTTTTTACTGTGCCTTTTTGTCTAAAATTAGTACTTACATTCATTACGGGAACAAGAGGCTTTATTGTTTCTTTTAAAGATTTTGCCCCCGCATTTAATGCGATTCTCATCGGTTTTTTAAGCTGTTTAGTAAACTTTTTCTCTAGGTTATCCATATCCTTTAAGACTTTATCTAACCCTAACATTTTTATCATAATTCCACTCCATTAAATTCTTCTAATACTCTCTGATGTTCTTCGGATAGCTCAAAAATCAGATCGCCATATTCAAGCTGATAAGTGCCAAATGACATTAAAAAGGCTATTGCTGGGTCAATCTTATTAGCTGCCTTTTTCTTGTTTGGCTTAATGTTGGCGTTGGCATCGGTTTCCATTACCACGTTGGATAATGCCCACGCTAAAATAGGATCGCCATTGTGTTCTATCACTTGGCGATTAATTAGCACTTCTGCGGATTTTGCCACAGGGCTAAAACGTTGATAAGTTTGCGGGAATGGCTCAACGTCTAAGCCCGCACTTTGTAACTGTGTTCTAAGGTGTGTGGCATTCCAAACATCAAAACCAATCATTTTGATATTAAAGCACTCGGCATCTTTTAAAATATCATCTCTGATTTTGTCATAATCAATACAATCGCCCTCGGTAATATGTAACCAACCTTGTTGCATCCATTGACGGTAAATCGCTCGGTTTTTGTTGGCCACATTATTAAGCTGATATTCAGGTAAGTAATGACGAGTAACTAACCGCACTTTTTGACCTTGCGGGAAAGTGTAACAAATACTAGTAAGGTCATTGGTTGAAGATAAATCTAAGCCCATATAACAATCCTGATGTAATAGGCTGCTTTCCTCATAATCCCGTTTACATAACGCCCAACTGCCTTCACTTAGCCAAGGGGTTGTACCTTGGCACCAAACATTAAAGCGTTTCGTTAACATTTCCACCCATTCGGACGGTATGCCACGAGCTTTTTTAATCGTATTCTCAAAATCAATTTGGGGAATAGATTGATTAATATTCGGGTTAGCCTTGATCCAAGTATCAGGATTATCTATTTCACTTTCATCGTCTAGCTCAAAAATCAAAATAAAAATGCTGTCGTTTTTCTCGTTACCTTCAAGAATTTGTGAGCAATAGTCATAATGCTGTTTACAAGCTGAAATGGTGTTACTTCCTGCGGTGGTAATCGCAAATAGAAGCCCTTCTGGTCTTGCCCCTTGTCCTAATTCTAATGCACTGTAAACGCTGTTATCTGCGTGTAAATGATATTCGTCCACTATCGCAAGACTTGGGTTTGTACCTTCAATCGTGGAAGATTTGGCGGCTAACGGTCGCATAAGGCTATTATTTTGCGGGTAAATGAGTTTATGCTGTTGAATTTGTACTCGTTTTCTTAAAGGTGGTGAAAGCAAACACATTTGGCGGGCATCATCAAACACAATACGAGCTTGATCACGGCTTACCGCTGCGGTGTAAATATCTTGCTGACCTTTTTCCATCACTAAAAACCAATTAGCCAAGACGGCAGCAACGGTAGATTTGGCGTTTTTTCTTGCCACTTGAATATAGGCGGAGCGGTATTTTCTAAGCCCTGTATCTGTATGCTTAAAACCTAGAATATTCGCAAATAAAAAGACTTGCCAATTACTCAAGATAATTGGTTTACCGCGTAAATGCCCCTTGACGTGCGGACATAATCGAGAGAAAGCTAAAAATTGATTAACGATTTTTTCATCAAAATAATAATCAGGATTGATTAAATCTTGAAAATATCGCTCAACGGCTAATTTCACCTTTTTACAAGCAATAATCTCACCGCTTTTTACTTTCTCTGCGTAGTCGTGCCAAATACTCATTACAATGTTAAAAGCTCATCTATGGCATCCACGCCCTCAATAGTGACGGGGTTCTTTTTACGGCTCACAGGATCGAACCCAAGCAACGTGGACATTTTAATCATCACTTTTTCGGCATCGGCTTTAGCTGAAAGGGCGGGATTGCGCGATTGTGTACCTTGGCTGTTGATAATAACAAAGCCATTTTTCGCTAAATCTGCTACAGAATGGCGCCAAATTGCGTAATTTTCGCAATAAATCTCAAGATTAGTGAGATCTTCGGGCATAATATCGCCACGCTCTGAAAGCTGTTTAATGCGGGCTTTCCATTGGCTTTTAGCAATATCATCCAAGAAATCAGGCGTTTTATAAGTTTTCTTTCTCGTCATTTGCTTTCCTTATTTTCTAAAAAATTGCCTTGCGTAAAAATTTGATTGGGGGGGCGGTTCTGACGGCTTGCGCATTTCTTTTCAAAATTCCCCCCCACCTCGTATGTTCCCCAAAATTGGGGAGCGTTCATTTCTTCACACCATAACCACGTTTATCTATCACTCTCGTTTTATAACTGTGGCAATCTCGGCATAAAGCTTGGTGATTGCTTTCAATCCAAAACAACGGATCGGCTTGTCCATTCTCAACGGGTTTAATATGGTCAATTACTGTGGCTGGCGTATATTTCCCTTGTGCTAAACACATCACACACAAAGGATGTTGTTTTAAATATTGGAACCTATACTTACTCCAGTTATGATCATAACCACGCTTGGATGCACTTACTCGGTTATCCTTTGGTTTATGCTCTTCACATCGTCCAGATTTCACCTTGTTTCTACAACCTGGAAAGGTACAACGCTTTAAGGGTTGATAGGGCATAACATTCCTTAGTAAACACAAGGCTCACGGTACACATCCCATAATGATTTAATGGTCATAGGTGCTGGATTTAAGTTAGCAACATCTGTTACCGCTTCTCGATTTGCGTAGAGGTAGGCGATATACATCAAGCATCCAACCTTAATTGATTGGTTGAAGGGAATAGTTTTATCTGTTACCTCATCGCTAAAGGTTTTACCAATATGGCGTTGTGCCACTTCTAAAGCGGTTTCCGCATAAGCTCTTAATAAGTCATCATCTAAATCAAACTCATCCGCTAGATTTAAATGCGCTTTGATTTCCTGTAACTTAATTAAGTTATTAATATCCACCATACGCCTCACCGTCTTTACACATAAGTTGTAGTTCTCTGTGTTCTTCTTTGCTGTCAATCACTGAATAAATATCGAAATATTTATCACCATATTTAATCCGCATTTTTCTCGTTACTTCAGGCATATAACGGATACGAATCCGTGTAATATTTTCACCTAACTGAAAAGGACCACTAAAATATTCTCTCCCTTGTAAAGGTTCGATACTGGCTCGCACCGTGGCAACATCTTCCCAATAAGGAGTACGATGCCCGTAGGTGTTGCTTTCTCTTTCTTTTTCATAATTACGCTTTTGTAAGGTAATTACTTTGTTATATCGCCCAGCTCTAATCATTCTCGCCATGTCCACCACCTTTTTTCACTTCTACGGTTTGTTTCCATGCTTGGCTAAATTCATCACCACCCACATAAGGCGCAAGCCCTTCACGTCTGCGGACTTCGTTAGGATTCATGATCCCCGCTTTGATCGCGGTATCGTAACTATTAAAGCGATCGTTTTGGCTTGTGCGTAACAAGTCGCTTGTATCAAACTCAATTAAATAGCGTTGTTTACTTTGACGGGTCACATCCACCATCAATGCATCTTTTAATTGCTGTTCAAAGTTAGTGAGCCACGGTCTTAAAGTTTGTGATAAAAACGCACGGCTTGCCTCGCTAAAATTCGAGTAAGTCGAGTTGGAGTAATCTTGTAAAAAGATTGGGCTAATGTTGTAGATACGGGCAATATCAGAAATGGTAAAGGTTCGACTGGCTAACCATTCGGCATCTTGGTTAGTCATGCCTAATTGCTTATATTCCATTGAGCCTTCAAGTACAGGCGTTTTACCCGCATTTTTTGCCCCTTTGTAACGCTCTAACGCTTTAATGGCTTTTTGTGCTTTTGCCTCGTCTAACCATTCGGAGGTTGTAATAAGTCCACTCGCCATCAAGCCATTTTTCATCACGGATGCACCGTGCTTTTGTTGGGCAATACCTAAGCCCACCGTTTCACGACAAATGGCAATCGGAGAGCGACCCATAAAGCCATCAAGTGATGAATGGCGTAAGTGTAAGATTTCATCCTGAAGGTAGTTTTTTACTTTGCTATTCAGATCGGTGATTTGATAAATGTAGTCACCTTTTGGATTTCTTAAAATATTCACCGCACTAGGTTGATAAGGAGTAAGGCTAATAGGTTGCCCCGTTTTATCCCATTCAATCACGGCATACGCATTACCCGTTAATAAACAATGGCGCATCATCGTATATTTAAACTGGTAAGGGGTTTGACTGCGGTTTGGCATTTCATTTAACAGAAAATCCACAGGATGATCAAAAACACGCTCCCGCCCATCTTGTTTTAACTGATATAAATAACAAGGCATAGCGGCAACCGCCTCAGCAATCACCGTAACGGCATTCATCACTGCGGGTAAACTTTCTGCGGTAGTCGGAGTAACAAACTCCCCCGCGCCTGTGTTTGCCACGCCCATATAAGAGAGTAACTCCTCAATGGTTAAGCTATTGCGCTGTTCTGTTTTCTTTTTAAATGGCCACATATTACAACTCCGCTAATTCAGTCCAACGATTTAAAAGTGCGGTCGTTTTTGGCTGTAATTTTGCTTTTGCCTGTGCCATTGAACGCTGGGCAATCTGTACGTTACTTTCAGGATATGCGGGAATACTGGTTACAGTAATTTCCACCAGCTCCGCATTAGTGACAATACGTTGACAAGGGGTAACATCAAAGTTCCAACTTTCAGCCTTCGCACGAAAACCAAAGGACATCCCTGTAATATCACCACGTTTTACACTGACTAATAAATCTTTGCCTAAACTGGTTTCAGGAGGGGTAAGTTCAAAGCGTAAGCCTATGCTATCCTCTTCAAGTTTTAAGGTGTTGGCTTGAGTTCGTCCCAATAACTTGGTGTAGTCATGCTCAAATAGCGCACGCACATCTGCACCGCTAGATAAAGTTTCACTAAATGCCCCTTGGGCAAATTGCTCAACAAACTCGCCCCACATTAATTCACTTGGGCTATTCCATTTCACCACATAACCAATAAGCTTTTCATTCTCTGCGCTAAGTTCTGATGAGCGGATTTCAAAATCTTTATTCATAGTGTACCTCTAACAAAAAAGGGCTAAATTAGCCCCCTTTTGTGTGTTTCATTAAGCTAGGGTTTCGATAAACTTAATCGCATTGCTATCGACTACACCACCACCTAAATATTTATCGGTGTGGACTTTATAAAAGCCTGGTTCAGTAAGATTATCTGGTCGAGTTCTTACGCCTGTTTCATGATCCACAATGAAGTAACCACGTTTAAAATCACCAAAGGCAATCACGGCTTTATTTGCCCCACTTGCTGGCATCGTTTCTAAGAAATACACAGGACGACCTAAAAGCGTAGAAGGGGCATCTACCGTTAACCCATCACGCCAAATAAAATCACCATTTTTGTTTTTCAGTTTTTGAAGTGCTGCGGCAATGGTTGAAGACATCACCCAAACGGCATTTTTACGGTATTTACTGTGTAAGGTATAGAAAAGATCGATAAGGGTATCGGCTATGATTTTATCCGCACTCGCAACTTCCATTTTTTGAAGTTCACCAAAAGTACGGGTTTTATCCGCTGTGGTTGAGCGGGTATATTGCAACAAGCCTTTTGCTTTTTTGCTACCATCACCAGAGGTTAAATCCGCCTCTTCGGTTTCGGTAAAGCTTTCACTAATTTCATCCGTTAACCAGCCTAGAATATCAATGGATGAAAAGTCCAAGATTTCTTGCGTAGTTTTTGGATAAGCATAAATTGGGTTTAACGCAATACTGACTTCATGTAACTTAGGTGCATTGGTCGCATTACGGGCTTGACCTTCATCACCATGAGCCACCACCGCACCACCAGCGGAAACAAGTTTTTTATACTCTTTCGCCCCTACAGGTAAGCGAACCACATTACAGATTTGACGCATCACGCTATCATCTGTTAAACGTTTCATCACTTCCTTATCAAGTTGAGGGATAACAGAATAACCGCCATCATCTTTTGCGGTAGTAGAAAGGGTATTTGTACGCAATTCACCTGTTTTAATGTAATGACGTAACTCATCATTACTTAATTGTGCCTTGCCACCTGTTTCCACTGGTTTCCCACCTTGTAAACCTAAACTGCGTTCTTCATCGGCTACAGTTTCGTAACGTTCGATTTCCTCGGACATTTGTTTTACCGAGTCTTTTAACTTGTCAAACTTACCGCTTTCCTCTTCAGTCAAAGAGCGGTTTTCTTTTTCAGCGTTTTCTAATAACGCACGCATTTCGGCAGCATGTTCTGCTTTTTTCTGGCGTAACTCTAATAATTTTTTAAACATGTAAAAATTCCTCTGATTTCATCTTAATTAAGACGGCTTATAATAAGCCCATATCACAATATAATCAGAAAAAAGAGTAAGTAAATATGCTAAAAATCAATAGTTTAGATACGTTTAGAAACGTTGAGTAAATAATTTTTGATTGATTATTTTTTAATCAGAAAAGAGAAGAAATAGAGATAAAATTAGACTTTGTGAATACTAATGAATACTTGTGAATACTTAAAAAAGAAGTATTCACTATATAAGATATTAATATATATAATATTTTTTATATTTGTGAATACTGTGAATACTTAAATATAAAATTAAAACTATAATTAAAAATATATTTCTTTTGATATGGTAAAAGCATTTAGTAACTATGATAGTAACTACGGCAATTTGTTTATTTAATAACATATTGATAATTAATTAGTTAATTCTAAAATTCGGGTTCAGCTAGTGCACCATTTCACTTTCCAAACTTATCCAAAACTCCCAATAAAATCAATAAGAAACTAATAAATCACAAAGTAATCTTTCCAAGATATCCCCCCCCCAGCCAACAATTTTGGTATTACTTTCTCTAAAAAATGAGCTTTTGAAATGTAATACTAAAATACGAAGGAAAGTATAGCAATAAAAGTTAAGAGTCGCTTACATATACATATCAAAACAAGGCAAATAGTTTTAAAACTCTATATATCACAAGTTAATCAAAAACAACCTACTTGAATAGAATAGAGAACGAATTAAAGGGGCTTATATTCAGTAGCAAAAAACTCTTGTGGATTATCGCCAAAACTAGCTGAATCTGTTTACTATGCAATTTATTTTATTAATTAATAATTATAAGTAGAAATAATATCTGAGGAATCAATACTATCATCCGTATTTTTTTGTAACTCGTAGGATAATATATTAACAAATTCAGCAACTTCCCTTGCCATTGTTGAGGTCAATATTTCTTTAATATTGAGAGCTAGCTTTCAAAATACCTCGAGCCATAACTAAAGTTATTTTTTATGTATTGCGGTGAATAAGCCTTGTAGATTGAGCAAAAGAAAAGAAACTAAGCCACGGTAATTAAGATCAAGTAAATAGAAGACACTAGGCAATTTCAAGTTGCTGAATATGTCAAGCCCCACTCTGACTACTATAATAAAACACATTTACAGGGAGCTAAGAGAAGTTAGCCTTAAGAAAAATGTTAGACAAGTGAGTTTTATTGATAATATACTCTTATCTCCTTGATAACTATAATCAAGGAACATGGATTCATCTGTGAAATTGTTATTATTACTATGCATGGAAGGTTTACTATGAAAATTAAATCATTAATATTAATCACATCTTCACTAATTCCTGCAATTACGGTTGCACAAACAAGTCAAACTAATTTCTATGTTAAAGCGGGTATTGATTTAACCTCTCGTTTTGAGACATTGAAAATACATAGCGGATTTGACGAGTCTTATCATCATTTTGCTAGAGGTTCAAAGAAAAATACGTTTTCACCAAGTATTTTTCTAGAAACAACATATAACATTCTTCCGCAAACAGAAGTTGGTTTAGGGGTAGGTTATATCAAGCGTAAAGGTTTTAATTATTATCATGAATATAATCTATTCAAAGAGGAATACAAAATAAACCGCTATTCTTCTATTCCTATCTACTTAACTTTTAAGCAAAACTTCTCGCTTAACCAAGATACAAAAATTTATTTTAAAAGCGACTTAGGTTATTCATTTAATAAAACACGTAAAACTTTATATAAAGCTAATAGCCCTCCATATAGAAATACTATTCATTTTAAAACTAAAGATGGTCTCTATTTAGGGTTGGGAGTAGGGATAGAATATAAATCTTTCTTAACTGAAATAGGCTATTATCATACCAATTCAGCGGTTACTTATGTTTCTAGGCATTATAAAACTAATGCTCATAGCTCATACAACAATGATGCATTACGTCTATCTATCGGCTTTAAATTCTAACAAGTAGTCCATTTACATAATCTAAAGCCGTTTAATAACGGCTTTTTTGTGCCTAAATTTGGAGAAACGCAATGAATTTACCTGATGAATTATTTCTTAGATATGATGAAATGCCTGTTTATCTTGAAAATCAAGCTAAAACAAAGATTAAAGAAATACAAAAACCAAGCAACAGTAACCAAAAAAGCTTATGAATTACTAAATCGATAGGTTCAATCACTTTATATTAATTAATAGTTCAAATACTATGTATCCAATAATTATTGTTTTTTATTTTTTGGACAGTTTTAGCATTTATACTTACTCATTATAGATTATTAAGCAAAAAAGACATTAAACCTTCAACAATGGGAAAAATTAGCAATGCCTAGAAAACCATTTATTTCCAATTCTAGGATATTATCTTATTGAAAATGACTTCCCCACCTTAATTGGAATTGTAAAACTACTCAATAAAGTATAAATAATGTACTCCGTAGAATCATAATCCTTGCTAATCAAATAGTAAGTTTGGTTTAAAAGTTTCTAACCTCAAATTAATCGTTCTGCTAATTTATATTTAGATTTTCTCTCTACTTTTTCACATTACTAGAAAGATATTAAAATCCTAAAAATAGCTATTTATTCTGACTTTCTCTCTCATTCTATTCCTTCGGAATGAATGTTAATTTTCATTTTATAGCACTTCTAATAGTAGTAAAGCTATTTAATCCAAATTCCTAAGCTACATGACTTCATATAAGCAAGGTAAAATGTGTTCTTATGCTATTTTACGATATTTCTAGTTTCAATATAAATCCCATCTAAAGTTCTATCGACAAAGAAATCATCAAAAAATTCTGTTTAAATATCAGGTTCCACCTTTATTGCTCATTCTTTGGGCTATTCATTTAATTCTTTAAATTGTTTTGTGTATCTTTAGACTGATGAAAAGTATTCAACACTTTATAGATACTACTGAGAATATGAAAATTGTATAAAAAATAAAAAAACAGCTTAATTAATGAATCAAAAAAGTGCATTTTGTCAACAATAAGATTTACTCTTAACCATTTAATAATTACAATGTGGAATAGTAGGCTTGTCTACTAACTTATTATTTTTATTTTTTATTACTACACATGGAACGTTATTATGAAAAATCAATCATTACTTGTAACAATATTGTCACTCATTCCAGTTTTTGCAACTGCTCAAACTGGTCAGTTTAATTTCTATGGTAAAGCTGGTATTGACCTGACATCTCGTTTTGATGCAATTGAAATAGCAGCCTTCGCTCAGGATAATAATAATGAACTTTTTACAAGTTCCCCTTCAAAGAAAAATACTTTTTCGGCTAGCATTTTCTTAGAAACAACATATAATCTTTTATCACAAACAGAACTTGGCTTTGGTATAGGTTATATCAAACGTAACGGTTTTAATTATCAACGAATCATTAAAGATAGGGAAAACGTTAAAATCAGAGAAACATACAAAGTAAATCGTTACTCTTCTATTCCTCTTTATTTAACGCTTAAACAAAACCATTCCCTCAATCAAGACACTAAATTTTATTTTAAAAGCGACTTAGGCTATTCATTAAATAAAACACCTAGTACAGTACATAATGAGTATAGGCTTGATAAAGGTATTAACGATCATCCTTATACAATTAATTTTAAAACTAAAAACGGTCTTTATTTGGGATTAGGCGTCGGAATTGAATATAAGTCTTTCTTAGCTGAGCTTGGATATTATCATACTAATTCAGCAGTTACTTATAATAATTACAAAAAAGTAGGTGTTAACAATCCTATAATGGAAGATGTACATCGTTCATATAATAATAACGCGCTACGCTTCTCTATTGGCTTGAAATTCTAAATAGAATAGATAGTTATACAATAAAAGCCTGTATATATTACAGGCTTTTATTTTTCATTACTAACTAAAAACCACTTTTTATGAAAGTGTTTTTTACTATTGCTGATCATTAAACGCTTCTAATGCACGCAATGAATAAGTGTATGCAGCTCCAGCATTCATCGCAATTGCGGTTGCAAGTGCCGCAGCAACTTCTTCTTCCGTTGCGCCTGCCTTCACTGCTTCGGCAGCATGTATACCAATACAGCTTTCGCAACGTGTCGTTACTGCAACAGCTAATGCAATTAATTCTCTTGTCTTTGCATCTAGCACGTTATTTTCTACAGCTGCAGTATTCAATGCCGCATAAGCCTGTAGCATTTTAGGATATTTTTGACCTAAAGCGCTAAAAGATTTTCTTACATGTGAAACATCATTTTTCCAATCTGCAAACATAAAAACTCCTTATAACTAAAATGAATTGCAATGGTATAGTATTTTCTCATTAAGGCTTTAGACCATAAATTTCATAAATATATCCCAATTCTCATTCAATTACTTTAGTTTTAATCTTATATTAATTTCCAATGATAAATTTTAGCCCACTAATTACTATTCTTTTTTGTTTGTTTTACATACAATTAGTGATTTCTACTATGTATAGTGCAGAATATATCTATTAAGCTATCAACACTAACAAGACATAAATAGATTAATTTTATATTACAACCCACTGGAGGAAATCTATGAAGAAGCTATTTTTATTAATCTGTTTAGTACTGAGTTTAACTGCCTGTAAGACAGAAATTGAAAAAGAAGTATCACTTAAATCTATTTTGAATGAACCTATAAACACGGAAATAGCAGTCTTAAATGTACAAATTGCCTCCTGTCACAGCCATGAAGATTCAAGAAAACCTTCAAAGGATTTAATGAAGACTCAACAAAAGATTCCTACTGTATTTACAAAAGCAAAATATAAAGAGTGTTTTTCGAAACAATTTGATTCTTTTGCCAGTTTTGAAATTCCTATTGATATAGGCAGACTCAAAAATGAATCTGACTTTCAAAATGATGTCAGTATATACAGTTATAAGAATCGCCAATTGAATGTAAGAACAAGCCCTCAATTGGCACAAAATATTCGTCGTTTTGTTAAAAATGAGTTTATCAATAATTTAGATTTTAATATGTTGATTACATTAAAAAATGATACGAAAGAAAGTCATTCATTTAATGTATATTCTGCTTATATAGATGATGAGCCTATCGCAATTGATCAGTTGACCTTAGATCCTAATACTGAAATTAAAATTAGACTTTCTAATACTTCGGCAGATAGTCTATGGGTATATGAAGATGGTGGAAAAACAACCGTATTAAGCTCTGCATTTGAGCTAGATAAGATACTAGATAAGCTTGATAATGCTTCAAAATAAGCAGGAATGGTATAAAAAATCCCCCAATTTTCATTGAGGGATTTTTTTATATTCTAAACAAGTATCAATTAAATAACTCGTACATCAATTGCTGATGGACCGCGTTGTGAATCTTGTACACTATACTCTACGCGATCACCTTCGTTTAGCGTTCTGTAATTAGAACCGATAATGCCTGAAAAATGAACAAATAAATCTTTACCACCATCTGCTGGCGTGATGAAGCCGAAACCTTTATCAGAATTGAACCATTTTACTGTGCCATTGAATTTAGACATATTGTCTTCCTCTTAATAAATTGAAATTAAAATTTAATGCTTGAAACAAGCGTAGTGCTAATAACTGCTACTTAAATAAAGATGAGTAAGAGTGCTTTTCAAGTAACAAATTTAACGCTTGTAAACGAGGAAGAACTGTACTAACTAACTTATATAAAGACGGGTCTAGCGAAATGCATTAGAACACGTTAATCTTATTAAAGCAAACAATATTTTAAATTATTTTTCCAATCTGATTTATCTCTCATATTGTGACTCTACCTATAAAGTCGCATTTTCCCTTGCTAGCATTGCATTCCTTAAACTTTTTTATTATCCTACTATTTGAGTCAACTATTAAAATAAATTAAGGGTAAATTATGAAAAACGAATTAATCTGTTATAAAAGAATGCCAGTTTGGACTGCAACCTCACTACCACAAATGTTTCAAGAAAAACATAACACTAAAGTTGGAACCTGGGGGAAATTAACAGTTCTAAAAGGTCAACTTAAATTTTATGTATTGTCGGAAGCAGGTGAAGTGATAAGTGAACATATCTTTACACCAACAAGTGAAATTCCGCTTGTTGAACCACAGCTTTGGCATAAAGTTGAACCACTTTCTGATGACTTAGAGTGCTATCTTGAATTTCACTGTAAAAAAGAAGATTACTTCAACAAAAAATACAACATGACAGCAACCCATTCTGAAGTGAAACATGCAGTAGAAATACTATCACCATGCAAAGTTTTAGATCTAGGTTGTGGTCAAGGTCGAAATTCCCTCTTTTTAAGCCTATTGGGTTACAATGTCACATCCTGGGATCACAATGAAAATAGTCTTAAATTTTTAGCAGACACCGCAGAAAAAGAAAATCTCCTAATTCAAACCGCACTGTATGATATTAACTCAGCCAATATTCAAGAAAATTATGATTTCATTCTTTCTACTGTCGTTTTTATGTTCTTAAACCCTGAACACATCCCACAAATTATTGAAAATATGCAAAATCATACGAATACTGGCGGTTATAATCTAATTGTTGCAGCAATGTCTACTGATGATGTGCCTTGCCCAATGCCTTTCTCTTTTACTTTCAAAGAAGGGGAATTAAAACAATATTATCAAGATTGGGAATTGGTTAAATACAATGAGGAAATGGGAGAATTACATAAAACCGATGAAAATGGTAATCGAATTAAAATGAAATTTGTCACCATGCTTGCTAAGAAAAAATAATACAACAACGCCCTGTTGTCAGGGCGTTTTACTTGCTTTAATCACCTAATTTACTGATTGGAAAATCTAAAATTTCTGCTAAGCTCAGTATGCTTTCTACATCTGTCTTTAGACAAGGTAAAAAGCAATAACTCTCCAAACGCGTTTCAATATCTAATAAACTATAATTTGATTCAGCTTCAAACTTTCTAGCAATATCATTAGGCTGTAAGCCATCTTCTTCCTCAAGTTCAAAAGGTTGTTCTAGATATTTAGCAAGATAATCAAACAACATATCATAATCCATTTGCCAATGATCTTCATAAGTAGAAGTTAAAAATTCACACAAAAGAAAACGGTAATTTAAGAAAGCGGGTTTAACTGTGCCATAAAAACCCTCATCTTTCACTTGTTGGATTAATTGTTTTTGTTGCTGTTGTATTTCTAACCAACGTGCTTTAAAACCGTCTATATCCTGAATTTGTGTTAATTGGCAGAACTGCTCTAAATACAGTGAATATGCTTCTAATGTTTTTTGTTGGTAAGTCGTATTCGATAAAGCGAAACCAGTCACTTCAATAGACAGCGTTTGGCATATCTGCCCAATAGCGCGTTCTAATAGTGACCAATACGTTTTATCTAATTGTGCTTCACTCTCTATGTCTAAGATACGTGCACACTTCATTTCTTTAAAAATGTCACCAAATGTATTTGGCACCACTAAAATTTTAAAGCGCTGCTTCCCTTCCCTATCAGTGTAAGGTGTGCAAAAGAAAGTGACTTGCTCATATTTAGCCTTTTTCGCTTTCAAATGTTCCTGAACTGGTGCAATACCAAAACTTATCATGATAAAACAATAACTATTCCCATCGACTAATTCTTCTTTTGGAATAGGTTCAATATTGGCTTTCCATAATAATTCTGCCAATGCGTCATAATGATCTGTATAACCTGCATCCGCTAAGGTAGCTGTAATCAGCTCTTTTTCGTCATCATCAACATCGACAAAATGCCCTGGATAATAATAGTAATCAACTAAAATATCTGTTTTAAATAGATTATTTGGTATCTCGACACTATAGCTTTCATTGTCTAAATATTCTTCAATTTTGACTAAAGCATTTAAGATATGCTCATACATAATTTACTCTCATCTAAAAAAATTACATTTATCAACGTAGCACAATTTATCAACATGTTAATCATGGATAAACGAACAAAAAACTGACCGCACTTTATTTCTTTCAAGATAAAGTGCGGGCAATTTTAATCAAGTTTTAAAAAAGTGAGCTAACAACACTATTCATCAATTGTGCGCAATAATTCGTTAATACCGACTTTCCCACGTGTTTTCTCATCCACTTTTTTCACGATTACAGCACAATATAAGCTATATTTGCCACATTTAGATGGAAGGCTACCTGACACCACGACAGACCCTGCTGGAACACGACCATAAGTAATTTCACCCGTTTCACGATCATAAATTTTCGTTGACTGACCAATGAATACGCCCATAGAAATCACAGAACCTTCTTCAACAATCACCCCTTCGACAATTTCAGAACGTGCACCGATAAAACAATTGTCTTCAATAATGGTTGGATTTGCTTGTAATGGTTCTAACACACCACCAATGCCTACACCACCTGACAAATGAACATTTTTACCAATTTGTGCACAAGACCCTACTGTTGCCCAAGTATCAACCATCGTGCCTTCATCAACGCGTGCGCCAATATTCACATAAGATGGCATTAATACTGTATTTTTTGCAATATAAGCGCCTTTGCGCACTGCGGCTGGCGGCACAACACGAAAACCTTCTTGTTGAAAACGTACCGCATCATAATCAGCAAATTTCATTGGCACTTTATCGTAATAATTAGTTTCTGCACCAGTAACTAATTCATTGTCATTAATACGGAATGATAATAAAACTGCTTTTTTTAACCATTGATGAGTGATCCATTCCCCATCAATTTTTTCTGCAACACGATATTTTCCACTATCTAAACCTTCAATAGCTTCTTCAATTGCAGCACGAGTTTGTGCATCAACTGTTTTAGGGGCAATTTCAGCACGTTTTTCAAAAGCCGCTTCAATGATATGTTGTAATGACATGTTATGTTCCTCAATGGATTAAAACTAAGGGTGATAGTTTTATCATATTTCGACTTAAAACTCACCTGTTAATTTACAAGGAAATGGTCGGTTCTTTATAAAAAACAATGATCAAAGATTGCTCAACGAAATACATTTCAGGTAGAATCAAATCATTTATATATTGCTAAGGATCTCTTTATGAATAAACGATATTTCTTTTCCCTATTCAGCCTATTAGCCATGATTTTTATGCTGACAAGCTGTGAAGACAATAAAAATGATGAAGCTAATCGCATTAACTTTGAAATCAGCCCAATAGAATTAACAAATTATTATGAGAACCCTAAAGAAGTATATCCACTAGTCATTTCTTTTTCTGGTCCTGCCGCTCCAATTACCGCTGTTAACAAAGAAGTGACTGAAGGAATCAGCATTGAACCTGCAATAAAAGGAAAATGGTTTTGGCATACTGATTCGATGCTCTCATTTAAACCTGAAAACGATTGGCCAGCTGAGCAAGAATACAAAATCAAAATTGATGAAAAAATTTTAAATCCAAAACAAACTTATGTAAAAGAACTAAAACAACCATTCACCGTTACTACCCCAAGTTTTTATGCGAGAATCGCACAACAACATTTTTATCAAGATCCAAATCAAGCACATATTCGCCATGCCATTGTTGGTGTTGCATTTTCACATCCCGTTGATCGACAAAAATTTGAAAAGGCTGTTCAAGTTACGCTAATCCGTGATAATAAGGATGATACACGACATGTTATTTCACCGTTGAAATTCAAAGTACGTTATGCCGAAAACGATCTTGTTGCTTGGATTAGTTCTGATAATGTGAGTTTAGCACAAACGAATAACCAATATATTGAGACTAAAATTGCACAAAATCTAACCGCACTTGTAGGTGGTAACCAGCTTGACGGAACACTATTCGCTAATGTAGAAGTCCCGACTAAATTTAGCCTTGATTATTCCTCCAACATTATCATTGCACAAAATGAAAAAAATGAAGCGGAACAAATCTTACGTTTAAACTTCAACCAACTTGTCAAAGGTAGCGATATTGCGCAAAATATTGCTGCCTTCCTTTTACCTGAAAAAACACCTGACAATAATACACACTGGCGTTATAACCAAATTAACCAAGACTTGCTAAATCAAGCACCAAAAGTTGCTTTAAAATTATTGCCAACACAAACTACTTATACCAATACACAGAGCTTCCAACTCGATATTCCAGAAAAGCGTTGTGTTTATCTGCAAGTTAACAATCATTTCAGTGCATTAGGCGGCTATCAATTTAAGAAACCACTAGGCGAATTTATCTGTGCACCAGAATATCCAAAACATGTTGGTTTTGTTGGCACAGGCGCAATACTCTCTTCAGCAGGAGAACAAAAACTCACCATAGGTTCACGTAATTTCAATGAAATCACTTTACAAGTTGGTCGTATTCAAGAGGAACAATTACGCCATCTAGTTTCACTCAATCAGGGAGATTTCCAAAATCCAGATTTAGGGCAATTAAAAATTGATCATATTGCGGATTTCATCACAAAAGTTTACAAAGTAAATAATAAGAAACCGCAACAAACCAACTATATTGGCGTTGATTTAGCAAACTTAATCAAAACAGATATACAATCCGCTGGGATATATTGGTTAAAAGTGAGTGGTGAGGATAAAAATTCCTCAACCCCATTCCGCGATACATCACAACGCTATGATTGGCGTAATGATGCAGATAATCAATTCACTGATTATCGTTTAATTGTGCTTACTGATTTAGGCATTATCGCTAAGAAAGCTGTTGATGGTTCACAAATGGTCTTTGTGCAATCTATCAGTACAGGGGAAGCAATTGAAGGAGCGTCTGTTTCTGTTATCAGCCGTAATGGTTCAATTATTAAAACGAGTTTCTCTGATGAAAATGGGGTTGTGCATTTCGCCTCATTAGATCATTTTAAACAAGAGCTGGCTCCAGTAATGTATTTAGTTTCGACAGAAAACCAGTTGTCTTTCTTGCCAATTGATAAGCATGATCGAAGTCTTGATTATTCTCGTTTTGATGTTGGTGGTATTTATACTGAACAAGATATGGCAAGTTTAAAAGCTTACTTATTTAATGATCGTGGCATCTATCGTCCAAATGAAACTATCCATACAGGAATTATCACGAAACCGCAAGATTGGCGAACAGAATTGAATAATGTGCCATTACAATTTCAGATTATCTCGCCAAGCGGTAGAACAATGTTTAAACAGACAGTTCGTTTAGATAAGAGCGGTCTAAATTCTGTCAATTTTGAACTACCCGACGTAGCTGAGACTGGCGAATGGTTTGCACAATTGCTGATTGGCGAACAACACAAGCAAAAAGAAATTGGTTCTATGACATTCCAAGTACAAGAGTTTCAGCCAGATAGCCTAAAAATTGCAACAACATTTAATCAAGTTGCAGCTGAAGGTTGGATCGGTCCTCGTGATCTCGTCGCAACTGTAAAACTGACTAATCTCTTTGGTACACCAGCTCAACAGCGTCGTGTCAACGCAGAGCTAACCTTGCATCCAGTATTACCTAAATTCAGTCAATATGAGGATTATCAATTCTTTGATAATCAACGTAACAAGTCAGCTATCTTGTATGAGACTACATTAGATGAACAGGCAACAGATAAAGATGGTAAAGCGATTTTCCCAATTGATTTAAGCCAATATGCTGAAAATACAGCACAAATGTTGTATTTCACTGCAGATGGTTTTGAGAATAATAGTGGGCGCGCTGTCTCTAGCGTAAAATCCGTTATGGTGTCAGCACAACCTTGGCTAATTGGATATAAAAGCCATGTGGATTTAGCTTATTTGAAACAAAACACTCCGCAACAAGTTCACTTAATCGCAGTTAACCCTGCATTAGAAAAAATTGCACTTGAAGGCTTGAAAGCCACTTTATTTGAGCGTCAATACCTTTCAGTGCTGACACAACAGCCTTCTGGTGCCTATAAATATGAGTCTAAATTAGTTGAAAACGAGGTTGAACAAACTTCAATTCAATTTGCTTCAACTGGTTTAGATTTTAGTCTAAATACGAAAAAAAGCGGTGATTTTGTTCTTGTATTAACCAATGAACATGAACAAGAAGTCAATCGTATTCACTATACGGTGATCGGGAATCAAAACCTGACTGTAGCAATGGATAAAAACACAGAATTGAAGCTACGCTTGAATAAAAAGCAATTCAAACCAAATGAGGAAATTGAAATTGCTATTCAGGCGCCTTACGCGGGCAGTGGCTTAATTACAATTGAACGTGATCGTGTTTATGCACATAAATGGTTTAAGGCTACCACGAATAGTTCTGTACAACGAATCAAGTTGCCAGCGAATTTCGAAGGTAATGGCTATATTAATGTACAGTTCTCGCGTGATATCCATTCTCATGATATTTTCACCAGCCCACTGAGTTACGGTGTTGTCCCTTTTACTGTCAATGTGGATAATCGTCGCTTAAAACTCGAATTAACAACACCAAAACATGTGAAATCAGGCGATACCGTTGAGTTTACATTAACTAGTAATAAGCCAAGCAAAGCGGTGATTTATGCAGTGAACGAAGGTATTTTACAAGTCGCAAACTATAAGTTTACTGACCCACTAAAATACTTCTTCCCGAAAAATGCATTACAAGTCCAAACTTCACAAATTCTGGATTTAATCCTGCCAGAGTTCAGTAAAGTCATGCAATTTGCACAAACTGGTGGGGATGCTGAAATTGATATGGAACTCGCCATGAAAAAAGCAATGGCGAATACCAACCCATTTAAACGTAAAGCAGATAAACCCGTCACCTATTGGTCTGGTATTGTCGATATTAATGGTGAAAAAACCGTGACTTATCAAGTACCGGAAGAATTTAATGGTAACTTAAAAGTAATGGCAATTGCAGTAAGCGATGAGGGCAATCAACTTGGTCATGTTGAAACTGCAACAGCCGTACGCAACGATTTAATCCTCTCGCCAACCGTACCATTGATCTTAACACCAGACGATCAAGCACAAGTCAGTGTCAATATTGCTAACAACACGACTCAGACTCAACAAGTGAAGGTAAAAGTTGATGCTGAACCACAAATCAATATTATTGATGAAGCAGAAAAAACTGTTGAAATTGCTCCTATGTCAGAAAGTACGGTCGATTTTATGATTAAAGCGACACAACAATTAGGCGCAAGTAATATTCGTTTTAGTGCCACTTATCAAAATGCACAACAGCAAACTATTGATGTAGTACGTAACATCAATCTTTCTGTACGTCCAATTATGCCAAAACAATTTGTCACACAACTTGGTAAAGTGGAAGCTGGAAAGCGAGTTAATAGTACACTGCCTGTTACTCTCTTCCCACAATATCGTGAGCAATCAGCCCTATTTTCACCAATTCCATTGGTGTTAACACAAGGTGTTTCAGCTTACTTAAATCAATATGATAATTATTGTACAGAGCAAATTATCAGTTCAGCAATACCAACTCTCTTGTTCACGCAAAATAAAGCTTATCAGCCATTATTAAATACATTGTCACTGGTCAGCCATCAACATTTACCACAAGCAAGCGAACAAGATATTCGTCAATCATTACAAAAAGTCTTCAAACTTTTACCAACTCGCCAAACGCAAGATGGTAGTTATGGTGTGTGGAATAATGTCAATCATGGCGAAATATTCCTTACAGCTTATGTTGCACATTTCTTAATTGAAGCGCAAGAACGTAATATCAAGCTACCACAAGCTTGGTTTGGTCAAAACGGCTTATTTAATAACACTGTCAGTGCATTAGAATATCAAAGTATTCCACAAGAAGAAGACGAGTTAGTTGATTTGCGCCAACGTGCCTATTCTGCCTATTTATTAACACGTTTAGGTCAAGTCCCCTCAAATGCACTCATGTCAATTCGTACTGAACTTGAACAAAATTTTAATAATAAAGACTGGCAAAGTGACATGTTAGCAGCATGGTTAGCCGCAGCTTATCAGATGCTAAAACAAGAAACAGAAGCTAATCAGCTCATTGAATCAGTTATAAAACAACTAACCAATGAACGTAACGAAAAATGGTTGTACCGCAGTTATAGTGATCCATTGATTCAAGATAGTTCAATGTTGTATGTTATTGCACGTCATTTCCCAATGCATTTGGCTAAAGTATCAGATAAAGTCTTAACGCGTATCGCGCAAGATCTTAATCAACAGCGTTATAACACATTGTCTTCTGCGATGGTGCTATTAGCGCTAGATGCTTATACACAACAGAACCAAACGGATATAACAGCATTACACATTCAACAAAATGAACAAGATATCAGTCAAAGTAATCCTCTTTTCCGTTTTGCTGATTTAATGGAAACACAAATGAATTTAGCTTTTGTGAATAATAGCACCCAGCCAGCATGGTTTGCTTTAACTCAGGTTGGTTATCCACAAAAAGCAGATGATAAAGCACTGGCTGATGGCTTAGAAATTTACCGTACTTATACTGATGAAAAAGGTCAACCACTAAACTCAGTCAGAATTGGTGATACCATTTATGCCACAATTAAAGTGCGGTCAATTTCTGACTATTTAACAGATGTGATTATTACGGATCTCTACCCTGCTGGCTTTGAAGTTATTTGGCAATCTGGCGTAGAAGAAGCTTCTGCTGATGGTTGGTATCCACAACATTCTGAAGTGCGTGAAGATCGTATTCTCAGTTATGGTGATGTAGAAGGTGAAATGAAAACCTTAAAATACCAACTTAAAGCGGTAAATATTGGCACCTTCCAAATTCCACCTGTTTATGCTGAAAGCATGTATGATCGCTCAATCAAAGCTTACTCTGCAAGTGAAGGGAAAATCCAAGTGATTAAATAATAACATTCAAGACAAAATGCCCACAGCGATCAATCTGTGGGCATTTTTTATCTATAATATCCAAAAAGAAATGGAGTTAATCCCTTTCTCTATTTTTTTGAAAATTGACGCCTACTTAACGAAAGGCTAATTCAATCCCTTCAAATAGCTTTTTCACAGCATCCTTATCACGTAGTCGTTCTGCTTTCTCAACCACATCACGCGTCAAATGAGGTGCAAAATACTGCATGAAATCATACATATATGTACGTAAAAAGGTACTGTGTTTAAATGCGATTTGCACCGCACTTGGCGCAAACAGATGATCACCTTTTAATGCCAATAAATCCGTATCGACTTCGGTATGTGCCATTGAGGCCATAATACCCACACCAAGCCCTAATCGAACATAGGTCTTTATAACATCAGCATCCGTCGCAGTAAAAACGATATTAGGTAAAATCCCAGCGCTATTAAAAGCATAATCTAAATCAGACACGCCAGTAAAACCAAAAGTGTAAGTGACTAAAGGATATTTTCCGACTTCTTCAATAGTTAAATTTTTACATTGTGCAAGTGGGTGATCATGTTTCACGATGACTGAACGATTCCACATGTAACAAGGCAATAAAACTACATCATCAAATAAATATTGCGCTTCTGTTGTAATGGCAATATCTACATCTCCAGATAAAAGTGCATCATAAATTTGGCTTGGTGAACCTTGATGAATATGTAAACTCACATCAGGATATTTTTTAGAAAAACGTTCAACCACAGGGGGTAAAACATATCGTGCTTGAGTATTGGTTGTGGCAATACGTAAAACCCCATGATTAGGCTGAGTATATTCATTAGCAACAGCTTTGATACTTTGCGTTTTAACTAATAATTCACGCGCGATTGTAACAATTTTTTGCCCTGCGGGCGTGAGTGATTTAATGTGCTTCCCATTACGTTCAAAGATTTCTAAACCAAGTTCATCTTCTAACAAACGAACTTGTTTACTAATACCAGGTTGTGAAGTAAACAGCGCATTCGCAGCTTCTGTCACATTCAAATTTTGATTAACAATTTCAACAATATAACGTAGTTGTTGTATTTTCATGCATTTGTCCTCTCACAGCACTTGCTCAGAAGAAAAATTATTTTTTATAACGCTTACTTAACTCTGTATAACGCTTCACAGCCTTGCGAATTTGTCCTGTTTTCGCTCGGCGACGAGGTTTTGTGACGTCAAGTTTCGTTTCCACCTCAGGTGGTAACCCAACTAACTCCCTTAGATAATTTACATTGATTAAGTCCATTTCTTCCCAACCGCCTCGAGGCAATGACTTCATTAATGAAATATTGCCATATCGAGTACGAATTAAACGGCTGACCTGTACACCTTGTGACTCCCATAAACGACGGACTTCACGATTACGTCCTTCCATAAGTGTCACATCAAACCATTGATTAATCCCTACACCACCAGCAAATTTGATTTCTTTAAAGTTTGCTGGACCATCTTCTAATTGCACGCCTTTTTTCAAGCGGTGCAACATAGCATCATCAACCTGTCCAAACACACGTACAGAATACTCTCGTTCAACTTCTCGACTTGGGTGCATTAAACGATTGGCTAGTTCACCATCAGTCGTAAATAACAATAAGCCTGACGTATTAATATCCAAACGCCCAACTGCGATCCAACGCGCTCCTGTTAAACGAGGTAAACGGTCAAAGACAGTAGCGCGTCCTTCTGGATCATGGCGAGTACAAAGTTCACCTTCTGGTTTGTAATACATCAATACACGACAGACTTCTTTTTGTGCTTGTTTTAAATTCACAATATGCCCATCAATACGCACCTTTACGCCAGAATGAACATTAATACGATCACCCAATGTGGCGATTTTACCGTCAACACTAACACGCTTCTCAACAATCATCGCTTCAATTTCACGACGCGATCCTTGACCTGCTCGTGCTAATACTTTCTGTAATTTCTCACCTTCTACATTCGCTTTTGAAACAAGGGACTTTGGTGTAGATTTTACTGCACTAACAGGTTTATCCTGCATACTAGCCGCTGGCTTGATGACATTAGAAACCACTTTTGGATTTGATGTATTTCTTTGTCCTTTTTTATCAAAGTGCGGTCGATTTTGACGAGAATTTGTTTTAGTAGATTTCATATTTCCTCTAAATTGTCGCTTTCACAAGCGTCTATACTTATAACTATATGCATTAAATAAAGGGGGTGATTGACCCACTGCCTTCACGCATAATGATTGGTGTATCTGTTGTTAAATCAACAACTGTTGTTGGCTCTTGTCCGAGGTACCCACCATGAATAATTAAATCCACCTGACGCTCTAAACGATCTCTAATTTCCTCTGGATCCGACTGTGTCATATATTCCTCACCAGGTAACATAAGCGAACAAGATAAAATTGGCTCACCTAATGCTTTTAGTAAATCTAACGCAATTTGATTGTCAGGCACTCGAATACCAATTGTCTTACGTTTGGAAGTCATCAAACGTCTTGGTAATTCTTTCGTTGCCGTTAGAATAAAAGTATAACGTCCTGGTGTATTATTTTTAATTAAACGATAAGCACTGTTATTCACCAGAGAGTAAGTGGATAGCTCAGATAAATCGCTACATACGAGTGTAAAATTATGCCCTTCTGGTAGCTGGCGAATTTTTACAATACGATCCATTGCATGTTTATCTCCAATCATACAACCAAGTGCATAACCAGAATCCGTCGGATAGACAATCACTCCACCATCACGCAAAATCTCAACAGCTTGATTGATCAATCTCACTTGTGGATTTTCTGGATGAATATAAAAAAATTGACTCATAACTCAAATATTTTTATCAAAAAATAATTCTTATTATACACTTTGTTGCATAAATCTTATAACGGTTTGATTGAAAAATAACAAAAAACCAAAAGAAATCAGCTTGATCAAAAGCACAACTCAATGCTAACTCTTGACTATTTAGCCAATAAAAATAAACCCACTTTAAATAAGTGGGTTTATTGGTACTATTAAGGACATTAAAGTCTACAATTTCTTAATCTGTAAAAACTGAAGCCATTAATTTTTTTATCACCAGTTATAACCCAAATTAATGCCTAAACTGACCTCAGAAGATTGTGAACCATATTTTTGTAACTTTAATTTAGTGCCAAGTGAAATACTATTTGCAAATTGTTTTTCAAGTCCTACATTGACACCATAAACAACACTGCTTGATTTAATTCTATGTTGGTTATCTTTGTAATTAGCTTGCGATAATGTAGCGCCATCTTTAACTAAAGCAACATTTGGTCTAATAGTCACTTTAATATCTGCTAAGTTATACGCGATATTTAGTCCCACATCACCAGCCATAACGAGGCGCTTATTCAATGCGACATCTTCATCAATTAATGTTTTAGATGATAAAGAAGCATAAGCACCAACTGACGGTGCTAACGTAAGATGATTATCAACTTTGAATTCGTGAGCATAGTTAATATAAAGATCCACATTATTGTTTCTTTCTATGAAGCCATCATGTTTAACTGTTCTATAGCGTAAGAACGCGGACAGTACATTCTCATCTTTGCGATATTTTGTTCTTACCCCCACTGCATTAGTTTTTCCGTCTTTTTTGTCATGTTCAAAAAATACACCTGCTTGTGTATTTCCACCTAAACTTGTGTTAACACCAATTGCTAACGACGGACTGTGCTTACTATTTTTGTTTACTGAATCATATTCAACAAAAACATTATTATAAGAACTATAGAGAATGTCCGTATCATAGGAATTCAATTTTTCAACATGTTTGACATAGTTAGAAAAATCCAATTTAGTATTTAGGGCTAAAAACGAATGACGCAACATACGCATCAAATCTTGTATACTTAAATAGTTCAGATAAGTTTCACTAGTATCACTAGTCAAGCTTCTCACTTCATTCACATCTCGATTAAATTGCTTGATTTTTGAAGGCAAGGCTCTAGTCATTGCGGCAGACTGTTTAGTCAATTCAGTAGCTTCATCTTTTAATCCTTTCATTTCACGGTTTAATACTACAGATTCAGAAACCGCATTATCATTTGCCCTTTGCATTTTGGCACTAAGCGTATCTTTTTGTCCTTTATTTAAATGTTCTAATGCCTTTATTTGCGCTACTTCAGTAGCAATTTCATCAGTCAATCCCCATTCGGTCGCTTTATCTTCAATAGTCTTCATATGCTCAGTTAAGTTTTTAACTGTAATATCACCATCATCCTCAAACGCAATAAATAAGTTGCCTTCTTTATAAGCTAAAGAAGAATAGCCCGCGCCAGCAGCATTACCAGACCCAGGTCTAATAATTGCAACTTCATATTTATGATCTGGATTCTTCGCATCTAACATCCATAAGGCTAAATTACCACGTGCATATCTATCATTCCCATTGCCATTCGGTTTCGAAACTAACAACACACGTTTCCCACTTGGTAATGTCACATAAATTGATGAACCTTGTGATGGCGCCGCTGTTGTTGTACTAAAACCATTAACAGGACTATATTCATGCCAAGTTTTACCTAAATCTTCTGTATAATAAGCCCATCTGGTTTTTTTCGTATTGTCTTCACGACCAGTCATGACTAATTTATCACCAATCTCAAATACCATGTTTTCTAACGAACTTTGGTTTGGCGCTAATGCATTCTCAATAGCAGGCATATCCCAAGTCTTGCCATTATCTTTTGAGTACATAATTGTAGTCGCAATCCCATTAATATGAGCTGTTTGAATTGGAAAAACTAAGGTACCATCTCGCATTACAATCCCAGAACCAACGCCACCTAGAAAACCAATTGTTGGATTATTTGGATCTTTTTTAACTTTTGAAAAAACATCTGCGTTTATAGTTTTGCTAAATTCACTGTTTTTTTGCCAAGTATAACCACCATCTGTTGATTTGTAGATCGTTGCCGCCCAAACATTATCATTAAAATACGATATTCTATCCTGATACCAATTTCTCGTTCCTGTTGCCCAAGTACCATGCATCACATATAAACTACCATCAATATTATTATGAAGTAATGTTGGATCCATCGCTCTACGCAAAGGGAATTTTGACTCATTAAAACTCCAAGCTGTTCTTTTTTGCCATGTATGCCCACCATCTTCTGAAATCACTACACCTGGATCGATACGATTTTGATCACTTGCCGTTTTCCATCTCAAGTCAAACATCACAACCATTTTGTTATCGTCAGTAATTGTCATTGCTGGAATTCGGCTATAAGGTAAATTAACAGTACCGCCTGCTTCCCCGTTTGGTCCAACACCAGGCCACGGTTGCCCTGGTTTATTTATAGTAAAGCCATCTCGTCCAGCTACTTTCGTCACATTCGTGAGATTTTCATGTAAGTCAGCTTTCCAAAAAGTGTTGGCTTGCACAGCAATAGAGGTAGAAACCGTTAATAGCGATAACAAGAATACACGGCTTTTCATTTCATTCTCCTTAGGTTAATTTTAATGATTGAAAGGTCAAAAAATGATTGATTTCAAGTATATAAATTGTGAACAAAAAAACAATTACAGGAAAATACTGCTTTTGAAGGGTATTATTCAATTATTGCCAGAGAAAAATGGAGTGAAATCATCATTTTAATAATAAAAATGGAGGTTTTTATATAAAAAAATATCTATTTAATAACCAATATTTTTTTCTTAATTGTGAACTAGATCAACTTTTGTACAACTTTGATATTGCTGAAGTCAGCCTAGAATTCATTTTATGGATAAAATACATACAAAAAAAGGCGGTTAATTTCCGCCTTTTTCACTTTGCTTTATATCTAAATTTGCCTGTAATCATTAGCTTGCTGTAACAACTGGCGGCTTTCTTTCAGAAATTGCTCAGAATAATCACCAAACCATTGTTTGACTTGATTAAAACTTTCAATAAACCCTTGTTTATCTCCATTAGCAAAAAAAGCTAAACTTTCTTCATAGCTTTGCTTTAAACTTTCAATAACAGTTAAATTTTCAGGTTTATCTAGGATAATATCAGCATAAAGAGCTGCATCTTGCGCGAATAAACGCCCTATCATCGCGAGCTCTAAACGGTAAATGGGCGAAGACAAAGCAAGTAAACTGGCTAATTGCACAGGTTGCTTAGATAAATGCAATCCATTAGCAAAAGTAGAAAAATGACGCAACGCCTGAACGTAAGTCATACTATGATCATGTTCAACTGCATCTACAGGATAAAATTTGGCGCCCCAAATTTGCATTTGTTCAATTAACCACTGATAGCGTTGCTCAAAACGCCCATCACAACGTACAATCACTTGTTTTGCCATGCTTGCAATATCAGGACCAAACATTGGATGTAAACCTAATACTGGACCTTTATGATAATCTAACATCGCAGCCAATGGTGCTCGTTTGACCGAAGTAAGATCAGCTAATAACATATTCTCTGTTAAAAATGGTGCTAAACGCTTGATAGTTTCTACTGTATTAGCAATAGGAACAGACACGATGACTACATTAGAATTTTTTAAAATATCGACCGCACTTTGCCAATCTTCCCGTTCTAAAACTTCAACAGAGTAACCCGATAAAGTAAAGTAATGTGCAAATAAGCTGCCTAATTTTCCCCTTCCTCCAACGATCACAATTTTTCTGATTGCAGGATTCACTTTCTTAAAGCCGAATTGATTTTCACTTGTATAAGACTCGCGCATTACACGTCGTAGGATATCTTCAATCAAGTCAGCAGAAATACCTAATGCTTCTGCCTCTAAGCGCCGAGCATGTAACATATCAGCTTCACGTTCTGGCACATAAATTGGTAATCCATGCTTATGCTTAACTTCACCAACTTGCTTCACCAAAGCTAACCGTTGTGCTAAAAGTTGTAGCAACCCACGATCGACTTGATCTATTTGTGTTCTTAATTCTTTTAAAGCATCCACTTATCCCGCCCTTTTATTTTTTTACTTAATGCTAAAGCCATATCGCGTAATAACGCTTCTGAGGTTTCCCAATCAATACAAGCATCCGTAATTGAAACACCATATTGCATTTCGCTAACAGGTTGTTCTGCACTTTGATTACCCGCATGCAAGTGACTTTCTAACATCAAGCCAATAATCGAACGATTACCCTCTACAATTTGCTGCACTGCATTTCGTGCAACTTTCGGTTGTAAGCGATAATCTTTATTCGAGTTACCATGGCTACAATCAATCATAATCGCTTGTTCTAACCCAGCTTGCTCTAATGCTTGTTCACATTGTGCGATAAATTCAGCTTCATAATTAGGCGTTTTACCACCACGTAAAATCACATGCCCATCTGGGTTACCCGCAGTATGTAATAAATTCACTTGACCTTGCTGATTAATACCAATAAAACTATGCCCCATTGAGGCGGCTTTCATTGCATTAATGGCTGTTGCCAAACTACCGTCTGTACCATTTTTAAAGCCGACTGCCATAGATAGACCTGAAGACATTTCACGATGAGTTTGTGATTCTGTCGTTCTTGCCCCAATCGCAGACCAACTAAATAGATCTGCCATATACTGAGGTGTAATGGGGTCAAGTGCTTCTGTAGCTAAAGGCAATCCCATTTCAGCAAGTTCTAACAGTAATTCTCGAGCAATATGTAAACCATGTTCTACATCAAAAGAACCATCAATTTTAGGATCATTAATTAATCCTTTCCAACCTACAGTGGTTCTTGGCTTTTCAAAATACACTCGCATAACAATATAGAGTTGATCTTTTAATTCATCGGAAAGTGCTTTTAGACGTGCGGCATACTCTAAAGCAGCGATTGGATCATGAATAGAACAAGGTCCAATCACCACTAATAAACGAGGATCTCTTTTATGGATGATATTGGCAATATCATGGCGTGATTGCTCTATCTGTGTACGAAGTGGCGCTAACAAAGGCAACTTTTCTTTTAGTTCACGAGGAGTAATGAGTACTTTTTCTCCAACAATATTCACGTTATGGATGCTATCTTTATTCATTTTTATTATCCTTGAAACATTAATTATGAAACAGACCAAATGATGTAAACTTTTTTATACATAAAATGTAACAAATAAATTACACTAAAATATCTTCAGATTCAATCATTAAATAGTGTTTTAATGAAAAATGCATATCTATCCTAACTAATTGTTTTGCAATTGTTAATATTTCCTACTATGACAATTGATAATCTCTTTCATTTACATATTCCAAATGAGAATGGTTTTTGTTAAATTTTCATTATAAATTAATAAGTTACAAAAAATTTCAGATAAAAATAACTTGCTTATTCTCAATAACGTCTATACAATGCCTGTATCATATAGATTAAATAATAATCTATTATTCATTATTTTTTAACATAGCAACGGAAAGGGGTTAGTTATGCTAAGCAAAGCAATTGCAGAAAAGCTAAACGAACAAATCAATTTGGAATTTTATTCTTCTAATGTTTATTTACAAATGAGCGCATGGTGCGCGCATAATGGTTATGAAGGTGCTGCGGCATTTCTTTTACGTCATGCTGACGAAGAAATGGAACATATGCAAAAATTGTTCAATTATGTCAGTGAAACAAGTGGGATGCCATTGTTAGGCAAAATTGAAGCACCTAAAAATGATTACAAAACATTAAAAGAAATTTTTGAGATCACCTTAGAGCATGAAAAATTTGTCACCTCAAAAATTAACGAACTTGTTGAAGTGACATTTGCAGATAAAGATTATTCTACTTTTAACTTCTTACAATGGTATGTCGCAGAACAACACGAAGAAGAAATGTTATTCAATAGTATTATTGATAAGTTCAACTTATTAGGCGAAGATGGTCGTTCGCTTTATTTTATTGATCGTGATTTAGCAACATTATAATTTAGGAGAAAAATATGTTATCGCAAAATGTTATTAATTTATTGAATGAACAAATGAACCTTGAGTTCTATTCTTCTAATTTATATTTACAAATGAGTGCTTGGTGTGAACAAAATGGTTTTGATGGCACAGCAAAATTCCTTGCTGCCCACGCAGCAGAAGAAATGCAACACATGCGTAAACTCTTTACTTATTTAAATGAAACTGGTGCATTAGCGATTATTGGCGAAATTGCAGCTCCAGCACACCAATATTCTTGCCTTAAAGAAGTACTTGAAATCACTTACAAACATGAAAAATTAATTACTGAAAAAATTAATGAATTAGTAGGTAAAACATTTGAAGAGAAAGACTATTCAGCGTTTAACTTCTTACAATGGTATGTGGCAGAACAACATGAAGAAGAAAAGCTCTTTAGCGGTATTTTGGATAAACTTAATTTACTTGGTGAAGATGGTAAAGGCTTATTCTTAATTGATAAAGATTTAGGTAATTTAGTTGCTAATACTCAGTAATTTTTACTATATGAGAGTGTTATAGCAGTAAGTTTCATTAGATAAAATGAAATAAATGTTAAAATGTTCAACAGGTTGGAATTTAGGTTCCAACCTTTTTTATAAACAAATCACTCATTCTTCCTCTGCTACTCATTAAATCCATCTTTGAAAAAGGATTTTCGTCATGTATAAATATTCATCTGAATTCATAAAAAATCATCTTTATTAATTAAAAATCTAAAGTAAGTTACCGTTTTTAGATTTTCCTTTCAGAATATTCGCATTATTTTTTATTCATTTTATCTTATTAAGAGGGGAAATAATTATTTTGTTAAAAAAAGATATATCGAAATGCATCTTGGAATATGATTAATATTTAATCATACAAAGGAAATAATAGCTCTCCAATAATATATAAAAAACCCACGTTAAAGTGGGTTTTCTTACAAAATATTCAATTAATAATTTACTACAAAGTTATAAATTAATCCATTAATTCTATAATAAATTACTCAAAGAATATTTTTTCTTCATTCAATCACGGATTCATAAGAAATTAATTTAAGTCATTTAAATATCATTAAAATTCGTAATTCACACCCACACTATAAGATAATGCTGAACCACCAACACTTTTTGAAAGTCCTGCTTTTGCTGCGATATTTTCATTAAAACGATAACCAGTACCGATTGCAATCGCGCTATTTGATTGATATCCACCGACAGCTGCAGTTAAACTGACTTTACCAACATTATAAGGCTGGAATAACCCATTTAATGCTGATTGTGTCGCAAGACCACGGCGCAAATTTTGATTTAAGCTATCTATACGAGCGTTTAATCTTTCATTTACAGCTTGAATTGCTTCACGATTAAGTGTAATTTTAGATTTATTATCTGCAATTGCTGTTTTGTTTGTTTCAATTGTAACCTTATTTTCTACAATTGCCATTTTATTTGATTCAATTGAAATTTTATTAGCTAAAATATTAGCTGAATTTTTTTCTACAGTGTCAATATTTGCTTTTTCAACCCATAATTTATTCGCAAAACGATAATTATTTTCTACAGTTTCAATGACTTCAGAAATATCCCTTGTATTTTTATTAATTTCATCATTTATCATATCAAATAAATAATATAGCCTTTTATTGCCATAATTATTGTATTTTACATGATATAAATCTTCAAAAAGCTTTGTATGTTCTATAGCTTTTTTGCGTAATTCTTCATTCTTTTCTCCTCCAGCTTTCCATTCATCCACAATAGATAAAGTTCTATCGTATACTTTTCCTGTTAGGCTTTTACTTTCGGACAACGCACTATTACTAATTAAACAAAGTGATACCGCTACTCCAACGGCAATTTTCGATAAATTCATTAAGTTTTTCTCCTTGATTTACTTATACTACTTTTATTTATCCAATGATTATTCCATTAGTCTATTTAATGAATCAGTATCCTACTGTTTCATTAAATACGGGACGAGATTCTATATAATTTCATCTTTAGTACAAGTATTTTTTCTATTTTTTATTTCATATGCATAAATATAAATCAGTGTAAAAATAAATCTATTTAGAGTTAATATAACAATTATTAAACAATAAAAAATCTTATTACAAAATAAAAAACAAACTTAATTTAAATACATTTTGATCTATTTTAGAATCAATAATAACCACTGCATTATTACTTATTAAATCAATATCATTATGACATAGAATTAATTTTAAACATTAAATATGTTTAACTTCGTATAAATATAAAACAATATATTGATATAATATATTCAACTTACATGTTCAATATCACAGTAAACTTTTTATAATCATTTAATAACTCATCATTATGAATATAGTCATAGGTATAAAAAAAACAAAAAACAACTATGGCTAGTTGATTATTAGTTGATCAAAGAAATATGCTGAAGGTTTACTCAAATAGATTTTGAATTACTGCTATCATCTCATTTTCCTTGTCGCTTTCATAAACAACAGAGAAGTCAGTATGGATAATTTTCGTATCACCGAAGGAAGATAGTATATAAATAGGCTAATCAATTTAGGAGGAATAGATCGAAAACTTTAGTGCGGTGGCACACTATAAGTGAATAAAAGTAACTTAGTCTTTTTCAAACAGATGACTCAAAATAGCCTCTTATATAAGTTACAATTGAGTGAAGCATAAAAAAGGACGCTATATAGCGTCCTAATTGATCTTCACTTTAAAAATTAAAGTGCAGATTTTGCTTTTTCTACTAATGCAGTAAAGGCCACCTTATCAAATACCGCAATATCAGCAAGGATCTTACGATCGATTTCAACTGAAGCTTTTTTCAAGCCATTGATAAATTTGCTGTAAGATAAACCATTTTGACGCGCCGCAGCATTGATACGAGCAATCCATAATTGACGGAATTGACGTTTACGTTGACGACGGTCACGATATGCATATTGACCAGCTTTAATTACTGCTTGGAACGCAACACGATAAACACGTGAACGAGCACCATAATAACCTTTAGCAGCCTTAAGAACTTTCTTATGGCGTGCTCTTGCAATAACACCACGTTTTACACGAGCCATTATTTAATCTCCTATTGTCTATTTATCTTTGGACATAAAATGTTATGTCCTTACTAAAAATTTACTATTCGTACGCTCAACGGTTTATGCGTATGGTAAGCACGCTACTACTAAAACTTGGTCAGCTTTCGCAACCATTGATTTATGACGTAAATGGCGTTTACGCTTAGTGGTCTTTTTAGTCAAAATATGACGTAAGTGAGATTGTTTACGTTTGAAACCGCCTGAAGCTGTTTTTTTGAAACGCTTCGCAGCACCACGTACTGTTTTAATTTTAGGCATAAGTTTTTATAACTCCGCATTGTTTAAATACTAATGGTATCTTCATCTTTTTACTTCCACTCAGCCAAGCCTCTTCAACTATGCAATTCGCACTTTCTCGTCAGCTCTCTTTGCGTCAGCCTCAAATCTGAAGACGCTACGTTAATAATTAGGCGAATTAAAGTGCGGTCAAAATTTTAGAAATTTCGACCGCACTTAATTACTTGAGCTTGCACTAATTATTTCTTTTTCGGGGCAAGTACCATGACTGCTTGACGACCTTCAAGTTTTCCCGGTGCAGATTCTACAACCGAGATGTCTGCTAGATCGTTTTTAACACGCTCTAACACCTCTAAGCCGATATCTTGGTGAGCCATTTCACGTCCGCGGAAACGAACAGTGATTTTAGCTTTGTCCCCATCTTCTAAAAAGCGAATCAGGCTGCGTAGTTTTACCTGATAGTCGCCTTCGTCTGTACCAGGACGGAATTTAATTTCCTTCACTTGTACAACTTTCTGTTTCTTCTTCTGCTCTTTTGCCGCTTTACCTTTTTCATAAAGGAACTTACCGTAATTCATAATGCGACACACTGGCGGCTCTGCATTTGGACTAATTTCAACGAGATCTAATTCGGCTTGTTCTGCCATTTCTAGTGCTTGTTGAATTGATACAATACCTGCTTGTTCGCCATCTTGGTCAATCAAACGAACTTCTTTCACTCGAATTTCATCATTAATGCGATTCGGACGATTAGCAACTGGTGCTTTTTTTACGGTCTTAATAGTCTTATTCCTCTATTAGTTTATACTACTTTCATCTGCTTGGCAGAAGAAGATTATTTGCTGTTCAAAAATGAACAAAAACGGACCGAATTCTACTGGATTTTAAAGATTTATGCAATAAAAACTCAGTGATTTTTGCTGGATAACACAACACTAAGACTTTCACCAAAACTCAAGGGTTGATAAATTCGTGCACTTTCTAAACAAATCATTTGTTGATAATCTTCAGCTTGCATTGCACTCATTTGATTTTGCCATGGATTCCATAACACGATTTCGCTGGCATGTTGATGTTCAATTTTAATTCGGCGTTCAAATTGCTCATCAACAATGTAATTTACATCCTCCTCTACACTATAAATACAATCAACATCTTGAGTAATCCGACGGGTAGAAGGTAAATCTTCTTGTTGCTGCGTAATCGCATTAAAACCATTCCGAGGTAAATTTTGAATTGTCACTTGCGCGATATTGCTCAATTTAAAATAGCTATGCAGTGCAGCTTGAGCGGGGTGTTGTGCATAATGTATTAACGTAATTTCACATTTATCGGTAAAGGACATGGTCGCTTTTGCTTCAAGTATATTCTGCGTATCAAATAATGCAAACTCTAACTTAACTTGCTTTGATGTGATGTCGTGATGGCTTAACTGCCATAAACGTAAACGTGCAGTACCATGAATGGGCTGCTTCGCCGCACCAAACCAAGGATAACAAATCGGCACACCACCGCGAATCGGGTTTTCTAAGATAAAAGGTTCAATATCACTTAACCAGAGAATATCTTGACTTTCGTTTTGTGGTCGCCAGCTTAATAATTGTGCACCTTGTAAAGCAATTTTGGCCTCTCCCACACGATGGCTTAATTCTAATACGGGAATTTCGTTGTAACGATATAAAGTCAATTCTGGGGTAAATTGTTTCATTTTGGTTATATTAATCATTTGTCACTCCTCCAATTATTGTCCCCTTGCAAACCGAATTTGATGACACATTTGTTGCATATCTTCAGCTGTTTGATGGAAAAAATAGCGGTAAGAGGCACATAAATAATTGTGCTTAAAAGATTCGCCCACTAACGACACAATGCGATGTTTAGGACAACCACCTTGACATAAAACTCTAAATTCACACTGCCGACAAATTTGGGTCAATTGAGTTTGCTTTGCCAAACCAAACTGGCGTTGTTGCGGTCGTTGTACTAATTCAGCTAAAGAAGTGTGATTTAAATTACCAATATGATATTCAGGGTAAACAAAGTGATCACAAGAGTACACATCACCATTCGCCTCTACGATTAATGATTTTCCACAAGTCGGTTGATGTATACAGCTAGTTGATGGATAACCTAACCATTGTCCAAGTAAATTATCAAATTCTAAAACAAAAATTCGCCCCACATCTTCTTTTTTCCATTCTCTAAAAACATCTACTAAAAAATGCCCATATCCCTCTGCAGGTACAGAAAAAGTTTGTATTTGTTGGACATCTTGTTCCACAATTGGAATAAATTGCATAAAAGTTGAACCAAGTTCTTTCAAAGCAAGATACGTTTCTTTTCCTTTATGCCAATTTTGATCGTTAATCACTGTTAATGTATTGAAATCAACTTGATATTGTTTCAGTAGCGCTAACGTCTGCACAACACGTTCAAAAGTTGGTTGTCCGTTACTAGTAATGCGGTAACGATTATGCACAGCACTTAGTCCATCTATAGATAATCCAATCAGAAATTGGTGTTGTTTGAAAAACTCAACCCATTGCCGATTTAATGCAATACCATTGGTTTGAAATGCATTAGTAATCGTTTTTCCATTCGCAAATTCTTGCTGAAAACGCACCGCACTTTTGAAAAAATCTAAGCCAAGTAAAGTAGGTTCCCCTCCTTGCCATGCAAACTCCACTCGATTACTAGCATGAGACTCAATATAATTTTTAATGTAATTTTTTAGTGTTTGCTGCGACATGAACGCAGTTTGTTTACCAAAGGTCTGTTCTTTGTCGAGGTAGAAACAATACTCACACTGAATATTACAATGAAAGCTACTTGGCTTTGCCATTAAATGAAAATTTGCTTTCCGCGAAAAGACTGACATCTGTTTTGTCCTTATACTCCTTATTTTCCTTTATGATTTGGCAAAAGATCAGTGAACAAGCCATTTTGTTTTAATGCTTTAGCAATACGAATTGCGGTTTCTGTTTCACAACCAGCATATTCTGCAATTTCACGATATGTCCAATTGTAATAAGGAAAATTAGTCGTTAAGAAACACAGGCTATCAATAACACGATCTAAAGTACGTAAATAAGCACTTTTTGCCAAACGTTGTTCTGCATCTCGTAATTCATTCGCTAAGGTTTGTAAAAGTAATTTACTCAGCTCAGCATTATGTAAAAAGAATTGATCAATATTTTCTGGCTTAATGCGGATAATCTCAGCTTCAATTAAGACTTTAGCATTACAATGATAGCGGCTATCTCCTAAACCAAATAGCGTACGAAAACCAAAATAATCACCTTGCCGATATAATCGCACTAAACTTTCTTTACCATTATCAAGGGTATGATATAAACCAACAAGTCCTTGTTTAACAAAATAAAACTCTTGTGCGATCTCACCTTGTTGATAAACCGTCATGCCTTTAGCTAACTGATGCAAATAAGTTAATTGGCAATGTTGTAACGCTGTGGGCAAAATTGGGGAATTATCCATACTTTTCCTTCTTATATTTATTGACTAAAAGTGCGGTAACTTTTTTTATTATTTTATGATGCGGTGTTTTTAAAATGATAAGTGAATAATAAATACAGAAAAGAGATTTAATATTCACTCTAACAACTTAGTTAAGCGAGTACAAAGTAGAAAGGCGAGCTAATTTCGCCTTTCTTATCTTAGATTTCATCAATGATACGATACACCCAGTTTTCTAATGGATCGCCTAATCGCTTCATTTCGACTCGCATTTCTTCGAGCATTTCTTTTTTGACGTTATGATAACGTTCATCATAGAATAAATTATGCATTTCCTCAGGATCATTGCGTACATCATACAACTCACAAATATCCGTTGCGTTAAATACTAATTTATAATCTTTGCGACGCCACATACGTTGCTCAAAATAAACAAAATGCCCTGCTAACTGTGCCAGAATACCTTTACGATCATTTTGTTGATGAGCACGTGTAATAGGTAATAAAGTTTCCCCCTCAAATTCACTTGGAATATCTTGCTGTGCAATATCATACACTGTTGAGGTTAAATCATGCAGATAGACTAAATTGTCATCAACTTGATTCACTCGATCAGATTTTGGATCTTTGACAATCATCGGGATATTATAGGTCGTATCAAACATGAACTCCCCTTTTTCTATCATACGATGAGCGCCCATTGCATCACCATGGTCCGCCGTTGCGACGAGGAAAGTACTCTCATATAAATTATGTTGCTCTAAGAAAGTAAATAATTCCCCAATGGCATCATCAATCAAGGTAATGTATCCCCAGAATTTCGTGATTACTTCTTTCCAATGATCTTCACTTGCTTCCCACATTCCCCACATTTTAGAAATTGTGCGGAAGTGACCCGGTTTTCCTTCAAGCGGTTTAAAAAAGCTTTCATCTAACACCACATCATCTTTACTGTACATCGAATAATAAGGTTCAGGGACAATACAAGGTGTATGTGGTCCCCAAAAGTTAATCCAAGTAAAGAATGGTTTCTTTTCATCTAACGATTCCTGAATATACTTCTTGGCTTCATCAATGATGAAATAAGGAATTGTTTGCTCTTTTGAACCAGATAAAAAACCACAAAGCTCTTGTACACGTAGATGAGGATTATCACCAAAATAAGCGTGGCTCACTTCTGGGATCTCAAAGCCTTTTTCTTCTAACCACACTTTATAACGATTAGAATGTGTTGGTGGTTGATTAAATACAAGATTTTTATAAACACCGCTGCCTGGATAACCGTAACCATCAAAGTTATGACCTTTAATACCATAATCTTCTGGCACTGATTTTGTTCCTACATGCCATTTCCCTACTACATAAGTATTATAGCCTGCTAATTTAGCGATATTTGGGGCTTGCTGGCTAATTTCACCAGTACCGCCTTTTTCACCATTTTTAATAATGCCATGTGAAGATGGCATCAAGCCAGTAAATAATGACGTACGTGCAGGTCCACAAACAGAAGCTGGCGTAAATGCATTATTAAAGCGAATACCATCTTGTGCTAAACGATCAATATTCGGTGTTTTAACAACTTGGTGCCCATAAGCACCAAGCATGTCCTTTCTCACTTGATCTAATAAAATGTAAATAATATTCATTATTTAGCCTCTTTTTTACGCATCACGAATAAGATGATTAATTGTAACACCGCATAAATGCCTAATACCAACAATGGTTGACCTGCTGGTGAAGCTAAGCCTAATGGTGATAATAAAGTATATAATGTGATTAAACCAAGAACTAAAGAGGCAACCGTAACAGGGGCATATTCCCAATTAGTTAAATCCACACCTTCTTTGTTTTCTTTGCTTTCTTCGTATGGTTCACGTTTGAAAAATTTACCTAACACAAGCATCACAATAACATCAAACACAAATAATGCGGCCATAACATAAACAAAGTTCACTTTAACTTTGAATACCCAGACGATTGAGAAATATAAAACAACGTGTAAAAGTAAGGCAATACGTGCAGCTAAACCTGAAACTGTTTTATTAAATAAGCCAACAGCAAATAATGCAACGATAGGAATATTGACAAAACCAGCAAAACGCTTAGTTAACAAGAAGATACCATCAGTACCAAACATAAGTAATGGACCAATGATCATTGTTAAAATCGCCATTACGGCAGATACTTTTTTCGCATGTAAAATCAGATCTTTATCTGACCAAGTTTTACTGCTGATTGATGGCAATAAATCTTTACAGTAAATTGTTGCAGCAGAGTTTAGGAAAGAGTTAAATGTACTTAAAATTGCACCAAATAATGCCGCGATGAAGAACCCTTGTAAGAACGTAGGTAATACTTTATTGACTAATGCCGGATAAGATGTATCAATTGGGTTTAAACCATCACCAAGAATATGGAAACTTAATAATCCTGGTAAATTCAGGATAACAGGCAAAGTTAATAGGAATAATGCAGCAATTAAGATACCTTTTTGACCTGATTTTAAATCTCTTGCACCTAATGCACGTTGTACAATTGCTTGGTTAGTCGTCCAGTAGAAGAAATTAACAATTAAAATACCTGTAAACATAGCTGGCCATGGTACAGCGTCTGTCGCACTACCAATTGCATTAAATTTCTCGACATGTGTCGTTGTAATAGTTTTAAAGCCTTCAGAAATACTACCATCACCTAAATGTGCTAAGGCAAAAATAGGAACTAATAGTGCACCAATCACTAAAATAACTGCATTTAGCGTATCAGATACTGCAACCGCTTTTAATCCACCAAAGATCGCATAAATCGCCCCAACAATACCAATTGCAATCACGGTATAAACAATTGATTGACCATAGGTAATACCAAATACGGTTTCTAAATTAAAAATTTTATTAAATGCAATCGCACCAGTATAAAGCGCAGTAGGAATAACAATGAATAGATAGAAGACTAAGAATAACGTTGACATGATTAAACGCGTTTGACGGTCAAAACGATTCTCAAAAAATTCTGGGATTGTGGTGTAACCATTTTTAATATATTTCGGTAACAAATAAAGTGCTAAGAAACACAATGGAATCACAGACTGTACTGTCCAAGCAATAATTGAAAAGTTACCTTTATAAGATACGGCATTAACACCAATTAATTGCTCTGTAGAAAGTGATGTCAATACCATTGAACAGCCAATCACTAGACCACTTAATCCTCGTCCAGCTAAGAAATATCCCTTAGATGTACTCAAATCATCATCTTTTGTCTTTTTCCATGAAATAAATGCCACAATACCTGTGACTATAAGAAAGCTGATTATTGTGATGAACATATTATTATCCCCTATATATTTAATCTAAACGAAAAAGCATCTAAATCAGATACATATTTAGCATAATACACAGGGAGACAAAAAATTATGATGATCATCATATAGTTGCCGTGAGATGGATCACAGATTAAATAAGAAATAAGAATTTTTTAAAAATATGAGCATGATCATAATGTACTGAATCAATCTTAGGACATAATACACAAAAATTACGAGGTTTTTTGTTATGGATTTACAACTGATCATCATCTTGATATTTTGTGGTATGCTCACAAACCTTATGTCTGCTATCTTTGGTATTGGCGGTGGCGTGCTAATGGTACCAATTCTCTACACTCTCTTTCCAGACTTTCCATTACAAATGGTTGCAGCTACATCACTCACTATTGTTATTGGTTCTGCATTAATTAATTTAACTTATTTTTATAAACAAAAAATTCAAATCAATATTAAATCAATGTTGTTATGGTCTTTAGGTATGATTATCGGTGTACAACTGGGTTTTGAAGCCAGTTTTTATCTACATGATAATATTATTATTGCTGTTTTTGTGACCACTCTCAGTCTACTCGCATTACGTACCATTTTGCATAAAGCTGTTGTTGATAATACGACTGTAACCAGCAATGATGGCTTAAAAGGCACAATTTTATGCTTATTTGGCGGTAGCGTTGCAGGTATGACAGGTATTGGTGGTGGTTCAATCATGGCACCATTAATTGGACAACTTCGTAGCGTAAAACCTTATCAAATCGCACCTTACACTAATTACATGATGGTTATTGGTGGCTTAGGCAGCCTTTATGGTTATTTATCTAAAACTCCACCATTTCATCTCGATTACGGCTGGCAAATAGGTTATGTTAATTTTTCAGTTGTTACGCTCGTTGTATTAAGTTCTTTTGCAACTAGCTTTTTATCAATGAAAATTCGCGGTATTCTCAAGCCTGATTTAGCGAGAAAACTACTTGGCTTTATTTTGCTAGTTATCGCTGCTTATATGTTAATCGTCCATTTGGGTAAATAACATCCAAAAATATCCCTAAAGTGCGGTCTCAATTTTTAAAATTTTACTTATATTGTGTACACTTTTACAGTGTAAATACAACTAAATATAAACAACAAATACCTCATACCTGAAGTAATATGCGATTTATCCAACTCATCAATCTATCAAACGTTTTAGAAAAATTAAGCTCTGTATAATACAGAGCTCAATATCTTTATTGTATCTATTGTAAAATCAGGTATACAAAATACTAATTCAAACGATAAGCTTCAAAAGTATGGTGAGGTTTTTGCTCATGCAACGGAGGAAGTTGCATATAATCACCATAATACATTGTTAAATGTTCATGATAACCATTCATCACAGGAAGTTTTTCTCCCTCAAAATCCAAATAGACTACATCAGAAAAATATTCTTTTAGCATGTATGATTTTTGCCATCCACCATAATCCGATAAAAATAATCCTATATAATCTGATTTATGAATAGGGTATTTTTCTCGAAATTGCTTTAAGTGTGCCATCATCTTGTTAAAAAAATAATGAGATAATTTAGAAAAAATGGCTCTCATAAAAGTATTTTCCCTCGCGTGATACCATCTTTTACGGCAAGAAGAAAACCTGAGTTTAAGACGGCGATGTCTTTTCATCGCGTTATAAATAATATATGAATCATTTGGTACACCATCCCAAATAAAAATATCAATAAAAATGCCTGTAGTTCTGCCTTTCGTATCAATCAAACGAGTTTCTTTATCAAAAATTTTTGTCATTTCTCCAGGTATCATACCATCAATACGCTCCGCAAGAGACAAATCATATTTAGCATGTTGTTGCTGTTCCCATGCTTGAACAAATCTCTCATATTCATCTCGACACATATACACATCAATGTCATCATCCCATGGAATAAACCCTTGATGACGTACAGCACCAATTAGCGTCCCTCCTCCCAAAGAGTACTTGATACCATGTGATAAGCAAATTTGATTAAAGTATTTTAAAATGTCTAACGCGATTAATTGATGTTCACGTAAAGTAATCTTTTGCATAAAACCTATATGTCTTCTAATAAATATACTTCTTTAATATGGTGCGGTATTCTTTGTTCTATTGGTGGAAGCTGCATATAATCACCATAGTACACAGTTAAATGTTGATGATAGCCTTTCATAACAGGATATTTATCGCCTTCAAAATCTAAATATATGACATCATTGAAATATTCTTTAGGCATATAGGCTTTTTTCCAATTATTATAATCAAATAATACCATTGCTATAGTATTTGCTTGTTTAATAGGATATCTTTTTTGAAATGAATAGATATGCTCCATCATCTTATTAAAAAAATAAGATTTAAGAACATCAATAATATGGCTAAATATTTTTGAGTTTTGATATTTTTTCTCTCTTTTTTCGATAGAAAAATAATGCGCTTTCAATCTTTTATGTTTCTTCATTATTGAAAAAATCGCTTTAGGATCATCAGGTACACCGTCCCAAACAAAAATATCAATAAAAATACCATAAACATCATCATTTGTTTCAACCAAATGTGTTTTTAAATCATAAATTTTTGTGGTTTCACCAACAGATACACCATCAATTCTCTCAGCTAATGACAATCTATATCTTTCATGATTTAAACTTTCCCAAGCTTGAATAAATTTTTCATATTCATCTCGACACATATATACATCAATATCGTCATCCCATGGAATAAAGCCTTGATGGCGTACTGCACCAATTAATGTACCACCACCTAATGAATATTTAATATTATGTTTAATACAAATTTTATTAAAGTATTTTAAAATATCTAAAGTGATCAATTGGTGTTCACGAAGTGTTATTGTTCTCATATTATTTACCAACTAAATTATTTAAAATGAAATTATATTGGATTAAGTTATCCATTTCATAGCCATCGGATATTGACAATTCAACTGTATTCACATCTAATTCAGATATTATTTCCATTGGAATATTATCCCAATATAATGCACTTTGGCTTAAAATATTAGGATGAAGATATTCCTTTAATTTTATTTTAATTTTATCGCTGTCACTTTTTGCCCAATATGAGATGCCTAATAAGCTCGGCAACGGCTCATTAGTCACATCTATTCTGATAATTTTTCCTTTACTATCTAAAATAGGGATCCATTCTTTGTCTTGACTTTCTGGTCTTTTTACAACAAAGTAGCAACTCATTTCAGGCTTATCCAAAAATATATTTCTAAATAAGACCACATCAGAATCAATAACATAGCTATCAGAAAATGCATTCTGTGCAGTAAAAAAAGAATAAATACTATTATAATCTTTATATTTTTCATTATATAAAAGACAACAGCCATATTTATCATGTAAATAGTCAAACTGGTCAGATAAATGCCCTGTCACAATATAAATATCATTTATATTAGCTTGTTTTAAATATTTAATCGTTCTTTCTATATTTGGGATTCCATCAATAGGCAATAATGCCTTGTGCGTATTTTTTGTAATATCTTTAAAACGGCTCCCCAAGCCTGCCGCTAATATAATTGCATTCATACATTTTCCCTTTTATCTTTTAATGTTAGTCCTGCACCTAACACAACACCGACAACAAGAAAAACCGTCGTCAGATCAATACTCGTATTATTTAATATAAAACCAATAAGGATAATCCAAAAACCATAAGTAATATTCAACATCATAGCTCTTATTGGTTTAATTAAATAAATTGCCTTATAATACAAGAAATAAGATGTCATTGAAGAAACAATAATTAAAAGGATAATAAGTGAGAATTGTTTATCTTTAAAAAATTCAATAAGACCAAAAAACTTCACATCAAAAGAACAAAGCAAAATAAAATAGCCAATACTGGAGCCAAGTTGTCTAAAAAAATAAGCAATAGAAGAGTTAATAGATTGCATGACATAAGATGAAATAACAATTTCGCCTCCCCAGCTTAAGGCGCAAACGATTGCCAAAAAAATACCTAAAAGTGAAAACTGAGACGTATTGGCATCTAATCCTAGTAAAATGGTGCAACCTATAGCCAAACATAATCCTAGTATGCCTAATTTAGTCATAGTGTCTTTTAAAAATAAAAATGCCAGAATTGCACCAAAAACAGGATAGGCCGAAGATATCGGTGCAGCATACCCGACACCAATATATTGAATAGCTTGTAAATAGCATAACATGCCAATAGGTCCACCAATAACGCCAGCGACAATACCTAAAAATACACGTTTATTCTTAAAATCATATTCCTTAAATAAATTCAATTTATAATGTGAAACAAAACAAAAAATAAATGCTGAGAACTCTATAACAAATAACAAAGATAATATGATTGTCAGAGAAGTCGTAAAAGGATAAGTTGTATTTAACATCTCATATAAAATACCTGCAATCCCCCATAATAACCCAGATAAAATGCCCCAAAGATAACCAGAATATTTCGTCGTCATTATTTACACCTCTTGGGCTTTCCAAGTTTTCATAAAAGCAATTGCTCTTTCAATACGATTCTTGCCGTAACCTTCAAAGAACTCTCCATTTTCTTCTTTCACGAGTGTCCAAACAAACCACAAAACATCCTGAGTAAATTGATAAAAAGCAATCTTTATTAATGCTTCTTCAATATCTTCTTGTTTCTTGAAATAACATTGTAAAAAGAAATCTTGTTCTGCTTTATTCAATCTCGCTTCTAAAAAGAACGCAGCAAGGTCAAACATAGGATCATTCATACCTGAATACTCCCAATCAATAAAATACACCTTTTCTCCTTTTAAAAGGATGTTTTCTGGGACTAAATCGTTATGGCAAGCAACAAGAGACGTTCTATTTTGAGCAAAATAGGTTTTAATCATTTGGAAAAAAGCCAATAATTCTGGCATGTTTTCACTATATTGATAAAAAGCATCTTTATTTTTAAGTAAATTGACATATTTATCAAATTCCTCAAAAACATTAAATCGATTAGCCAATTTAATTGGGGATTGATGAAGTAAATATAATTTTTCTGCAATAAGTTTCAAATTAGAAAATGTTTTAACGTTTTGATGATCTAGTGTACAACTTTCTGACAAATATTGAGTAATTTTAATGCCTGACTTTGCATCAAAAAAACAAGTTTCAACATTAAACCCAGCTTTAGACATTGCAATACTATTTACAGCCTCATTATCTCGGATAATTAAACTTTCAGTCATCGCCCCCGGAATTCTTACAACATAGCTGTCTTGTTGCGTACTGACAATATAATTTTTATTGGTCATCCCACCTAAAAAAGACACTTGTAATATCGATGAGATAGGCAGATCTAGTTTTTCCTTAATAATATTCTTTATTTTTTCCATCATAGATTATCGTATTTAATTTAACTGTTCTTTATTATGTAATGAATCACATTCCCAACCCACATACTCGCCATTAAATTGGGAAGCTATATTTTCAAATTCCTCAACATACTTAAAGATATCCGCGCTATCTAAACTGAGTTCTTGCTCTAACTTCACCACATAAAATGGTATTTCATCATCAATAATGACAGGTGTATTACTGTATTGCATTGAAATGAAATCCATATTTTGTAGGTTTACATGTTCCATAAAACGAAACATATTATTTTCATCTTCAAAATGAAAACCATGTTCAATCAAATAAGTATCAGCAAGATCGCGTCCATTTTGAACAAGTAAATCTAATACTTCTTCTGTTGCATTAATTTTCATTTCTAATGGAGATGGTAATAAAAAATCAAAATAAATATCCCAATTAGGATCATCTTGAATATTGATCTTCTCAATATTGTCAAACTGTTGTAGTACATCTAAAAAAGGCTCAACATACTCACAATAAAAATATAGCTGTGCTTTTCCTACCGAAAAAACATGTCCTGCATATAAAGTATTTGGTAAAGCGCACAACTGAGTCCATACTTTAAATACTTGCTCCATTAAATCCTGATAGGCTTCTGGAGCAGGCAATTGATTTTCATCAGCTTGATATGAAAACTGAAATTGTATGACTTTATGACTTGTTTCTGAGGGAAATTTTTTTAAAATTTCAAGATTAATTGAAAAGATGGCCAATTTATCATTTACCATTGAGCGATAATTTTGCCAACTTTGTTCTAATGTCATCATCTTACCTTATTTAAATACAGCCCACACAGGTGCATGGTCAGAAGGTTTATCCATTGCTCGAATATCTAATGCAATCCCCGTCTCAACACAGCGTGTAGCTAAAGCATGATTCGCAATAATATGATCAATACGCAGTCCGCGGTTATCATCAAATCCTTTAGAGCGGTAATCAAACCACGAAAACTTATCATTCACTTCTGGATTTAAATGACGGAAAGTATCAACTAAACCACAAGCGTATAAACGATTCATCCACTCTCTTTCTTCTGGTAAAAAAGAGCATTTTCCTGTACGTAGCCAACGCTTACGACTCTCTTCACCAATACCAATATCTAAATCTGTTGGGCTGATATTCATATCGCCCATAATAATAATCGGATTCTCTGCTGGGTGTTCTTTTTCTAAATATTGCTGTAAATCTGCATAAAATTTTTCTTTTGCAGGAAACTTAGTTTCATGATGGCGACTTTCACCTTGTGGGAAATAACCGTTTACTACGGTTAATAAACCAAAACCAGTTTCTAAATCGGCCATAATAATGCGCTTTTGAGCATCATCACCGTCAGTTGAGAAGCCCTTGCGTACTGCCCTTGGTTTTTCTTTTGTTAGCAATGCCACACCATAATGTCCTTTTTGCCCATGATGAAAAACGTGATAACCCAAATGTTCCACTAATTCATAAGGAAATGCTTCGTCAGCCACTTTGATCTCTTGTAATCCCAATACATCTGGCTGATGCTGTTCAATAACTGCCTCTAACTGGTGTGGTCTTGCTCTCAACCCATTGATATTAAAAGAGATAAATTTCATTGATATATTTCCTACTAATTGATGTATAAACATCACATTATACTTGTATCTAGAAGATTGCTAAAGCAGAAAAAAGTTCTTCTGCTACTTATCTCACATTTTTAACTAGATAAAATCCAATAAAGCTCTTTCTACTCTAGACATGACTAGAAATACTTTCATTTATCACTCGTGCTTGTAGCTCATACAACAAAGCCCCTTGCGATTAACTCAAGGGGCTTTAAGTGCGGTCTGTTTTAATAAAATTTTATTATTTATTAATGAGTGTTAAAAATTCTTTACGTGTTTCACGATCATCTAAGAATACGCCACCAAACGCCGACGTGACTGTGTAGCTATTCGTATCTTTAATGCCACGACATTTAACACAAAAATGCGTTGCTTTTACATATACAGCGACATCTTCCGTTTCTAAAATGGTTTGAAACGCTAATAAAATTTGCTCAGTTAAACGCTCTTGTACTTGCGGGCGTTGAGCAAAAAAAGACACAATGCGATTAATTTTCGATAAGCCTATCACCCATTTTTTAGGATAGTAGGCAACAGAGACTATTCCATCAATAGTGACAAAATGGTGTTCACAAGTACTGGTTAGCGTAATATCATTAACCAAGACCATTTCACTGACTTTCATTCGATTTTCAATGTTAGTAATTTTCGGGAAGTTAGCATAATCCATTCCACTAAAAATCTCATCAATAAACATTTTGGCTAAACGTACCGGCGTTTCTTCTAAACTATCATCGCATAAATCTAAACCAATTAATTTCATCACTTCACGCATGTGATTTTCAATCCCAACTCGACGTTCATCTTTATGTTGGACTGGCACTATCATTGGGGTTTCTATCCCTTTACTTAATAATGCATTACGGACTTTTTCTGCTTCTGGCGAAATCTTATTCATTTAACACTCCCGATAAATAATCCGCACATTCTAACAAACTCTTGCTTAATAATAAAATGAGAATAATCGCTATATGGTATGAAAAGTTTTTAGTATAAAATACATGACATCTCGAAATGCATTAAAGGATTCAAATTATGTTACCTCTTGAACAAGCGCTTGCTCAAATGTTAGAAATATTACCAGAGCCAACGCTGCAGAATGTTGAATTATGTTCATTAACGCAGGCTGCAAATCGTATTTGCGCTGAAGATATTATTTCTCCAATTAATGTCCCCTCATTTGATAATTCAGCAATGGATGGCTATGCCGTACGTCTAGCCGATTTAGCAAAATCACCAACTTTAGTAGTTGTGGGCAAATCATTTGCAGGTAATCCATTTAAACAAGCGTGGCCAGCATTAAGTGCGGTGCGTATCATGACGGGAGCAATGCTACCAGAAGGTGCAGATGCAGTTGTCATGCAAGAAGAAACTGTATTGAATGAGGACGGTACAGTGACCTTTATTGCAGAACGTATTAAACTTGGTCAGAATATTCGTAAAATTGGCGAAGATGTCAAGCAAGGAGATGTTGTACTCGCAAAAGGAGCTTTGTTAAATGCGATTTCTCTTCCTTTACTCGCTTCCCTAGGCATTTCACAAGTCAAAACCTTTCCTATATTAAAAGTGGCAATCTTATCGACGGGTGATGAGTTAGTACCTGTTGGTCAACCTTTACATGAAGGGCAAATTTATGATACCAATCGTTTTGCTGTTAAATTAATGCTTGAGAAGCTAAATTGTGAAGTATTAGATTTTGGTATTTTGCCTGATAATGAGCAAGAATTTGAACAAGCTTTTATTAAAGCACAACAACAAGCCGATTTAGTGATTACAAGTGGTGGGGTTTCTGTTGGGGAAGCCGATTTTACTAAAACCGTACTAGAAAAAGTGGGTCAAATCAATTTCTGGAAAATTGCAATGAAACCCGGTAAACCTTTCGCGTTTGGTAAATTAGAAAATGCGTGGTTCTGTGGTTTGCCGGGTAATCCTGTATCTGCACTTGCGACTTTTTATCAATTAGTCCAGCCTGTAATTGCAAAGCTCAATGGTCATAGCCAATGGCAAGCGCCACAACGTTTTTCCGCTATTGCAGCCACAAAAATAAAAAAAGTCCCAGGACGCTTAGATTTTCAACGTGGCTTTTATCAAGTCAATGAAAAAGGTGTAATTGAAGTACAACCTATTGGCTTTCAAGGTTCCCATTTATTCAGTTCATTTGTGAAAAGCAATTGCTTTATTGTGTTAGAACGCGAACGTGCGAATGTAGAAGCGGGCGAAACTGTGACCATTGAACCCTTTAACCATTTAATGAGCTAATATGACTGAACTTTCCTATCAAGAAGAGCTACGTTATAACCGTCAAATTATCTTAAAAGCCGTCGATTTTGATGGTCAAGAAAAGTTAAAACAAAGCAGAATGCTGATCGTGGGCTTAGGTGGTTTAGGTTGTGCTGCAAGCCAATACCTTGCGACCGCAGGTATTGGTCATTTAACACTTTTGGATTTTGATACAGTGTCACTTTCTAATTTACAGCGCCAAGTTTTACATGATGATAGCCGTTTAAATATGCCAAAAGTAGAATCAGCCAAACAGTCCTTACAACGTTTAAATCCACATATTCAAATTGACACAATTAATGCAAAGCTGACCTCTGTAGAACTGGCTGAAATCATACCGCACTTTGACGTAGTGCTAGATTGCACAGACAATGTAGAGATTCGCAACCAACTCGATACTTGTTGTCAACAAGCTAAAGTACCTTTAATTTCAGGTGCTGCCATTCGTATGGAAGGACAAGTTAGCGTATTTACTTATGAAGAAAATACACCAACTTATCGCCAATTAAGTCAGCTATTTGGTGAAAATGTATTAAGTTGTGTTGAAGCTGGTGTACTCGCACCAATTGTCGGTATTGTCGGTACCATTCAAGCGCTAGAAGCAATCAAAGTGCGGTTAAAAATTGGGAAAAATCTCTGTGGTCGATTATTAATGATTGATGGCTTAACTATGTCTATTCGTGAAATAAAACTGCCTGTTTAATACAGGCAATGCTTATCTCTTCTCTTTACTGCACCAACGTTGAAATAAATCTTGTTCTAATTCAATGCCAAATTGATCACATAAACGGTTCACACTTTGATCAACAATATCTTGTACTGTTTTTGGATGATGATAGAAAGCTGGCATTAATGGAGTAATTTGGGCGCCAATTTCTGCTGCCTGTGTCATTAAACGCAAATGCCCTAAATGTAATGGCGTCTCTCTCACACAAAGTACTAATGGCTTACGTTCTTTTAAACACACATCTGCTGCTCTGGTTATGAGATCATCTGTATAACTGTGTGCAATACCAGATAAGGTCTTAATTGAACAAGGCACAATAATCATGCCTAAAGTGCGGTAAGATCCTGAAGAAATCGCTGCTGCGATATCTCGAATATCATAATTCACATCTGCAAGTGCTTTAATCTGTTGAATACTGTAAGCAGTTTCCGCTGCAATTGTCTGTTTTGCTGCATTGCTAATGATCAAATGTGTTTCTATATGCACAAGAGGTTTTAATACCTCCAATAGGCGGATCGCGTAAATTGCACCAGAAGCGCCGGAAATAGCAATAATTAGCCGTTGTTTGTCATTTTTCATGATAACTAAGAGGGAACATATTGTAATATCAACGCAAGATTTTAGCATACTTCATATTTGATTACGTATTATTTCTACTCGTAGTATTTAAAAAATGAAAGATCTAATTTAACAACAACACGTAAAAAAGCTTATTTAAAACAAGTTAAATTGACTAAAATATCAAAAGAAAAAATAATAGATTAGACTTAGGTTATTTAAATTTAAATTTAAAATTAAAATTAAAAAATATACTCATGACACAAATAAATAGATGCACCAAAATCAATTAATGTTCATGATAGGCTGACTATTTATTTAACCACATGTATTACACCTCATTTTAAGCTAAATTTTAATCATGTAGGCGGTATAATAGAATTTAGTCATAAATAATATTGATCTAGATGGCAATATACTTTGCCATAAAATATTAGAAAAAATGAGCCACAAGCTTTTGTCTAGCGTAGACAGCTTTAAAACAAACTCATTAGTCCATTGAGAGATGTCATATCAAGAAGATGTGATAAAAATGAGGAGAGAGTTCTCCTCTATCAATCCAAAATTACTTATTTTTCATTATGCATTTCAAGATTAGCCGCGTCTTTTTCACGCATTTTCTTTGCTATATCATTACGTTGTTGTGCAATATTATCTAAATATTCAGGTGTAATATCACCTGTGACATAATACCCTGTAAATACTGAACAATCGAATTCTTCAATCGCCGGATTTTCTTGTTGCACAGAACTCGTTAATGCCTCTAAATCTTGGAAAATCAATTTATCCACACCAATTAATCTTGCAATTTCATCCACATCACGACCATAAGCAATCAGCTCATGTTTAGTTGGCATATCAATCCCATACACATTTGGATAGCGAATCTCAGGTGCTGCTGAAGCAAAATAAATTTTCTTCGCACCAGCAGCTTTTGCCATTTCGATGATTTGCTCAGAAGTTGTCCCTCTTACAATAGAATCATCTACTAATAAGACATTTTTATCTTTAAATTCAGAAGCAATAGTATTCAATTTACGGCGTACTGAACTCACACGTTGTGCCTGTCCTGGCATAATGAAAGTACGTCCAACATAACGATTTTTCACAAAACCTTGCCGATATGGTTTGTTCAATACACGAGCGATACGTAATGCAATATCATTAGAGGTTTCTGGTACGGGAATAACAACATCAATATCATCAACATCTTGCCATTCTCGCGCAATCTTTTCCCCTAAACGTTGTCCCATATGTACACGAGCAGCATAAACGGATACACCATCGATACAAGAATCTGGGCGCGCAAAATAAACATACTCAAAAATACAAGGCGTTAACTTCGGATTTTCAGCACATTGTGCCGAATGGATATCCCCATTAAACGTCACATAAACCGCTTCACCAGGCTGAATATCCCGCACAAATTCAAAGCCGACCGCATCTAATGCAATACTTTCCGAAGCAAACATATAATCTGTTTTACTCTTTTCTTCACGTTTGCCTAAGACTAGAGGACGAATACCGTTTGGATCACGAAATGCGACCATACCATGTCCAATGATCATTGCCACACAAGCATAAGCACCACGAATATCTTTGTGTGTCCGCTTAATTGCAGTAAAAATATCATCTGCATCTAATTGGTATTTTTCAAATTTATCAAGATGATTTGCTAAGATATTAAGCAATAATTCTGAATCAGAATTGGTATTCACATGACGACGTGCTAAATGAAATAATTTTTCTTTTAACTCGGCAGAATTGGTCAAATTACCATTGTGAACTAAAGTTAGACCATAAGGTGAATTGACATAGAAAGGTTGTGCTTCTGAAACACTAGAACTTCCAGCAGTAGGATAACGAACATGTCCAATGCCAGCATTACCTTGTAAACGCAACATATGTACTTGCTCAAATACATCGCTGACTAGACCATTAGCTTTACGTAAACGAAAGCGATTTTCATCATCTACCGTTACGATACCCGCGGCATCTTGTCCTCGATGTTGTAATAATGTTAACGCATCATAAATCAGTTGGTTAACAGGATTTTGGCTAACAATACCGACAATACCACACATTCGTGCTTATCCTCTATTTATTTAAAGTTGAGTTTATAAAACTAGAACCAGCTTGTAATTGTTGAAAAAACCATTCAACAATAAAACCAAAGTGCGGTATTAATTTTGACTCTTTCCACCAATCACTTTGGCTGAAATTCGTAAATGTATCCATAAAGAATAACAATGCCGCCACAATTAATACGCCTCGAAGTAATCCAAAACATGCACCAAGAACACGATCTGTACTTGTTAATCCCGTTTTATCCACTAACTCACCTAAAACATAATTCACAATCCCACCTACAATTAAGGTAGCAACGAATAGAATCGCAATTGCACTTCCATTACGTATATAAAGTGACTCGATTTGAGTTAAATAATTAGCGAGATAAGGATAAAAATGACTTGCTACAAGAAATGCAACAACCCAACTCACAAGTGACATGACCTCTCGGATAAATCCACGTAACAGACTGATAATAATCGAAAATGCAATAATAGCGATGATAATATAATCAATCATTGGCATATCTCTAAAAAACTCTCGAATTTTCGCCAGCGCTATTCTACAAAAAAAGAAAACGTTTGCGTAGTGAAAATTTCAAGAAAATTGAACATAAGTGAAAAAAGAAAAAGGCTTAAATAAAACGAGCAAGATAACTTATAATTCTTGCCAAAAAGCTTTATCTAGTTTTCGCTGCGCTTTTTTTAGCACATCAGCTAAATTCTGGTAGTTTGGTTGCTCTTTTACGATAGGCAAGACCTCGTTTGCTTGCTTTAATCGCTCACAAATTTCATAAAACCAGACCGCACTTTGTGGGGATAAAGGCGTAATAGAACGTTTACCTAACCAATACAAACCTTGCAATGGAATCAGCAATGCGAAAATTGCTGTTAACACGGCAATTGCTAATGCACTCATATCGGATTTCGCGTAAACTTGTTGCCATGTGACTGCAAACACGGCTAAAAATGGCATAAACTTTTGCGCAAAAGCCGTTGCTTTAATCACTCGATTTTCGGGAAAAATCATTCCTAGCTTACTTTCCAATGGCCAACTCTTTAAATAATGCTGACCTTTTTTAAAAAAAATAAAAAAACTCATTGTGCTATTGCATAGTACCTTTGTAATACGATAACAACATAAACATAACATAATTTAGTCAAATATTCAGCTCAATTTAACATCAACTTTTCTTTATTTTTGAACAATTGCAAAAAATGTTTAAGTTTTGATAATTTTTTTGATAAATGTCTAATTTTTATCTGTTATTGAATTTATTTTATTGTATGAAAGGTGTATTCTATAGCCATCAGATTTTCATCTGCCTATTCGCTCAATTATTGAGCGAATAATTTTTTTAACTTAAAATCAAATAATAGGTCTCTTATGTCTCAAAAATTAGTCCTAATCTTAAACTGTGGTAGTTCTTCATTAAAATTCTCAATTTTAGATCCACAAACTGGTGATGAAAAATTATCGGGATTAGCTGAAGCATTCCATTTAGACGATGCACGTATTAAATGGAAATTACACGGTGAAAAAGGTAACGCTGATTTAGGTGCAGGAGCTGCACACAGTGAAGCACTCAACTTTATTGTAAATAATATTTTCCCATTAGATCCATCATTGAAAGATGATATCGTTGCGATTGGTCACCGTATTGTTCACGGCGGTGAAAAATTCACTTCTTCTGTAGTGATTACAGATGAAGTTGTCCAAGGTATTAAAGACGCCGTCCAATTTGCCCCATTACATAACCCAGCACATCTCATTGGTATTGAAGAAGCATTCAAAATGTTCCCACATTTAAAAGATAAAAATGTGGCGGTATTTGATACTGCATTCCATCAAACAATGCCTGAGCAAGCTTATTTATACGCACTTCCATATTCTTTATATAAAGAACATGGTGTTCGCCGCTATGGTGCACATGGTACAAGCCATTTCTTTGTTAGCCAAGAAGCAGCAAACCGTTTAAATGTTCCAGCTGATCAAATCAATGTGATTACTTGCCATCTAGGTAATGGTGCTTCAATTGCAGCGATCCGTCATGGTAAATGTATTGACACGTCAATGGGTCTAACGCCATTAGAGGGCTTAGTCATGGGAACACGTTCTGGTGATCTTGATCCTGCAATTCTTTTCTATCTTCATGACAATCTTGGTTTATCTGTTAATGAAATTAATACATTATTAACGAAAAAATCAGGCTTATTAGGCTTAACAGAAGTCACTAGCGACTGCCGTTATGCCGAAGATAACTATGACAAAGAAGCAGCAGCAAAACGCGCATTAGACGTATTCTGTTACCGTTTAGCTAAATACATTGGTTCTTACATGGCAGTTATTGGTGAGCGTTTAGATGCAATCGTATTTACTGGTGGTATTGGTGAAAACTCATCTTTAGTACGTGAGTTGACATTAAATCACTTGAAACTCTTTGGATACCAAGTTGATGCAGAGAAGAACAAAGCCGCTCGCTTTGGTAACGAAGGTGTGATTACAGCAGACAATACACCTATTGCTATCGTTATTCCAACTAACGAAGAACTTGTTATTGCACAGGATACAGCTCGTCTTTGTATCTAAAATAGATCAATGAACTGCCGATTTATCGGCAGTTTCTTTTTGTTATAAACAATCCACAAATTTAAGGTTTATTATGTCACGTACAATTATCCTTATCCCAATTAGCGCTGGCGTTGGTTTAACAAGTGTGAGCTTAGGTTTAACTCACGCTTTAGAGCAAAAAGGGGCAAAAGTTGGTTTCATGAAACCAATTTCTCAACCAAACTCAGGCGAAGATACCATTGATCGTACTACATCAATTATCCGCACCAGTACAACAATTGAAACTGCCGAACCATTTATGTTAAGTGTGGCGGAATCACTAATTGGTCAAAACCAATCGGATGTTGTGTTAGAAAAAATCGTTGAAAACCATCAACAACTTGCCAAAAACAATGAAATTATTGTAGTAGAAGGTTTAATCCCAACACGTAAACATTCTTATGCCAATAGCATTAACTATGAAATTGCACAGGCACTTGATGCAGAAATTATCTTAGTTGCCGCACCAGCAACAGAAACCCCTGCAGAATTAAAAGAGCGTATTAAAGCGGCAGCTTCCCTCTTTGGTAGCAAAAATAATCCAAATTTATTAGGTGTAGTGATTAATAAATTTAACGCGCCAATTGATGAGTCTGGTCGTACTCGTCCTGATTTAGCTGAAATTTTTGATTCATTCCAACACACACAAAATCAAGTTTCTGAAATTTATCAACTCTTTGAAAAAAGTCCAATCAAGATTCTAGCTTGTATCCCTTGGAGTGCCGATCTCATCGCAACACGTGCCATTGATTTGGCTAAGCATTTAGGTGCTGCAATTATTCATGAAGGTGCAATTAGTGAGCGTCGTATCCGTGGCATTACTTTCTGTGCACGTAATTTAACCAATATGGTAGAACACTTCCGTGTAGGTAGTCTGTTAGTAACTTCTGCTGATCGCCCTGATGTGATTGTGGCAGCAGCATTAGCAGCAAGCAATGGCGTAGAAATTGCGGGTGTCCTTTTAACTGGTGGCTACAAAATTGATAGTCAAATTAAAAAATTGTGTCAACATGCAATTGAAAGTACAGGATTACCAATTTTCCGCGTTGAAGGTAACACATGGCAAACTGCGCTTGCCTTACAAAGTTTTAACTTAGAAGTGCCAGTTGATGATAAAGAGCGTATTGAAAAAATTAAAAACTATATCAGTGAACTCATTGATAGTGAATTTGTGGATTCACTTGCAGCAGTCTCATCTCGTTTACGCCGCCTATCACCACCTGCATTCCGTTTCCAATTAACTGAACTCGCACGCCAGGCGCAAAAACGTATTGTCCTGCCAGAAGGTGATGAACCTCGTACAGTAAAAGCAGCATCACTTTGTGCTGAACGTGGCATTGCAGAATGTGTATTATTAGCAAACCCAGAATCCGTGATGCGCGTGGCTGAAGCACAAGGTGTTCAATTAAGCAAAGGGATTACCATCATTGATCCAGCAACTGTACGGGAAAACTATGTTGCTCGCCTAGTTGAGCTACGTAAAAACAAAGGGATGACTGAAGATTCGGCACGTGAACAACTAGAAGATAACGTTGTACTTGGGACAATGATGTTAGAAGCCAATGAAGTGGATGGTCTGGTTTCTGGCGCAGTTCATACTACTGCAAATACCATTCGTCCACCAATGCAGATTATTAAAACGGCACCGGGCAATTCAATTGTCTCTTCTATCTTCTTCATGTTATTACCAGATCAAGTATTGGTTTATGGGGACTGTGCAGTCAACCCAGATCCAACTGCAGAACAATTAGCTGAAATTGCGATTCAATCTGCGGATTCAGCGAAAGCCTTTGGTATCGATCCAAAGGTGGCAATGATTTCTTACTCTACGGGTACCTCTGGTAGTGGGGCTGATGTTGAAAAAGTGAAAGAAGCAACACGCCTTGCGCAAGAAAAGCGTCCAGATTTAGTCATTGATGGTCCGTTACAATATGATGCGGCGGTTATGGAAGATGTTGCGCGTTCCAAAGCGCCTAACTCACCTGTTGCAGGTAAAGCAACTGTATTTATCTTCCCTGACTTGAATACAGGTAACACAACCTATAAAGCGGTACAACGTTCTGCAGACTTAGTGTCTATTGGACCGATGTTACAAGGCATGCGTAAACCAGTGAATGATTTATCACGTGGCGCATTAGTTGATGATATTGTGTATACTATTGCATTAACCGCAATCCAAGCCACACAATAATCTTCAAAATTTGCTAAAACAAACCGCACTTTGATTGCTCAAAGTGCGGTTACTTTTACCGTATTTTAAACCTATTCGTAATTTTTTAATGTTGCTAATAATGCTAAGCCAAACTCTCTACGCCAACCAATCAATAAATCTGGTAAGTTTTCTGTCGATTCATTCTCTAACCAACACCACTTAATTAAGCTTTCTAAACTGCGTTTACTTGCAATCACTTCTACAGCTAAACCTGGAGGGGGTAAAGATTTTAATTTCTCTTGTAATGCTTTCAATACCTTTTTATAACGCGGATCATCGACAATACGAATTATTTTTTCAGGATATTCTGTCGGATCAATTCGTTTCACTTGTGTCAGAATATGCAATAATTTCTTACCATGAATCCGTACTTCTTGTGTTGTTAAACCTAACTCTAATAATTCGGAAGTATGCTTTGGATTATGTTTTGCTAGTTGCCATAAATGCTCAGATCTCACAACAAAATTCAAAGCGAGATCTCTTTTCATCGCTTCTTCTTGCCGCCATTTTGCTAAGAGTTTAAGACGCATTAATTGTAATGCATCCAAGCGCCATCCATTTGGAATTGCTAAGTAAGCCAATTCAGGATCTTTACTTTTCTCTCTTTTCGCTAATAGTAGATCGCAGTCATTTTCTACTGCTTTTTGCCAAATAGTGTTAGCCAAATCTTGTTGCATACGTTGGTACAATGGTAACAAATACCAAACATCAGCTGCTGCATAGACTAATTGTTTATCAGAAAGCGGGCGAACAAGCCAATTTGTACGAGAAACACCCTTATCAATTTCTAAATGGAAATAATGCTGAATTAAGGTTGCTAAGCCAATAGAGTTAGCAAAGTTTAAAAAACTTGCCATGATTTGTGTATCTCGCATGGGTACTGGTAACTGATTAAAATAATGCAAGAAAACCTCTAAATCCTCACTACAAGCATGTAAAACTTTTAATACCCCTTTATTCGCTAATAACGCAACAAAAGGTGAAAAATCTTGAATCGCCATAGGATCGATTAAGCTAATTTGTTCACCATCATAAAGCTGAATTAAACCTAATTGGGGGTATAAAGTTCGGATACGAACAAACTCAGTATCTAATGCGATAACTGCTTTTTGTTGTGCAATATGGCAAACCTCTGTTAACGCGAGATCTGTAGTAATCACTTTAAAGTGCGGTTTATTTTTAATTTCTTTTATTTGACTGTTCATCTTAATACGACAAATTAGGGGCTTATCCTGCCCCCAATAAATTAAATGAATGAGAATTACTCAGCTGGGCGTTTTGCCAGCTCCTCATCACGTAACACTCGGCGTAAAATTTTACCAACATTACTTTTTGGTAACTCATCACGGAATTCGATATCTTTTGGAATCTTATAGCCTGTCAGATGTTGGCGGCAATGTTTACGTAGTTCGTCACGTGTTAAACTTTCATCTTTCTTCACCACAAAGATTTTAATCGTTTCGCCCGAAACTTCATTTGGCACACCTATCGCGACGACTTCTGATACTTTATAATTTAACATAACAACATCTTCAATTTCATTTGGATACACATTAAAACCTGAAACTAAAATCATGTCTTTTTTGCGATCAACGATACGCAAGTAATAGTCATTATCCATCACAACAATATCACCCGTAGCTAACCAACCATCTTGCAGCACTTCAGCTGTTGCTTCTGGGTGTTGCCAATAACCTTGCATCACTTGATCACCTTTCACCCATAATTCACCAGCTTCACCAAGCTCAGCTTCATGCCCATCTTCTTTAATGATGCGTACATCCGTATTAGGTACTGGCACACCGATACTACCATTATGCTTCACCATATTAATTGGACAAGCCGCAATCAGTGGCGAACATTCCGTCATTCCATAACCTTCAATAATGTTACAGCCCGTTGTATCATGCCAACGCGTTGCCACAGATTGTTGGATTGACATCCCTCCCCCTACAGAAAGTTTCAAAGAAGAGAAATTAATCTCTTTAAAATTTTCATTATTCAGTAAGGCATTAAATAAAGTATTCACCCCTGTAATTGCAACAAAACGATGTTTTTTTAATTCTTTAATAAAACCATCAATATCACGCGGATTAGTAATCAGTACTCCAGTAATACCAAGTTCAATAAACAATAAACAATTCACTGTCAATGCAAAAACATGATACAACGGCAGTGCAATAATGGCTTTACGCTCTTTTATACGATCACCTACAAAAGGCTCTGCAATCCAATTCGCTTGGAATAAATTCACGATAATATTCCCATGTGAAAGCATTGCGCCTTTTGCAACACCTGTCGTACCTCCCGTATATTGCAAGAAAGCTAAATCTTTGCGCTCAACTTGTGGGCGTACATACTGACGATATTTTCCCACACTGAGGACTTCACGAAATGTCACTGCATTTGGTAGCTTATATTTTGGTACTAGCTTCTTAATATACTTAACAACAAAATTGACTAAAGTCCGTTTACCAAATGAAAGTTGATCGCCCATACGAGTTAAAATCACATGTTTGACATCAGTATTAAATACAACTTTTTCTAATGTTGAAGCAAAATTTGATACGACAACAATCGCAGTGGCACCACTGTCTTTTAATTGATGTTCTAATTCGCGTGGCGTATAAAGAGGGTTTACATTGACAACAACCATGCCTGCACGTAATACACCAAATAATGCAATAGGATACTGCAATAAGTTTGGCATCATCAATGCAACACGATCACCACGTTTAAGTTTCAATTCATTTTGTAAATAAGCGGCAAAAGCTCGACTACGTTCTTCTAATTTACGAAAAGTTAATACTTGTCCCATATTGATATAAGCTGCACGGTCTGGATGTTGGCGAACAGCATTATCAAACATATCAAGGAGTGAATCATATTTCGACGTGTCTAACTCTCTTGGTGAACCTTCTGGATAATTTTTAAACCAAGGTTTTTCCATTTTATATCCTTATTTTTTAACAAAAATTGCTTGAAATTATAACTTAATCGTCACGGTGATGCTAAGTAAGAAATTTTATGACTGGTCTTACCAATAACACTCGTTCCGCTTACTCTCAATATATTTATTTTAATATAAACCATAACGCACTCGTGGTTCAGGTCGCCAAAATGGATATCCCCAACCACGACGGCGGCTTTCTCGCCAATCTGCCATTTCATCTGGGTCATAGTAATATTCTGGTACTAATTTCCATAGTTTGTAATGATTTGCCATAACAACAGGATAGGTATAATCTACTTGATCAATTTTACCAACTTCTTGTTTTTGTAATCGACCTTTTACTGTAATAAATTGCTCCTTCAAACTAGCAGGATCAATAAAACCATCAAGATAAGTAATAAAACGTCCATTAGTTTGTGCTGATAAATGTGGTTTAGCAGAAAGTGAAATGATCGGTAGACTTAAAATTTCTAATCTCATTTGTCCTTTTAATGCTGTTGCCGACAAAATTTTTCCACCTAAACGTACCTGTTTACATCGACAAGCATAATCTTGCTCAGTGATTGCCTCTAACTGTTGTATCGTGAATTGATCACGCTCAAGCCCTTTCGGCGCCATGATACAGCCTGTTAACAACACAGACATGAAAAGTGCGGTCAGTTTTTGCATAATTTACCTCCGTTACACTTACTCAATTCAAAATTTATTCACGTCCCGGTAATTTTTTCCAAGTCACTTCATTGCGTAAATAAATCGGTTCAATTTCTAATGCACTCATTGTTTGTTTTTGCTGCCACTTCAATAGGGCTAGAGATAACATATATTGTGCAGAAGGTAACACAATATCTGTTTCTCGCCCAACTACAATAGTGGCAAGTTGAGGATAGGCAGCCCATCCTGTTCCCACCGTTTTCCATTCCCCAGTCAATAGATCTAATTGTGCGGCAATACTCTCAGGACTTAGTACTTGTTCTGCACTGACAACTTGCCAATCTAAAAACTCGCCAAAATCTGACCGCACTTTTTGTGCTTTCAACTGTGAAAAATAAACTTCGTTCATACGTGCATCAATTGCACTCAACACCTGTTCTACACCAAGCTTCTCATATGCTGCTTGTGCCATTGCGGTCAAATTAGAAATCGGAATAACAGGTAAATCTGCACCTAAAGCCAAGCCTTGAGCAATACCTGCACCAACACGTACACCAGTAAAACTACCCGGTCCACGTCCAAAAACTAAGCCATCGACTTGTTTTAAACTAATGCCAGATTGCGCTAATAATGTATCTACCATAGGTAAAATACGTTGCGTATGAGTACGCTGCGCTAATTCATCTAAGCTTGTTTTTTCACCCTTATAAAGTAATGCAACTGAACAGGCTTCAGTTGAGGTATCTAATGCTAATAGCGTTAAATTATTCATTCTTATTATCCATCTTGAATTTTCATCAGAAATTGTACCACTTTGTTTAAATCACGGGTACGCGTTAAGTTAGGTAAGCTTTTTAAGAAGGTGGCACCATAAGCACGCATAACTAAACGGCTATCACAAATAATTACTGCACCACGATCAGTCACATCACGAATCAAACGTCCAACACCTTGTTTTAAACTAATCACCGCTTCAGGAATTTGAATATCATTAAAAGGATCGCCACCTTGTAAACGGCAGTCTTCAATTCGTGCTTTTAATAAAGGTTCATCTGGCGCTGTAAAAGGTAATTTATCAATAATCACTAAAGAAAGTGCATCACCACGGACATCAATGCCTTCCCAAAAACTGGAAGTTGCCACTAACACAGCATGTTGTTCAGAAACAAATTGGTCTAGTAATTGGGTTTTAGAGGTTTCGCCTTGTAGCAAAATCAACAAACTACTCTGTTCGCGAAAATACGCCGCTAAACCACGCATCATCATATAAGAAGTACAAAGTACAAAACAACGTCCTTTATTCGCTTCAATCACTGGTAATAGCATTTCACTCAGTTGCTTTAAAGTATGTGATTGATTCGTATTAGGTAAATAACGAGGCACACAAAGTAAAGATTGTTCTGGATAATTAAATGGGCTAGGTAAAATTTTCTGCTCAGCATGGCTAATTCCTAAACGCTGACAAAAATGCTCAAAAGTGCCACCAACTTCTAAAGTCGCAGAAGTGAAAATCCATGCACTTTCACGCTTTTGCATTTCTTCACCAAATTTATCTGCCACTGTTAACGGTGTAATGTGCAAGCCAAATTGACGACCGATTGTTTCATACCAATAACAATAACCAGTAATAGCCGTATCGGCTAAACGCTTTAGTTGGATTTTGACTGCTTCCAAGCGCTCGAAAATACTGTCCAACGTTTGTGAACGTCCTAAGGCTAACTTCACGACTTGTGATACAAAATCAATTTTTTCTTGCAGATGCTCAAAGCTATTTTTAACTGTGGGCTGTGCTAATAATTCACGCCAATTACCACGTAAATTACCTTCACCAAGCACTAAACGAAAATCTTGCACGGTTTTTAATAAATGATCAGAAGCTGTACCGAGCTGTGCCATATCTTTAATCTCAGTGCGATAAACCATATTGATATCTTTGCACAAATCAAATAATTGACGAGAGCTTATAGACTGACCAAAATATTGGCTAGCAATATCTGGTAATTGATGAGCTTCATCAAAAATAATTACTTCCGCTTGTGGAATTAACTCCCCAAAACCCGTTTCTTTTACCGCGAGATCAGCAAAAAAGAGATGATGATTCACTACTACTAAATCCGCATTTAACGCGCGCTTACGTGCAGACGCGACATAGCAATCACCATAATTGGGACAGTCAGTACCTAAACAGCTATCTGCCGTACTAGTGAGTTGTGACAAAATAGGACTGTCTTCCGCAAGTTCAATACATTCCGTCAGATCGCCTGTTTTAGTTGCATTATTCCACTGTCTTACTTTGGCTAAATCGGCTAATACTGTACGATCCCCTAATACCCCTTGCGCAATGACTTGATCTAAACGTTCTAGACACAAATAATTGGCACGTCCTTTTAATAAGGCGATTTTTCCTGTGTAATTCAGTGCGTTTTTAATGGCAGGTAGATCCCGTTTAAACAATTGATCTTGCAGATTTTTTGAACCAGTTGAAATAATGGTTTTTTTATTTGCCAATAATGCAGGTGCCAGATAAGCAAAGGTTTTGCCTGTACCAGTTCCAGCTTCCACAACTAATGCTTTCTTATTTTTAATTGCTTTTGCGACAGCACTTGCCATTTCCAATTGCTCTGCACGAGGACGAAAGCCTTGGATGCTTTGATCTAACGCCCCCTGTTCGGAAAAGACCTTGATTATTTGTTCAATATTCGCCATTATTTTTCAGATTTATATCAAAATTGTGGCATAGTGTAGCAGATTTTCCCCTATCACTAAATAACACACTGAATAAAAAAACAGTATTAAGAGGCTTTATGCAAAATCCAGTCCAACCCCAATTCATCAAACAAATTACGCCTGAACTTAGCCTGTACCAATATAATCAAATTCCAGTGATTAGCTTACAGCATCAAGTCGGTTCAGCACATATTTCATTACAAGGTGCCCATCTATTTAGCTGGAAACCTGCTGGCATTGAACAAGATGTCATCTGGCTAAGTGAAATTGAATCTTTTCAACAAGGTAATGCTATTCGTGGCGGTATTCCTATTTGCTATCCTTGGTTTGGACCCGTAAAATCACCTTCTCACGGTACTGCCCGTATTCGCTTATGGCAGCTCACTGATTATCAAATTGCTACCCAACAAGTGCGGTTAGAATTCGGTTTATTTAGTGAAGATCATCTTGTTGAAGCTAAAATGACGATGATTTTCAGCCAACAATGTGAAGTGATTTTCACACATTACGGTCAAGAAGCTGCACAAGTGGCACTACATAGCTATTTCAATATTGGTGATATTCACCAAGTTGAAGTACAAGGTTTACCAACCACAGCAGTCAGTAATATGACTAAACAACAAGAGACCGTTCCTTCTCCTCGCAAAATCAATGAAAATGTGGATTGCACATATCATATTCAAAATGCACAAACTACAATTGTAGATAATGCATTACAACGCACAATTGCAATTGCACATCATAATGCCTCCGATGTTGTGTTGTGGAATCCATGGCATAAAGCTACAAGTGGTATGAGTGAAACTGGCTATCAAACGATGGTTTGTGTGGAAACAGGACGTATTAGCCAGTGGTTAAAACAAGGAGAACAAGTATCTGCCATCTTAAAAGTGCGGTCTGTTTTATAAAAGTTTTAGAGGCTGACAATTCAGCCTCTTTTTAAATAGCCTGTTAGGCATTATTTCAAACTATCGTATCACAACAATATTGGTTACTTTAAACCCAGCCTAATTGCGACAAAATTAACAATCCAAATGAAGAGGTAACGATAGCACCTAAGGTTGTTAACGCAATGATATTTGCCGCACTGGTACCACTACCGCCCATACCACGTACCATCGCATAAGCAATTGTTGCCATAGGAGTAGCTGCCATTAAAAATAAAATCCCCATATTCATCCCTGATAAACCAAACAGTTTGCCAATGCAAACCATAAAAATTGGTGCAATGATCACACGACCAATGCTCCCCCAAATAACAGTACGAGAGCTACTGGCAATCCCTTTAAATTTAACACTGGCGCCAGCACAAATTAACGCTAATGGCAAAGTCATACTCGCAAGGTAATTACCTGTGGTTTGTAATGTTTTTGGAAATTGTAATTCAATTCCATTCACTATGTACCCGAGTACAATAGCTATAATCAACGGGTTTTTAACCACATTTTTAACAATCTCCCAAAAGCTGACTCGACCATCAGCAAAAGAACGACTTAATGTGATCACACCTAATACATTGAATAAAAAGATGGTTGCAGCCGCATAAATCGAAGCTGGTGCTAATCCTGCATCACCGTAAGCATTAATACATAACGCTAAACCTAAAATACCATTATTGCCACGATAGACACCTTGTACAAAAGTACCACGTTCTTGTTTTTCGGCAATAAACTTCGCTGCAATGAATTCTGCGATAAGAAAGAGTAACAATGTTCCTGTAAAACTCGCTGCTATTGGCAATAATTGCGAACGAAAATCTACTGGATTGCCAGTAATGTTCAAGAACAATAAAATGGGTAAAGTAATATTAAAAATAATTTTCGTCGCTTGTCCGGTAAATTTATCATCGACTATGCGTCGTCTTTGCAACACGATACCAAGCAATAACATCAATACTGTTGGCAGCGTGACGCTCATTGAAAACAAGAAAGAGGAAAGAAAATCGGTGTGATGCATATTGATATTACCTGTATTAGATCAAATCACTTTCTCTAAACGCTATTTACGGTTAGAATTGCGCAATCAAAATTTTGGTCATTATGCAAAATTTTGCCAAAAATGACCGCACTTTTTCTCTGATTAGGATAAATTATGTCGATTACATTATCTACTAAACAAAAGCAATTTTTAAAAGGTCTTGCCCATCACTTAAATCCAGTCGTCATGATCGGTAATAATGGTTTAACTGAAGGTGTATTAGCCGAAATTGATAACGCTTTAACGTATCATGAACTCATTAAAGTGAAAATTGCAGGCGCTGATCGTGAACTGAAACAATTGATTATTGATGCTATTGTACGTGAAACTAAGGCTTGTGCAGTACAAACTATTGGACACATTTTAGTGCTATATCGTCCAAGCCAAGAACCACAAATTCAGCTGCCACGTAAATAAGCAGAATAAATAACAGAAATAAAATGGCACTGATTGCCGTTTTATTTTGAAGCAAAAGAAAGGGGATTGAAAATTCAATCCCCTTTTTACTTTATTGCGTCAATGAGAAACTACCATTGATAGCCGATACTACCACCAAGGTTAACATCGCCGCGGCTATTGACACCACCACCCAATTTAATTGAGATCTTATTGTTGTCAGAGTTTCTTGCATAACCTACTGCAACCGCTGATTCGCTCTTATAATGTCCCACACCTAATGAAACAAGGCTCTTACCAGCTTCATTTGGACGTTGTAAGAAAGCAACTGCCGTTGCACCTGCAACCCCCGCACGAAGATCTTTATCTACTTTATTGATGTGATCACCGAGTTTATTAATAGCATTTGCATTATTTGTCACTTGCTGTTGAACTTTATGCAATTGGCTACCATTCACTGCTTGTTTGCTGGTTGCACTTACTTCACCATCAGCCACACCGTTAATCACGTTGTTACCCATGTTGATTGTTGCTCCTGTTTCTACAGTGAATTTTTCTCTAACTGTTACACCTTTCACATCAATATTGTCTTTCAGTTTGACACGAATCGTATCACCTGCCACTTCAGTTTCGATGTTTTTATCGTCACCTTTCACTTTCACCGTTGTGCCAAGCTTCGCTTTGTGTTCAGTACCGCTATCTGCCGCAAAGACTAAACCATCATTCATGGTCGCGACTTGCTCTTCTGTACCATCTGGTTTGGTATAAACGATACGTGTTTTGCTATTACCGTCTTTACCATCATTGCCATCTAAACCTTTCACGCTATCTTTCACGCCAATGATCGCATGCGCATTCTTACCATCCGCACCAGCAGGGCCAGTTAGACCAATCTTACCAACGCCATCTTTACCACTGATCGACACGGCATCATTGCCATCTTTGCCCACGATACTAATACCATCTTTACCATTCGCACCGTCTTTCGCATTGATGACTACAGCACCTTCACTCGGTTTACCATCCGCTCCTTTTGGACCAACAACCACGGAATCTTTCACATTAATGTTATCAGCAAGACCAAATGTGACATTATGCTTATCTGTAGTATTTGTTTTCGTGATCACAATATTGCCATCAGTATTGTTAAGATCCACTGTATTTCTTGGTTTTACATTCGATGAGTCATTACCATTTGCAGTTAAATGCCAGCCAGCTTCTGCTGTTTCTTTCACTGCATGTAACTGACTACCATTAACCGCATCTTTGCTGGTTGGAGAGATATCACCATCAGCAACGCCAGTCACTTTCTTATTACCAGCGTTAATGCCATTTGTTGTAAGACTAACATCGCCCGCAGTTAAACCAGTATTCGTTAATGCAACGTTATCACCTACTTTCACACCATCATTGTTCATGACAGTATTACCAGTTGTGACTGTTGTAAAACTTACATCGTCTTTTGTTGCCACAGTATAAGTCGTACTGCCATCAGGATTTGTTTTTGGAGTCACCTCCATATTTTTGCCCGCTTCAACTTTCGTGGTTGCTTTGGCAATACCTTTTTCTAACTGACTTACATTAACTGCATCAGTTGGAGCTGTACCTGCTGTTACATTAGTAATACGCCCATCATTTTCAAAAGTCACACCATCAGTTCCATCTTGCTTTTTAATAGTTAAACCTGTGGTATTACCATCTGCATCTTGTTTCGCAGCGATAGACATACCTTGTTTGCCCTCTTTTGCAAACTTAATCGCGGCATCTTGACCATCTTTGCCATTTACAACAAGACCAGAAAACTCAGGGCGTTCTTTCATCACAATCTCTAAGCCCGTACCATCTGCGTTGGTTTTCACACCTAAATTACTAGAAGAGACTTTAGTTGTGTCTGCTAAAGTAGTAGCGTCTACACCACCTTTAATGCTTAAGGTTTCATTCAGTTTACGGGTGACTTCTTTACCATCGTTACCGACAAACTTCATGCCATCATTTAAGGTTGCGACTTCTTCAGTGACAGGCTGACCATTTTTATCTTTAGTTTCATAAACAATACGTGTCTTAGTATCACCATCTTTACCATCAACACCTGGCTTACCTTCTTTCACGCTAATAGTCGCAGATTTGCCATCAGTACCGTCTTTACCACGTGGTCCAGTTAACCCAATAGAACCATCTTTACCGTTTAAGACAACACTTGCGCCATCTTTGCCGTTAACACCAAGAGAACCATCAACACCATTTGCACCATTTTTACCGTCTTTACCTAAAGTAATATCATTAGCTAAACTGATTTCTAATGCTTTATCATTACTATTAGGTACATCAATCACTTTTGTATTGATATTGCTATCGCCAGTAATCTGTGCTGTAGTACCTAGATCTTGCTTGAATTCATTACCTGCTTTATCTTTCAAGCCAAAACCACCATTGGTTGCGGAGGTTACATCATTAATTGCATTTTTCAGGTCACCAACGTTTACGCCATTAGTTAAAACATCACCAGTAGCATCTTTCAATTTAACATTAGCACCATTTTTATCTTTCAACCCACTATCAACATTAACAATTTGGTTACCGCCATTATCTAAACCTTTTTCAGTTAAGCTAACTGACTTATCGCCATTCGTAATAGTGACACCATCTTTATTAATTACAGTAGCATCTTTATTAGTTGGATTACCAAATGTCGCACTATCTAACCCAGCCAATGCTTTCGCTAAAGCGACAGTAATAGTATTACCTTGAATCTGAGTCATAATATTCTGACCCGCATCAAAGTTCGCCCAAGTGGTATTCGTTTCAGCCCCTTTCACATCAACACGAGTATTGAGTTTGGCGTTATGTACTGCTCCATCATTTGCACCAAATTTTAAGCCATCGTTTAATGTTGCTAACTCTTCAACTGTTGGTTGTCCACCCTGTGCCGCAGGAATTTCATAAGTAATACGAGTTTTATTCTTGGCTGGTGCGGTTGAATCATTTGGGCTACCAGCTAAATCAGCATTTCCCATACCAACCTTGATTTTCGCTGCTGGAGCTGTTCCACCTGCTTGATCTGGTTGACCCGTTAATGAAATAGTACCTTCACTACCATCAACCACAACTCGATCTGTGCCTTTATCATCTTTTAAAGTGACTTTACCCGCTTCGCCTTTTGCATTAGGCATATTAACATCAGGCGCTTTACCTAAAGTCAATTGATTCGCTAAGCTGACTTCAAGCGCTTTGGTACCATTTTGACCATCAATTACTTTGGTATTCACATTTGAATCACCCGTAATTTGTGCAGTTTCACCTAGATTTTGCTTAAAGATATTGCCATCTTTATCTTTTAAACCAAAACCGCCTAACGGGTTATTACCGCCATTCGGATTATTACCAGCAGTAATATTATCAATTGCCGTTTTTAAGTCACCAACATTCACACCATTGGTTTTAACTGCTTCAGCTAAAGATGTTGTTACACTACCATCAGTTTTGGTCAAACCACTCGCAACATTCTTGATTTGGTTATTACCATTATCTAAACCACTATCAGTTAAACTAACATCTGGCTTACCATTATTTTTGATAGTAATACCATCTTTATTAATGACAACTCCATCTTTATTTGTACTAGTTGGATCACCAAATTCAGCACTAGTTAAACCAGATAATGCTTTTGCTAGCGCAATAGTAATCGTATTGTTCTCAACTTTAGTCATGATATTTTTACCAAGATCAAATTGAGCCCAATCCGTATTCGCAACCGCACCTTTCACATCTACTTGCGTATTTAACTTCGCATTGTGAACTGTGCCAGCATTTGCACCAAATTTTAAACCATCGTTTAAAGTAGCAACTTCTTCATTACCATAAGTAATACGTGGTTTAGTTGTATTGGCAGTGCCATCTACAGCAGGAGATCCATTTTTAACGGTAATCGTTGCTGTCGCACCATCAGCGCCCGTTAAACCCACTGAACCGTTTGCACCATCAAGGACAACTTTATCTGTACCAGCTTGATTTTTCAGTGTTAATTTACCATCGGCTGCTGGGTTACCATTTTTAGCAGCTCCGCCAAGAGCAACTTGATTTTCTAAAGCGATCTCTAACTTCTTAGTACCACTTTCTGTCACGACTTTAGTTTTGACATTATCATCACCAGTGACTTTAATCGCTGTACCTAATTCTTGTTGAACAGTCTGACCATCTTCACCTGTTAAACCAAAACCAGCTGCTTTAAGATCTTTTAGCTGTTTTACATTCACAGCATCAGTATCAGCCTCACCCGCTTTTACATTGGTGATTTTATTATTACCATTGCTTAAACCAGTATCAGTGAGACTCACATTATCTTTACCATTATTAACAATGGTTACACCGTCTTTGTTAATAGTAGTTTTATCATTTCCAGTACCAAAGGTTGCTTCAGTTAAATTAGATAACGTTTTTGCTAATCTGATTTCCATTGAGTTACTATCAGTAACGATAACACCAATATTTTTATCCGTCTTAGCAGTCAATTTATTAGTATCTGTTTCTCCACCAGTAATATCAATAGCTTGGTTAGAACTACGAGATACAACATTAGCATCACCGTTTGGCTTGCCATCTTGGTTGGTTAAAGTGGAGTTATCGCCTGCAAAACGTAATGGGCGCGTTAAAGCAAATAACTGGCTACCATTAATCGCATCAGTACTCGCTTCTGTTACTAAACCTGCTGCCACATTTTGCACGCGGCGTTCTTTACCAACTGCACCTACAGTGACCACACCAACTGGTGTACCGCCTGCAAAACTATGACCTGATTTATTTAACCCATTTGCCATATCATTGTAAGCATTCATACCTGAGGTAGAATTACCTGCTACAACATAAGCAGATTCTGAACCTAGATAAACTGAGTTTTCTAGAGTTGCTGTTACTTTATTACCTAATACAAAATAATTTTCACCTTTTGTATTTAAAATATTATTTGCACCAATGACAGATGAATTAGTTAATGTAAATTCTTCTTGCGAATCAGGATCTGGTAACTGAGCAATACTGTTTCCATGACCATAAACAAATAATCCACTTAAATCTTTAGCCAATTTTTTATCACTGCTGATTTTGTTGTTATAACCTGTGACATAAATGTCTTTCAGATCATTAACTGGTGCTGCTGGCGGAGTACCTGGTACATGTGGCTTTTCTTCAATTGCACCAATAGTATTCTTATTCCCCACAATACGCGTATTTTCTTTCGCTTTGATTTCATTGCTATTACCGAAAATACCACTTTCTGCGGCAGTAATAGTGCCATTAGTATTACCTAACGAGTAAGTGCCTGAACCACTGACAATAGTTTTAACTTTTTTCGCTTCAGGAGTATCATCTTCTGAACCAGCATAACCAATACTACCTGAATTTTCGCCAGTTACTGTCTGATTAGTACCAAACGCAATAGAATTTAAGCCTTTTGCATGTGATTTTGTACCAAGTGCATAAGCATTTATACCTTCAGCTTTCGATTCAGTACCAATTGCTGTTGCAGATTCATTGCCTGATAAGGCTTGGCTACCAAACGCATTACCTTTTGCTGAGTTAGCGACCGCACGATCACCAATTGCATTTGCTTTTTCTGCTGAAGAGACCGCGTTATAACCAATCGCAATAGCACGATCCACATTCGCGCCCGGATCCTTGTCGGATGTTGCTGCTAAACTACCAATCGCAATGGAGTTATTACCATCAGTGGTTGTTCCCGCACCAATTGCAATACCATATTTCACATTTTTTGTTGGTTTGGTAACCGTAGTTTCGCTCTCTCTTGCAACGCCATCATCTAAGTCAGCACTACCTTTATAATAGGTTCCTAAACCAATAGAACCTTCACCATTCACTGTCGTATAGTTACCAATCGCGACACTACGCTCTGCTTTCGCTGCTGCATTTTGTCCAATTGCCATTGATAATTTCGCAGTTGCACCATCATTATCTCGGTTACCTGGGACTGGAGCGACACCTGCATCGTTCACGCTAAAATAATGCGCTTTATTTTTAGTGACAATTTGGTTTACTTGACCTAAGTTCACAGCATCAGTATCAAGCTCTGCTGGTGCCACATTAGAAATACGTGTTTTGTCTTTTAACGTAATTTTATTTTCCGCACCACTCGCTGGATTTGGTTTTAATGTATCATATTTAATTTCAGACGCTGTTGGAGCATGATTTAATGCATTAAATTGTGCTTGCAAATCACTTGTTACTTTTTCAGTGACTTTTTTCAGCTGTGCCACAGTGGCTGCATCTTGCTCATCCACACCATCTGCTACATTGACAAGACGGCGTAAAATATGCTGATCAGTAGCCCCATCTTGATGTCCTACAGAAACGACTAATGAAGATTTCTTGCCAGTTAAATATCCAGAACCATCTTTTGCTACAGCTTTCGACGTTGCACCTAATGCCACATTATTTGAATCCGCTGTAGAATTCGCACCAATCGCAACTGATTTATTACCTTCTGCTTTTGAAGTAATACCAATAGCAACAGCATCTAATCCCAAAGCTGTTGCTTCAGCACCTAATGCAGTAGAACGAGAAGCGGCTTTAGTTTGTGCCCCCACTACAGTTGATTTTTGTACAGCAGTCAATTGATCATATTTATTGGCTTCATGACCGATAGAAACGTTAGCCCCTGAAGTTTCCTCTGAATTCGTCAAATTTGTACCAGCATAAGTACCCAATGCAATGTTATGTTTACCAACAACATTTTTCCCTGAGTGCGCACCAATACCAATATTTAATTGCCCAATAACACCTTCGCCTGAATTTTCACCAATATTAATTTGCGAATGCTTAGTCCCTGTTGCATCAGCTTCTTGCCCTTTACCTGCATTTAAACCAATAGAAATGGTTCTATCTGGTAAAGCAGATGCTGATGAACCTAAAGCGATAGTATTACTTTGTAATGTTTTACTGTTACTACCAATTGCTACTGAATTTCCACCATCAGCTTTTGAGGTATTCCCCATTGCAATAGAAGATGCCCCCTTAGCTTCTGAAACTTTACCTAAAGCAAGTGCAGCTTCAGCAAGTGCTTTAGAAGTTGTTCCTACGGCTAAAGAATGTGCTGCTTTAGTTTCTGCGCCATCACCAATTGCAATTGATGAATCAGAATCTTTATTTGTTCTTGCCGCATTACCTAAGGCAATAGAATTATCACTGGCGATAGCTTGTGCGTTTGTACCTAATGCAATATTATTTTTAGCAATTTGTGTTTTGGCATCTTTATTTGACGTTATCGCATTTTTACCAATCGCAATACTACTTTCACCACGGCTTACCGCATTATCCCCAATTGCAACTGAACTTTCACCATCTTTAGGACCTAACACATATGATGATGCGCCATCATAAACCACATCACCATCTTGTTTAGAACCAACACGCGCATATTCACCAATCGCAATACCCTTATTTGCGGTTTTTACTGCATAAGATTTGTGACCAATAGCAATAGATTCTTTTGCATTAGCCGTGCTATCATGACCTGCTGCTACAGCACTTTGCCCTTCAGCCTTAGCTTTTGGTCCAATAGCGATAGAATCCTGTCCTTGTGCAACTGCATCATCAAGTGTTGATTTAGTGCGGAAATATTTGATACCTGTATAAGGTGTACCCTCAGTAACACCAATTGAGGCAACCAACGTACTTAATTTATCAAAAGCGGCTTTATCCGCTTTATCTGCTTTAAGTTGGTTTACTTCTGTTTGATTGGCTTTTTGATTAACTGTGCCAGTTAAAGTATCAACAACACTTTTATCCGCTTTAGTATTTTTTAAAGTATCGACTTCTGCTTTATCTGCTTTAGTATCAACTTTTGTTGTTAAAGCGTCTACCGTGCTTTGTGCAGCTTTAGCATCAACTTTTGTCGTTAAAGCATCTACTGCACTTTGTTCCGCTTTAGCATTAACTTTTGTCGTTAAATCATTGACTGTACTCTGTTCTGCTTTTGAACTTAGAGCATTATTCAAAGCTGTTTGATCAATCTTATCCTTTAAATCATCAGCAGTAGCAACTGTTTTACCACCCACAGTCAACGTAGTAGCAACAACATTACCTACAGTAACTATATTATTAAAGGTTGCTGTATTATTAAATGTAGCAGCGCCTGTAAAAGTAGAGGTACCATTAACTGTTAAATTATCTGCAGTAACATCCTGCGCCATGACAGAAGCTGGAGAGAAAGTTAAAAGTGAGAGTACAGCAATTGTACTTAGTTTAAACGAGCTTGGAATACTTGTATTGACTTGCGATTGTTGATTAGAAGGTATAACGCTATATGACTTTACTTTGCCTTTTGAAGTCGCTAGCTCTGATACCGCAATGAAAGTATTAGTTACATGACTCCATATAACTCGATAAACCTTATTCATAAAATGCCCCTTAGATAAATATAATGAAATAACGCAAAGATTTAAATGTTAGATAAATACACTCAACATTAGACTAATTAGATACCAATTAATAATGCACAAAATGCATGCAAATACTAAATCTATGTTATTGGAGCATTAATTTTTAATTAAGTAAATTGTTTGTATATTGATCAAAAAGGGAATACACATTAACCAATTGAAATATAAAGAAAAAAAATAATGTAAAATTAAGTAATATTGCTTTTAGAGAAAATTTACATAAGCAACATTATTTACATAACTGCATTTTTCTTTATTTATCAAATAGTTATTAAAAAGGTTTCTATACGCAATGCTTACGTATAATCATACGAAAAAGCCTGATTTCTATATAGAAATCAGGCTGTTAAAGGAGGATAGCAGCTCTACTTATAAATAGTTAACTTCGATAATCTCAAACTCGACCTTTCCACCCGGTGTTTGAATCGAAACAACATCATCTACTTCTTTTCCGACTAAACCACGAGCAATAGGCGAATTAACTGAAATTAATCCTGCTTTAATATTGGCTTCATCATCACCTACAATCTGGTAAGTCACTTCTTCTTCTGTATCAATATTGAATAAAATCACTGTCGCACCAAAGATCACTTTACCATTATTCGGTATTTTAGTGACATCAATAATTTGGCTATTTGCTAGCTTTCCTTCAATCTCTTGAATCCGTCCTTCACAGAATCCTTGTTGCTCACGGGCAGCATGATATTCCGCATTTTCTTTCAGATCACCATGCTCACGTGCTTCTGCAATCGCTTTAATAATTTCTGGGCGACGCGTATTCTTTAAGAAATCAAGTTCTTGCCTTAATTGCTCTGCTCCACGTATAGTCATCGGAATTTGTTTCATAATATGTTGTTCTTCCCTTTTTAGATAAAAACAAAACCACAACATTGTAGCCACAATGCCGCAGTTCAATTAAAAGTGATTGATTACGAGAAAAGGATTTACTCTCGAAGATTCAAATACTATTATTGTTCGTCTACAAAAAAATAGCAACTATTCGGACCAATTATGTATAAAGCACCCTCTTTTTCCACCGCACTTTTCTCAAAAGCACTGAAAAGTTCACTTTTCATGTTGGCGCTATTTTCTAGTAATCAGCTCGCTGCCAATGTCAATATGACGGACATTGCAGCACACCTACCTGAAGGTACCAATCTCGCCTTCATCGCTAAAAATTTAGAAAACGATCAGATAATTGTTGAACATAACGCAACAACTTTTATGTTGCCAGCCAGTACTCAAAAAGTACTGACTGCATTAACCGCGAAATTGGCGTTAGGGGATCAATTCCAATTTGAGACTAGTCTATTGACGAATGGTAAGATACAAAATAATGCGCTAACAGGCGACTTAATTATTCGTTTTACAGGTGATCCCGATCTAACCAGCGGACAACTGTATAACTTACTTACTCAGTTAAAAAAGCAGCAAATTACTAAAATTAAAGGTGATTTAATTTTAGATACTTCGGTATTCACCAGCCATGATCGTGGCTTAGGCTGGATCTGGAACGATTTAACGATGTGCTTTAATGCTCCACCAGCAGCAGTCAATATTGATAATAATTGTTTTTATGTAGAACTCGATGCAAACCAACCTGTGGGTGAACAAGCAAAAATTAATATTCCGGTGCAATATCCAGTACAAGTTTTTGGGCAAGTTTACATTGCGGGTCCAAAAGAAGCAGGCTACTGCCAACTTGATGCAGTCGTATTAGACAATAATCGTTATCAACTTAAAGGCTGTTTATCACGTAAAAGCAAACCGTTTGGCTTGAGCTTTGCTATTCAGGATCCGAATGCCTACGCGGCAGCCGTTATTCAAAGGAACTTAAAACGTCTGGGCATTGAATTTAATGGCAAAGTGAAACAACCTTATCAACAACAAAAAGGACAGCTACTTGCCCAACATTTATCAAAACCGCTCCCTGATTTAATCAAAAAAATGATGAAAAAATCTGATAACCAAATTGCAGATGCGTTATTTAGGACTATTGCCTATCACCATTATAAACGTCCCGCTTCTTTTCCATTAGCAAGCCAAGCCATGCGTCAAATCCTACAAAGCAAAACGGGAATTAAATTAGGTAACGTGATGATCGCCGATGGTTCTGGACTATCACGCCATAACTTGATTTCCGCTCAAACATTACTGCAAGTTTTAGATTATATTGCTAAAAATGAAACCGCACTGAATTTACTTGATACGTTCCCAATTGCAGGTGTAGACGGTACTTTACTGGGTAGAGGTTCGTTTATTAACGAACCACTAGTTAAAAACGTTACTGCTAAAACTGGCGCATTAAAAGGGGTCTATAATTTAGCTGGTTTTATGACCAATAAACAAGGTGAAAAAATCGCATTTGTCCAATTTATTAATGGCTATTCAACGGGTGATTTTGAACAAAAAACCAAACGTGCACCATTAGTACAATTCGAAAGCAGTATTTATAACGCAATTTATCAGGATTAATATGCAAGTTAAACAGCTTTACCTTTATCCAATTAAATCAACGCAAGCCTATCAAGTTGCTCAAGCTGTAGTCCAAGTGCAAGGGTTAAATTTTGATCGTGAATTTATGTTAACAGAAACAGATGGTAAATTTATAAGTGCACGAAAAGATCAAACACTCTATCATTTCTTTGCGTTGCCTATTCCTTTAGGACTACAAATCCAGCACCAAGACGGTGATATGCTCATAGTACGTTACTGTGATTTTCAACAGCAGTCTATTGCTGACGTCTGGGGTAGTCATTTTCCAGCTTGGGTTGCGAGTGAACAAATTAATCTGTGGTTTAGTGAAAAAATCGGACGAAAAGTCCAATTACGTTGGATTGGCGAGCAATCACAGCGATACACTAAACGCTTACCTGACGCGCCTGTTTCTTTCGCAGATGGCTATCCCCTTTTGCTAACCACTCTGGCTTCTTTTGCAGCAGTTCAAGCACAATGCCCTTCTCCAATCAAAATGCTGCAATTTCGCCCGAATATTGTAATTGATGCTGAACAACCCTTTATTGAGCAAACTTGGAAGAAAATCAAAATTGGCGATGTACTATTTTTCAATGTTAAGCCTTGTACACGCTGTATTTTAACGACTCGCGATCCTGATAGTAATACCATTGATGCTAAAATGGAGCCCTTTCGCACCTTAAAAAAGATCAATGTAAATGCAGAAGGTCAGCCTTTGTTTGGGATTAACCTTATCCCGCTCAATACAGGGATCATTCGCCTTAATGATAAAGTTGAAATCATTGAATAAATACAAGCGTTGGGTGCAATAAGGCACCCACGTTTTTTCTCAAATAACATCTAACTTAGTGATAATACAAGGCTACAGCCCTCATTTACATTTTTAACTTAACCCTAATGACCTCTTAAAACTCTGATCATTATTCTAAAATACCTTAAATAACATAAAATTAAGCATTAATGCCATGAAATAAACCAATTGCAAAATTTTGTCAAAATTGACCGCACTTTTAGTTGTCTTAAAAGTTATCAAAAGTAAAATTTGATCTAGCGCACAAATTTTAATGATTCAATTTTTTCAACTACTAAAAATTTTACTTATTTATAAATAAGTTATTCCATGTCAATAATTCAAGTGAAAATTTACTGCTTGAATTTTAGTTGCTAGCACATTATCTTGTATCCAACTTTTCAATATATAACTATATCTTGTGTTTTCACAACTCCAGCAATAGGTCAGCAACATGAATAAAGCATTGATGGTCACTAAGCGTGACGGACATCTTGAACCAATCGATCTTGATAAAATCCACCGTGTTATTACTTGGGCTGCAGAGGGACTAGATAATGTTTCAGTTTCTCAAGTCGAACTACGCTCACATATTCAATTTTATGAAGGTATTCGCACTTCCGACATTCACGAAACCATCATCAAAGCTGCCGCTGACTTAATTAGTAAAGAAAGCCCAGACTATCAATATTTAGCCGCTCGCTTAGCCGTATTCCATTTGCGTAAAAAAGCCTATGGTCATTTTGATCCGCCTCGCCTTTACGATCATGTTAAAAAATTAGTTCGTATGGGGAAATACGATCCTGCCTTGTTGACAGACTATACCCGCGAAGAATGGGATGAAATGGATAGTTATCTCGATCATTGGCGTGATATGACCTTCTCTTATGCGGCGGTCAAACAACTCGAAGGTAAATATTTAGTCCAAAACCGTGTAACAGGGGAAATCTATGAATCAGCACAATTCCTCTATTTATTAGTAGCTGCGAGTTTATTCTCTAAATATCCTCAAGAAACGCGTTTGGATTACATTCGTCGTTTTTATGATGCGACTTCAACGTTCAAAATCTCATTACCAACTCCAATTATGGCTGGTGTTCGCACGCCAACTCGCCAATTCAGTTCTTGTGTGTTAATTGAATGTGGTGATAGCCTTGATTCTATTAATGCAACAGCATCTGCGATTGTGAAATATGTTTCACAACGTGCGGGTATTGGCGTAAATGCAGGTGCAATTCGCGCGTTAGGCAGTCCAATTCGTGGCGGTGAAGCCTTCCACACTGGCTGTATTCCATTTTATAAATATTTCCAAACAGCCGTTAAATCTTGTTCGCAAGGCGGCGTGCGTGGTGGCGCAGCAACAGTTTACTATCCAATCTGGCATTTAGAAGTTGAAAGTTTATTAGTATTAAAAAATAACCGTGGTGTTGAAGATAACCGTGTTCGTCACATGGACTACGGCGTACAATTAAACAAATTGATGTATCAACGTTTAATTAAAGGCGGTGATATTACACTGTTTAGCCCATCTGATGTGCCAGGATTGTATGAAGCTTTCTTCGCTGATCAAGATAAATTTGAACAGCTTTACTTACAATATGAACAAGATCCGTCTATCCGCAAGCGCGCGGTAAAAGCCGTTGAGTTATTCTCACTGCTTATGCAAGAACGCGCTTCAACAGGACGAATTTATATTCAAAACGTGGATCACTGTAATACACATTCACCATTTGATCCGACAGTCGCGCCAGTGCGTCAGTCTAACTTATGTTTAGAAATTGCCTTACCAACGAAACCATTACAACATTTCCATGATGAGAATGGCGAAATCGCTTTATGTACATTGTCTGCGTTCAACTTAGGTAAACTAGATAATCTAGATGAATTAGAAGGACTTGCAGATCTTGCAGTACGTGCCTTAGATGCTTTGCTCGATTACCAAGATTATCCTATCCTTGCTGCGGAAAAAAGTTCACTTGCTCGTCGCTCATTAGGTATCGGTGTGATTAACTATGCTTATTACTTAGCGAAAAATGGTGTGCGCTATTCTGATGGTAGTGCTAATGACTTAACCCACCGCACTTTTGAGGCAATTCAATATTACCTGTTGAAGGCATCAATGAATTTAGCCAAAGAAATTGGTGCTTGTGAATACTTTAATGAAACCACTTATTCACAAGGTATTCTACCAATTGATACCTATAAAAAAGACATTGACAACTTAACTAAAGAACCATTGCATTATGACTGGGAAACTTTACGCAAAGAGATTCAAGAATTTGGTTTGCGTAACTCAACATTAACTGCGTTAATGCCTTCTGAAACGTCATCACAAATTTCTAACGCGACTAATGGTATTGAACCACCACGTGGTCATGTCAGTGTGAAAGCATCAAAAGATGGTATCCTTAAACAAGTTGTCCCTGAATACGAAACCTTAGGGGAAAACTATGAGTTATTATGGGATTTACCAAACAATGATGGCTATCTACATTTAGTCGGTATTATGCAAAAATTCGTTGACCAAGCGATTTCAGCCAACACGAACTACGATCCACAGCGCTTTGAAGATGGTAAAGTGCCAATGAAACGTTTATTAGGCGATTTATTAACCGCTTATAAATATGGCTTAAAAACCCTTTATTATCAAAATACACGTGATGGTGCAGATGATGGTCAGGAAGATATTGATGATGGCTGTTCAGGCGGTGCTTGTAAAATCTAATTGACGATAAAACAATCTAACCTACTGAAAGTGTGGTTCTTTTAATCAAAGGATCGCACTTTTTTAATTCTTTTTTGAACAACTTTTGTTAGTTTTTTCTTCTCTGATGAATATCTGATTCTAGATGTTAAATTTGTTTACATTTCATTTTCAACATTTAAATCCAATAAATCCATTTTCAACAAAATATTATTCCAGTATTATTCTATTTAATCGTCCAAATAAAGCATTTATCCCTATTGACTCAAGGCAATATTTCATTATATTTCTAAATCCTAACATTTTTTTAACTAAAACTAACAAAAACAAAGGTTGCAATTATGACAACATCATCTCAAAGTCGCGAAACGTTCTCTGGACGTAAAGCGTTTATTTTTGCGGCAATTGGTTCTGCCGTTGGATTAGGAAATATCTGGCGTTTTCCTTATGTGACTTATGAAAATGGCGGTGGTGCCTTTATCATCCCTTATTTAGTGGCGTTATTAACCGCAGGTATTCCACTGTTATTTTTAGATTATGCAATCGGTCATAAATATCGCGCCTCTCCTCCACTTGCTTTTCGTAAGTTAAATAAAAACTTTGAAACTTTTGGTTGGTGGCAAGTGATGATCAATGTCATTATCGGTATTTACTATGCCGTTATTCTTGGTTGGGCAGCCTCTTATACCTTCTTCTCATTAAATAGCGCATGGGGTGCTGATCCTGCCAGTTTCTTCTTTAAAGATTATTTACAAATGGCTGAAGGTGTATCAGTTAGCCTTGATTTCGTTGGTAGTATCGCTGGACCATTAATTGCCGTATGGTTTTTCATCTTAGTGATCTTAGCATTAGGGGTACAGAAAGGGATTGGTAAATCAGCCTCGTTCTTCATGCCATTATTAACTGTCATGTTCGTCATTTTAGTTATCACTGCACTTTTCTTACCGGGTGCGACAAAAGGCTTAGATGCGTTATTTACACCAGACTGGTCTAAATTATTAGAACCAACTGTTTGGGTTGCTGCTTATGGGCAAATTTTCTTCTCACTATCAATCTGCTTTGGGATTATGATCACTTACTCTTCTTATTTGAAAAAACAAAGTGATTTAACCGGTTCTGGTTTAGTGGTTGGTTTTGCGAATAGTAGTTTTGAATTGCTTGCTGGTATTGGGGTATTTGCCGCATTAGGTTTTATGGCAACAGCGGGCGGTAAAGAAGTCAGCGAAGTAGCAACATCAGGCATTGGCTTAGCCTTCATTGCTTTCCCAGCAATTATTGACCAAGCACCTTTTGGGGCGGTGATTGGCGTCTTATTCTTTGGTTCATTATTATTTGCTGGTATTACCTCTTTAATGTCAATCTTAGAAGTGATTATTTCCGCAGTACAAGATAAATTAAGATTGCGTCGTTCTATTGCCACGGCTGCAGTCTGTACCCCAATGGCATTGGTTTCAATCTTATTATTTGGTACAACAACAGGTCTACCTGTATTAGATGTATTAGATAAATTTGTTAACAGCTTTGGTATCGTTGCAGTAGGTTTAATGGTGATTTACGCTATCTTGATCAATGAATCCTTATCTGGTTTAGCAGCACATATTAACGAAACATCTTCTTTTAAAGTTGGCGTAGTATGGCGTGTATTAATTGGTACGGTTACTTCAACTGTTCTTGTCTATATGTTATTTACTGAAATCAATAAAGTCGCAACAGAAGGTTATGGCGGTTATCCAGATTGGTTTGTTAACACATTTGGTTGGGGAATGGCAATTGGTTTAGGGATAATTGCCTTCTTACTATCACGCTTACCTTGGAAATATTTAACTGATTCAACAAAAGGAGATAAATAATGAGCAGTAGCGCAATTATCATGATGTTAGTCGCATTGGCTATTATCTGGGGCGGCTTAATCATCTCTGTTTTGAGATTACCAAAAGAGTAAAAAAAAACAGACCGCACTTTTAATCAGCACCAATAATGGTGCTGATTTTTTCTGTCCCCACTATAACAACATTTTATACCTCTCTGTTAAACAACTCAGTCTATTTTATGATTAAAAACAATCAATTACGTTTTCTATCCGATTCAATTTAGCTTAAACAAATGAGAAATATTGTCATTTCGCTAGCTTAAATTTTATGACTTGGGTAAAATAGCCATCGTCTATTAATTTCATCAAAAGTGCGGTAAATTTTTACCTACTTTCATCATGGAGAAAACAAAATGGCTTATACAACATTTTCACAAAATAAGAACGATCAATTAAAAGAGCCAATGTTCTTTGGTCAAAACGTGAACGTTGCTCGTTATGACCAGCAAAAATACGAAACTTTTGAGAAATTGATCGAAAAACAACTTTCTTTCTTCTGGCGCCCTGAAGAAGTCGATGTTTCACAAGATCGCATTGATTATCAAGCATTACCAGAACATGAAAAGCACATTTTCATTAGTAATTTAAAATATCAAACTCTTTTAGATTCTATTCAAGGTCGTAGCCCAAACGTTGCATTATTACCCTTAGTTTCTATTCCAGAACTGGAAACTTGGATTGAAACTTGGACATTCTCTGAAACAATCCACTCTCGCTCATATACGCATATTATTCGTAATATCGTCAATGATCCTTCTGTGATTTTCGATGATATTGTGACCAACGAAGAAATCATCAAACGTGCTAAAGACATTTCGGCTTACTACGATGATTTAATCCGCGACTCCCAGCTTTATACACTCTATGGTGAAGGGACTTACACGGTTGATGGACAAGAATGTGTGGTGACATTACGCAATCTTAAAAAACAACTTTATCTCTGTTTAATGAGCGTAAACGCGCTTGAAGCAATTCGTTTCTATGTTTCTTTTGCTTGTTCCTTTGCTTTTGCAGAACGTAAATTAATGGAAGGTAATGCAAAAATCATAAAATTCATCGCACGTGACGAAGCGTTACACTTAACAGGTACCCAGCATATTCTGAATATTATGGCGTCAGGTCAAGATGATCCTGAAATGGCTGAAATCGTAGAAGAATGTAAACAAGAAGCTTATGATTTATTCGTGGCTGCTGCTGAGCAAGAAAAAGAATGGGCAGACTATTTATTTAAAGATGGTTCAATGATCGGCTTAAACCGCGATATTCTGGTTCAATATGTTGAATATATCACTAATATTCGTATGCAAGCTGTTGGCTTACCATTACCATTCCAAGCGCGTTCAAATCCTATCCCATGGATCAACGCATGGTTAGTCTCAGATAACGTGCAAGTTGCCCCACAAGAAGTGGAAGTGAGTTCTTACTTGGTAGGTCAAATTGACTCTAAAGTCGATACTAAAGATTTTGGTGATTTCGATCTCTAAAATTGACTAAAAACAGACCGCACTTTTCTCTATAAAACAAAAGTGCGGTCTTTATTTATCAGAAAACAAAGAGATGAAACAAGTTTATATTATTCATGGCTATACAGCCTCAGCAAACGCACATTGGTTCCCTTATTTAGCGCAACAACTCAGCAAAACGGATATTGCTTGTACCTGTCTTAATATGCCTAATCCAATGCAACCTGATACAGCAGAATGGCTTGCATATCTCAAGCAACAGTTACAATTAACTAAACAAACGGTTATTATTGGACATAGTCTAGGTTGTATTGCAGCACTCAACTTACTTCTCAGCCAACAACAGCCGATATTAAGTGGCATCTTTGTCTCTGGTTTTAATCAATCTATTCCACACTTAGCCGAACTCAATCCCTTCATTGACACTTATCAGGCTCTGTTAGCACAAAGCAAACTCAATCCAAGCCAATTGTTTCGCCAAACGCCTTGCACTATCGCGGCATACGATGATCATATTGTGCCACATCAGTATACTGAGACACTAGCAACAGCACTACAAGCTGATTATATTCGTTTACAAAGAGGAGGACATTTCCTCGATCGTGAAGGTTGGATAGAATTTCCTCTCGTATTACAACACATTCAAGCACGCTTTAAAAACGAATGAAAATTCATCTTATCCACAGTCAAATTACCCTTGAATACGATAACCAACTCTCTCTACTTTCTCATTTAGAGAACAATGGGATTTTTCATGAATACCAATGCCGTTCTGGCTATTGCGGTTCTTGTCGTGTCAAAATAAGAAAAGGCAAAGTATCTTATAAAGAACCGCCCCTTGCTTTTATTCAACCTAACGAAATTTTACTTTGTTGTTGCCAAGTCGAAGAAGATCTGGAAATTGAGATGTAGGTTGTCCCTCCTTGACAAAAGTCGAAAAAAATATACCGCATTTTATGTGTAATAATCTTAGCTAATACACTAGCAAATCTAACTCAAATAATTATCAGCGCGGGTCCAGCTATAAACCCATTGATGAATCATCATAAGCACTACATTGCAAACTCAAAAGGCAAGGCATTAAAAATATCTTGCCTTGCCCTTAATAAATTTAGCCTATTTTCTTTTAAGTGAGTTTTTGTAATTTGGCTGGAATTCCCTGTCTTACTGCCGAACCACACACCCAATCCACCCATGGAGAAACAATTTCTTTTGTGTTATCTAACAAACCTAAATCATTAATATTTACTCCACGTTTAATTTGTGGATGCCCTGCGATTTGCTTACCATCAATCATATAGCTTGTCGCTCCTAATTGTTTATGACCATAGCCATGCTCAATCGCAATAGTGCCTTTTATCACACCATCCATCACCACCAGTTGGACATTTTGTTTACCGCCCGGTGTCATCAACGCAACAAGATCACCATGCTGCAATCCCTGTTGTTTAGCATCTTGCTGGTTGATTGCCACAATGCCATCAGGCTTAATACTATGCAATCGTAATAACGGTGCAGTAATACTACTCATTAAATTTGATTTAAAAGAAATCAATTTAAATGGCCATTCTTTTGCTGGGTAATGACTTTCTAAACTGGAACCATCCGCAAACTGTGGTTCAAAATATTTTGGGCAACCATGATAATGCTGACCGGTTTGCGCATGTCTGGCCTTGGCTACCGTTTCGTTCCAAATTTGCAAACAATTTTTCCAACGTACTTGCATATTATCGTCTTGCCATGCGCTGTGATAAGGCGCAAAACGCCCCCCTTTACAATACACATTGGCGACTTTTAATACTTCTTCTGGTTTTAAGGTTTGTTGTAACTTAGGCATTAAACGTTGTACACCGGTCAACAACAAATCTTCCTCGCTCGCGTCATTCACTGGTGCTTTTCCATCATAAGCAATATTTGCTGCGGCGCGTAAAAAATAATCTTCACTACAATTAAGTGAATAACTATTTTTTTGTTTATCCGTAATCGCATTATCACCAAAACCCGGTAAATCCATTGCCTTTGCAATCGCAATAATAAAATTTTCCATGCAAACCACATCACCACTCGCAGTTTTCGTATTTTGTGATTGGATCACTGGCCAACGTGCAGTGCTGGTCTTTGTCGGTACGCCTGCCCATGGTGTACTAAATCCCCAGCTCTCAAAATTATGCGTATCTGGCACAATATAATCTGCCAATGCTGTGGTTTCATTCATAAATGCATCAACGGCGATAAACAAAGGTAAAATTTTTGGATCACGTAATTTGGTTTTAGCCACATGATGAATGCCTGTCATACCATAAATTGGATTACTCATATGACTAATCCAAGCTTTAAGCGAATAAGGATAACCTTGTAACGCAGACGTAATCATTTCAGACATTTGCCCACCCGCAAAAGGATACCATGACGCTTTAGCTGGATAAGGTGATACACCTTGTTCTACTTTGCGCTTAAATTCGCTTGATTTCTCATAGGCTTTTTTACTGCGTGCTAAGTTAGTTCCTTTTGGTTGCACCATGTCTGGGAAATTAGCTAAATCATAGCGCGGTCCACCACCAAAATCTTTGAACTTACCACCCGTCATGCTCATCCCACCTTTCTTGTTCATATTACCGACCATAGCATTCAGTAATAAAATTGCCCAAGCAGTGTAAAACCCTGTACCATGCATGGTGCCACCATGGGTAATCGCAGCAGCTCGATGACCATGTGAGGTAAATTCTTTGGCTAAATTGATGATCATGTCAGTCGGCACACCACAATGAACTGAATAGGTATCTATACTATGTTCAAAGCAAGATTGTTTAAATAATTGCATAGCTGACTTTGCTAAGACTTGTGAGCCATCTTTGAAAGTGAGCAAATCTTCTACAAAAATGACCGCACTTTCACAATCTTTAGCAGCAATAAATGTCCCTGTTTGCTGATCTTTAACCACAATATCGCCATCAACTGGCTTTTCAGGTACGGGCATATCAACAAGATCCTGTAAGCGAATAGCTTGTCCATAACGTTTATGCGTTGGATCCGCAATAAACAAATGTGTCGCATTACAAAAACTGACCTCACTCGCTTTTTGCATAGCTTCTTCACTCGGTATCGCTAAATAAGCTGCGTTATAACGTTCATGTTCAATAATCCAACGCAACATCCCTAAAGATAACGACAGATCTGTGCCTGGAATAATCGGTACCCAGCGATTTTGTTTTACCGCTCGGCTATTGGTTAGCTCTAAGCGTGGTGCAACCACGACATAATCAAAATTGTCTTCTGTACGTTGTTTGGCTAACTGTCGTGCTTGGCGCTTGAATGGATTACCCGCTTGAGCAGGCGATGTCCCCATGAACAGAATAAATTCAGCATGATCCCAATCTGGTTTAGCATGTGAATTATTCACTAGATCATTCATAAATGCGCCTGAACCTGCACGATAAGACAAACCACAAAATGAACCATGGGAAGCAAAGTTAATCGTACCAAAGCTATTATTAGCAAAACGTTTTAATAAGGGCTGACGTCCTTCTGGTCCAGCAAAAGTCACCATCAATTGATTCACTTTCGCGCCAAAATCTGGATTCTCGGCATCAACTGGCGTTTTCAAATCTCGAATCGCTTTTAGCCCTTCCACATGTCCTTCGCCAAACAGATCCCCACCATTCACGACTTCATCCACTAATTGCTCAAAGCTAATCGTTTTCCATTTACCTTCACCACGTTTTCCCACTCGCTTTAATGGCTGAGTAATACGATAAGGGCTATTAATACCTTCTAAAAAAGCTGCCCCTCGCGCACAAGCCGTTGAACGATGTGCTAGACCATTTTCGCCCGCCACACTGAGTTCTGCTTGCTGAATAGATTGATTAAAATCGAGATATTGATCTGCTGATAAAGGATGATATGGGTTGCCATTAATACGCAATACTTGATTTTTTTCTAAATCGACTCTTGCACGTAAACCACATAAGGTCCAACATCCCATACATTGAGTATTACATACCACTTGCTGGCTATTGCTAACGACTTGACCATTTTTAACCTGATATTCAGGTAATAATGCATTACCATTAATTTTATCTAAAGTCGCTTGCCCTGATGTGCCTTCAATTAAACCTGTTGCAATCTCTTTTACTTTTGGTGAATAACCCGTCACAAAGGCTGTTGCTGTGCCTAAGGCTAATCCGCCCTTTAATAAATTACGTCGTTGGTTATTCATATTTTCCCCCCGTAAAATCCATTTGCGATAAAGCTGAACGCAATAGTTGCCATAACAAGATGCCAATAAAAAGCCATAAACTAAATACCGATACAATGCCAATAGTACCGTCAATATGCCAAGTGAGATGATAAGGATTCATTAAAGCGTTATATTTCGCCACACTTTGCACTTGAATTAATAAAATCCAACGTACTAGCCAAGTAAAACACAATGCAACTAACAAACGAATAATGTTCAACAACAATGAATGTGGTAAATAAATTAGAATAGATAATGCCACTAAGCATATAACTGCCAACATTGGCATTGAACTAAAATGCCAAAGTTGAGTTAATTGAAATGCGGTCTGCTCTGACCAAGCATACAGACCGCCCAAAGTCCCTATAAAAATAATCAAACTCATCAAAATAAGATGAGAAAAGTAAGTTGGCATTGATTGCTGAGTAAAACACGCAATAAAAAAGCGACAAAGCAATAATGCCGTCGGGAATGCACTGAATAAAATCAATGGCATTAGCCCATAGTGATGCCATAAAGGACGTGCTTCGATAACAAACACTTCCATTGTGGTATACACTAAAATCAAACATGCCAATAACAACGAAAAGAACCGAAAAACATTCGTCCACATTGACAAGTTGAAATTTCCCCAATAAACAAAATGGCAAAATTTAGGCAGTTTGTATGAGGGAATCACTTGACGTAATAAACACCCCAAATAGCCTACAACTGCTAGCGTGAATAAAGGTAAAAAAATTGCGCCCCATGCCATCCATGACCATGGTGTCAAGTTTACATAAAAATGCATAATGCGGCTCGGCTGATGAAGATCCGCCGTTAATGCAATAGGAGCAACAATGGCACAGCTAAGTGCAATCGTAACGGCAATGAATTCATGATATTGGTTTTTCTCAACTCGATTGATTAATAGCCCAACAAATACACTGGAAACAGATAAACCAATAAAAAAGAAATAGCTCACAGCCCAAGGTAACCAAGCAATTGCTTGTGGTTCAACGAGGATTTCACGAATGATCATAAATTTGCCTCCTTACCTTGCCATAACATGGGTTGCCCTTGTACTTGATGAACAAAAGCTTCATCTAAACCTAAATAAAACACATGCGGAACCGTGCCTGAATCAGGTTTTAATACTTTCAACTCACTTTTATGTTCTACGACCATTTTACTGATCGTGCTATTGGGATCGTTTAAATCACCAATCACACGTGCTCCTCCTACACAACTTTCAACACAAGCAGGGAGCAGTCCAACTTCAAGACGATGAGTGCAGAATGTACATTTGTCCGCAGTTTTTGTTTCTTCATTAATAAAACGAGCATCATAAGGGCACGCCTGAACACAATAGGCACACCCAATACAACGTTCATTATTAATCACCACAATACCGTCTTTACGCTGATAAGTGGCTTGCACTGGGCAAACTGGCACACAAGGTGGGTTATCGCAGTGATTACATAATCGAGGTAATAACACATTATTGACCACTTGATTTTCATCAACCACCTCATATTGACGCACTGTTGTTCTAAACTCACCTATCGGTGTTGCATTCTCTATCCCGCAACTCACGGTACAAGATTGACAACCGATACAACGACGTAAATCCACCAACATTGCATAACGATGCGCGTCATTTCCTTCACGTCTAGCAGGTTGAAACTGACTTTCTGCCTGACTAAAAGGAATAAACGCCTGCCCCACACTTAACACAGATAAATTTTTTAGAAAAACTCGCTTACTCATTTCCATAGTGGTGTTCCTTTTAGTTATTATCATTCACTCAATTGAGTTATGACTTTTTTTAGCGTATTGTTAAGGAAGGTCAATGAAAAAACTATTGTGGTTTTCCACATAAAAAGTGAGTGAATTTGATTTCAATCAAGAAAAAGGAAGAAATGTGAAAAAGTGCGGTCAGTTTTTAAAAATTTTCATCTTACTCATCGGACTCTTACCCTGTCTCGCGTTTTCGCAGCAATGGAAAATTGGTATTTTGGCGCAACGTGGCGTCGCCCATACCCATGCGAAATGGCAACCTTGGATTGATTGGCTAAACCAACAATTTGAATCACAACATCAATTCTCGTTAGTCACCTTAGATTTAAACGATTTAATCGAAGAACAAGCACAAGGGGTTGATTTCGTTTTAACGAACCAAGCACAATTTTTCTACCTCAATAATAATCAAGTCAGTTGGCTAGTTACCTTAAGATCTCCGCGTCAAATTGAGCATGCCACAATGGGGCGTATTGGCAGTGCTATTTTAGTACGCCAAGATAGTCCATTTTATCAATTGACCGATCTAAAAAATAAAACATTAAGCGCAGTTGGTAGCAATGCATTTGGCGGATTCTTACTCGGATATAATGTCTTATATCAACATGGCTTAATTGAAAATAAAGATTTCCAATTAAAATATACTGGCTTTCCTGTAGATAATACTTTGCTTTTATTACAAGAGAAAAAAGTCGATGGTGCTATCGTACCAGCCTGTATTTTAGAAGATCTCGATCGCGAAGGTGTGATTAAACAAGAAGAATTTCGCTTACTCGCAGGCAAAGAAAATGCGTTAGGATGTTTAGCCAGCACTGAATTATTACCTAATTGGTCATTAGCCGCATTACCACAAGTCCCCGTAGATTTAACCTCTAAATTAGTCAGGCTTTTACTTAGCGAAATCCCAATGCACTTACCACAATGGACACCGCCTTATTCCACGTCACAAGCAGATACTCTCTTACGTAGCTTATACAAACATCCAAAACAAAACTTATGGCAAAATACTAAACATTGGTTTCAACAATATCGTGGTTGGATCATTTTTGGTAGTTTACTGCTGTTACTTAACTACCTTTGGATCAGTTTTCAAATTCACCGCAAAAGTAAAGCATTGCAAAAAGCCTATCAAGACATGCGCCAATATGAACAACAATTAGTCCAAGCTGACCGATTAAGTATTTTAGGCGAAATGAGTACCGGTATTGCTCACGAGATAAATCAGCCCCTTTCCGCCATTCGTATGTATGTTGAAGGTGTTAAATATCAACTGAATCAGCATCAAACGCAACAAAATACGATTGAAATTCTTGATAAGGTCCTATTACAAGTCGATCGTAGCGCAGAAATCATTCGTAATTTGATGAATTGGGCAAAAGGCAAAACAGACGACAAAACAGAATGTGTACAACTGCAAAAATTGTTGCAACGTATTATGAGTTTTATGACATTACAACATCATAAACAACCTCACATTTATTTAACTTGCCCTTCTTCGCTTCATATTGAAGTCAAAGTCACTATCCTAGAACAAGTGATTTGTAATTGCTTGCTTAATGCCTCACAAGCCAATGCCAGCGAAATTCAAATTGCAGTCAAACAGGAAGATGCCTTTATTTACATTCATATTCTAGATAATGGCTCAGGCTTTACACCTGCTGAATTGAAATTTCCTTTTGTCCCATTTAGAACCAGTAAAACAAATGGCTTGGGTTTGGGCTTAGTTTTATGTCAACGTTTAATTCGCTCAATTGAGGGCGAAATTTCTTTACGCAACCGTACAACACAATCTGGTGCGGAAGTGATTTTAAAATTACCAAATAAAAAGGGGGAAATATGTTAATTCATCTGGTTGATGATGATTTAACAGTACTAGATGCGGCTTGTTTTTTATTAGAACAGGCTGGTTATCAAGTACAAAGCTGGTCAAATAGCCAAGAATTTGTCGATAACGTGCCATTATTTGAACAAGGCATTGTGCTATTAGATATGAAAATGCCACAGTTAGATGGCCATCAAGTCCATCAATTTTTGCAACAAAAACGCAGTACACTTGCGGTTGTAATTATGACAGCACATGGTGATGTGCCAATGGCAGTGCAAGAATTAAAACAAGGTGCGGTGGATTTTTTACAAAAACCCGTGCAATTCAGTCAATTACAATCTGTATTAAAAATAGCTGCAGAAAAAACACAAGCAAGTTATGAACGCTATAAAATTCAAAGCTGCTATACCCTACTCAGTAGAAAAGAACTCGATATACTTGAATTATTAATTCAAGGTTGTATTAACCGGCAAATTGCAGAAACGTTAAATATTTCAGTACGTACAGTCGAAGTTCATCGTTCACACATTATGGAAAAAATGCAGGCGCAAACCATTGCAGAACTTATCTATAAAACGACACAACTTGAAAGTAAAAAATAAGGCAGCATTTACGCTGCCTTATCTCTCTATTTGATAAATTATAGATTATTTAAATCTAACACATCTGTCATATCAAATAATCCACTTTCTTTATTGGCAAGCCATGTAGCGGCGCGTACTGCGCCTTTTGCAAACGTCATGCGGCTAGTGGCTTTATGCGCAATTTCAACCCGTTCACCAATATCAGCAAACCAAACACTATGTTCACCAACAACATCACTCGCGCGAATAGTAGCAAAACCAATTTCATCACGTTTACGCTCACCTGTAATCCCTTCACGCGCAAACACGCCATGCGTTTTTAAATCACGCCCTAAGGTTTTTGCAATATGTTCTCCCATCGATAATGCCGTACCTGATGGTGCATCTACTTTGTGACGATGGTGTGCTTCGATAATTTCAATATCGCAATAATCGCCCATCACTTTGGCTGCTTTTTCTAAGAGTTTAAAGACTAAATTTACGCCTACACTAAAATTTGAAGCAAAAACAACTGCTGTTTTTTGTGCGGCTTGCCTAATCTGCGCCTTACCAGCCTCATCAAATCCTGTGGTTCCAATCACAATCTTCTTATGCTGTTCAACACAAAATTGCAGATGGTTTAATGTGCCTTCTGGACGTGTAAAATCAATTAATAAATCAAACTGATCTTTTTGACTGATAAGATCATCAGAAACCATAATGCCAAGCTGACCAATCCCCGCTAACTCGCCTGCATCTGTACCAATTAAAGACGAACCTCGACGTTCAAATGCCGCCCCTAAAGTTACGCCTTCCGCTTCTGACACTGCTTGAATTAGCTGACGTCCCATTCTGCCACCCGCACCTACTAAGGCTATCTTTAATGTCATATTCTTTCCTTCCTATCTAAGTTTAGCTGTTATCAATCTCACTCGATTTTCACATAAAACTTTTCTTTTTTCCACCGCACTTTTTCTTCTTTTCTCAAGCAAGAACGTAGTAATAAAAGCGTCTAACAATTGATCATGATCTATTAATTCATCATTTTTTATCTTATTTAAATGTTTAATAGATTCATTTCAATTAAACCGTTACAAACCAAATAAGCGCCAAAGAGTAGAAAAATGATTCCAGCCAGATTATCAATATAACGGCTATATGTGCTATAAAATTGCTTTGCTAAATTGCGTGAAAACAGAATTGAAACCATATAAAAATAAAGGAAAGTTTCAATCACAATGATAAAAAGTGCGGTCAAAATTTGCCAAATTTCAGTTAAATTAACCAACACTAACGACATGACGCTGGCAAAATAAATAATTGCTTTTGCATTAGACAGATTTATCAACAACCCTTTGATAATTTCTTTTGTAATCGTCGTATTTTTATTTAACTGTTGATCAGAAGGCTGCTCAAACACGACATTAGTCCGACTATTCACCATTAACCAACCTAAATAAGCTAAATAACCACCACCTAAGCACATGATTACCCCATGCAAAAGAGGGATAGTAGTAAATAAAAGCGCTAAACCGAGTATTGAAGCCAATGCCCAAAACAATACGCCTAACGTAATACCAATCACACCACAAACAGCATTACGCCGTGAGTTACTAGCGGCTAATCGGCTCACATAAAAGAAATCAGGACCTGGGGTGATCAAACCAAAAAAATGTACGATCATTAAGTTAAGCATGGTATTTCCTAACAGAAAAGGCGTAAAAGAAAAATGACTAAAATTGCATATATTGCAGCAAGCACATCATCTAACATAATACCAAAGCCACTTTCTAATTTATGATCAAAATAACGGATAGGATAAGGTTTCAAAATATCAAAAAAACGGAAAAGACCAAATGCCACCAAACACCAAAAAGGCGATAATACTGGTATTGCCAGTAAAACGAAAAAGATACCAACAATTTCATCCCACACGATTGCACCATGATCATGCACCCCCATGTCATCTGCCGTCTTTTGACACAGATAACAGCCAAGCCAAAAGCAAAGTACACTCAAAATAAAGAAAAAACTGTAGTTTAAATACTGTAATAAAAACCAACCTAATAAAAGTCCAACCACACTGCCCCATGTACCAGGTGCTGGACGGATTAAGCCAGAACCAAAGCCAACAGCTAAAAAATGGATAGGATTACGGAGATTAATGTGCTGCAGAGGTGATGTCATTTTTATTCATCCGAGTCAAAATGATCGAAGCCAGATTTAATATCCAATTCAATGGGTACGCCATTACGTTCAAATTTAATCCGTTTTTTATTTTGTGGACTAATTGCACGCACTTGTCCAACGCAAGTATATTCCACGCCAATATAGGCTAAAGCGCGTTCTAATTTTGCTTTATTACTATCAGGCACCGTAAAACATAACTCATAATCTTCACCACCTGTTAACGCAAATTCTTCTGCTTGTTGTAAGCCAACTATACTGACCAGGTGTGAGGAAAGTGGCAATTTATCCACATCAACTACTGCGCCACATTGGCTACGTTCAAGAATATGTCCCAAATCAGCAACAAAACCATCAGAAATATCAATTGCCGCATTAGCCAATGAAGAAACTGCTAATTCAAGCCCCAATAAAACGCGAGGTGTTGGACGAAGATGACGTCGGATTAAAAATTCTTGAGCAGAATTGACCGCACTTTTGCCCGATAATAACAATGACAAACCAGCAGCACTATCACCTAAAGTCCCTGATACATAAATCCAATCACCGACTTTTGCACTATGACGGCAAAGTGCTTTACCTTTCGCAATAATACCGTGGGCTGTTATGGTGATCGACAAAGGTCCTTTCGTTGTATCGCCGCCAATCAAATCGACATTGTAATGATCAAGCACATCAAAAAAACTCTGGCTAAATTCACTTAACCATTGTTCATTGACCTCAGGTAAGGTGAGTGCAAGCGAGAGCCAAGCTGGTTCTGCTCCCATAGCAGCAAGATCACTTAAATTAGTCGCCGCAGCTTTATAGGCTAAATCTGCTGGACTGATTGTTGGCAAAAAGTGAGTATTTTCTACCATTGTATCTGTTGTAATCACCAAACGCTGATTTTGTCGCAATTCAGTAATTGCACAATCATCGCCAATAGACACAATGACATCTTTACGGGCAGTTCGTTTTGATGAGGCAGTGAAATAACGTTGAATTAAATCAAATTCGCCATTACTCATAAATCACCTCTAATAATACTTATTTACGAGATAATGCAGGCGCAACTTTATCCAAAACACCATTGACATACTTATGGCTATCTTCCGCACCAAACACTTTCGCCACTTCAATTGCTTCATTGATTACAACTTTATATGGCACATCTAATTCAAATTTCAATTCATATACCGCAAGACGTAAAATCGCTTTTTCAATTGGGTCAAGTTCATTGATATCACGATCTAAATAAGGATTCATCGTTTCATCAACTAATTCTACATTTTCAGCGGTTTGACGAAATAGCTTACGAAAATAAGGCACATCGACACCTTTTAAATCTTGATCAGCCACAAAAGCCAATTCGATTTCAGCTGGTAAATTTTGCGATATATACCAAGAATATAAAGCTTGTACTGCACATTCTCTCGCCCGACGACGCGGAGACACTTTTTTTTCTACTTTTGGTTCTGTCATCTGAATTACGCCGCGTCAATTTGAGCTAGTAAATTTACCATTTCTAAAGCGACTAACGCTGCTTCAGCGCCTTTATTACCCGCTTTAGTACCTGCACGCTCAATAGCTTGTTCAATGTTTTCGGTGGTTAATACACCAAACGCAACAGGAATTTCCGCGCTCATCGCGACTTGTCCTAATCCGCTACTTGCTTCACCAGCCACATATTCAAAATGTGCTGTTCCACCACGAATAACCGTACCTAAAGCGACAATCGCATCATACTTTTTTGTTTCAGCTAAGCGACGAGCCACTAAAGGTAACTCATATGCACCTGGCGCACGAACTAAAGTAATATTCTCTTCTTTAACTTGACCAATGCGTTTTAATGCATCTAATGCACCTTCTAATAAGCTCTCATTAATAAAGCTATTAAAACGCGCAATCACGACTGAAATTTTCGCATTTGGTGCAGCTACTGTACCTTCTAACACTTTCATATTATTTCCTAATCTACAATTAATGGATAAAATCGGTTGCGAATTTTAACACAAAATTTTTATTCAATCAGTAGTTATATTTAGGCATTCATTAGCGAGTAATCAGCCTCTATCTGAACTAATCACTATTAATGTAAAAAAAATAGTGACATGACATTTTTTACGTTAGAATGATCGTTTCTTATTTATTCAAACATTGAGAGTTATTATGCAAAATAAAACCTTTGGAAGTGCGTTGTTAGTTGCAGGTACCACAATCGGTGCCGGTATGTTAGCTATGCCGCTGACATCAGCAGAAATGGGCTTTACCTATACATTAATTCTTTTATTTACCTTGTGGGGACTCCTTTCTTATAGTGCATTACTATTCGTTGAAGTCTATCAAAAAGCAGAAACCAAAAATGCTGGCATTGCCACATTAGCAGAACAATATTTCGGTTTACCGGGGCGCATTGTGGCAACTTTTGCACTTATTGTTTTTATGTACGCAATTTTATCTGCTTATGTCACAGGCGGAGGCTCATTACTAGCAGGAGTTCTACCTTTCTTAGGCGAACATGCGCAACCTATTTCAATTGTGTTATTTACGGTTGTACTAGGTGTATTTATTGTGATCAGTACTGGCGCAGTTGATATGCTAACTCGTTTATTATTTTCAGTAAAACTACTTGCTTTTGCCTTAGTCCTCATTATGATGCTGCCACTCGTTAGCAGTGATAATTTATTAGCGATGCCGCTTAAAGATTTCCTAATTATCTCGGCTAGTCCTGTTTTCTTTACCTCGTTTGGCTTTCATGTGATTATTCCAAGTATTAATAGTTATCTAAATGGTGATATCCGACGCTTACGTATTGCTATTATTATGGGTACGGCTATTCCATTAGTGGCTTATATTATTTGGCAAATGGCAACACATGGTGTATTCCCACAAACCCAATTTGTTGAAATATTAAACACTGATCCAACGCTAAATGGCTTGATTACGGCAACTTATCAAGCCACTGAAAGTACTCTAATTAGCTCTGCAATGCGTTTATTTTTTACTCTTGCATTAATTACTTCTTTCTTAGGTGTCGCACTTTCACTTTTTGATTGCTTATATGATTTACTCAAACGCGTAAACATCAAGACAAATCGTTTTTCTTTGGGTCTACTGACATTTTTACCACCGCTTATCTTTGCGCTGTTCTATCCTGAAGGTTTCGTTATGGCATTAGGATATGCAGGTCAAATGTTTACATTTTATGGTTTAGTTTTGCCTGTTGGGATGGCGTGGTGTGCAAGAAAACGTTACCCTGAATTACCATATCGAGTCATAGGTGGTAATATCACGTTATTAGGTGCATTAATACTCGGTATTCTCATTATGAATGTCCCTTTCTTAATCAAAGCTGGTTATTTACCGGCGGTTATTGGTTAAACTATTTTTTATAAATTGGATCCAGATTTTATTGGGCAAGCTTGTTTGGTTTGCCTCTTTTTTATTTGTCTATGCTAAGAAACCATTTTTAATGATATCACTAATGAACAAACGAGTTTTTTACTTGCAAAAACACATATTACGATCGCAGTAAATCCAACAGTTGACGGGCATAAAGAAAAGTGCGGTCAGTTTTTGTTGAGTTTTGTACAACTACCTAAGCAACTGACCGTGCGCTTTATTAAAATGTATGATTAATAATCAACGAATGGCAAGGTAATCAACAACACTGGTAATAATATGATATCCGTCGCCAAAGCCACTGGCGTTGCGGCAATTTTAGTTAATAATAATGAACCATCAATATTTGTTTCGGACTCCAATGTATTGATAGAAACAGGAAGTGTTGTTTCAAATTGATATTCGAGTTTAATATTTTCCGCTTTTTTATATATTTCACCCTCAAAATAATACTCTTTTGCATAAATTTCAGGCTTACTTGTTTTTCTAAAACCTAACTCTCTGACAATTTTAATCTCTCGTTCCGTTTTAGGCTGGTAATGAAGCCACAAAGAATCTGTAGAAAATCCCTTAGCGCTCTTCGTTAAATTGATGCGAATAGGCTTATTTGCTTTGGTATTAAAGGCTTTTGGTAATTTGGTATTAAGTAACGTTTGCAGCTGCTCAGTTTGTTTTGGGGAAATAAAATACCAATAGCTGTCGCCTATCATGACAATCTGTTGCTTGTCTTTCGTTCTACCAAAGGCGCGAATAGTATCTTTAGCAATTTCTTTCGCTTTAATGCCAGTAGAGATAATATCGCTTGAACCAGGAATAAAACTGCTGTTTTGCCCCCCAGCCCATAGCCCTGCTGTACAACCTGAAAGCGTAAAAAAAAGAGAAAAGGCGAAAATACGTAAAATGTGTTTGAATTTCATAAATTGCTCCTTAGTGAATAAAAGTAGCTATATAAAAATGGTCAGTTGAGTTTAAATGATGGAACATATTAAACCATATCTGACCGTCTCCCTAAAATTTTTGCTATTCAATTGACTTCTGAACGCTATATGACTTACTAAGCCTATAACCAATAAAGTATGTTAAATCGTTCACTTTGGCACGCAACAATCAAATAAAAAACAAATTATTTAATAGCTATCATGTCATTCATTTTATCTTGTTCAAACAAGCCCTTTGTAGAAAATCAATAGAATAAACCTCTGATTAAATTTGCAACGATGATAGCAAAATAGTTCTTAAAAAACTATGGGTTATTACATTATGATTCAACAGATAAATGAACAGACTATATACGTTAATTCACAAGCCGTTAGAAAGCCACCCACAATAGGGCTTTACTTGAAGATGAATATTTGTTCAACGCTTGAAAGTATTTTCTTTACAAATGAAAGATGTTAGTCCAAGTTATTCCAGTAAAATTGATGAAATTTTGTGAAAAATGAAAAATTTATTACAAACTCGAACATTTTTTTATTTTCTTTGTCTTATGACTTACTTAAACTGCTCTGTGCAATTTTAGTGTGTTTTAATTTTATTGGAGAAAATGAACAATGAAAAAAAGAAATTTTCTATTAACCAGCATTGCTCTCGGATTAAGCATTTTATCAACCCCAACGATCAGCCAAGCATCATTACCTGCCTATGTTGAAGGTCAACAAGTCCCTAGCCTAGCACCAATGTTAGAAAAAGTACTGCCTGCGGTGGTTTCAATTTCAGTCGAAGGCAAAGCAAAATCAAATGCCCCATCACAATTTCATGGTATTCCAGAAGAATTTAGATTTTTCTTTGGACCTGACATTTTCAACGATCGCGCGCCCCGTAACTTTCGTGGTATTGGATCTGGTGTAATTATTAACGCTGAAAAAGGTTATGTATTAACCAATAATCACGTTATTGATAGTGCAGATAAAATTACGGTTCAATTACAAGATGGACGCGAACTGAGTGCCAAAGTAATCGGTGCTGATGAATTATCGGATGTCGCACTTATTCAAATTGAAAAACCAAAAAATTTAATCGCACTAAAAATTGCAGATTCAGATAAATTACGTGTAGGTGATTTTACTGTTGCTATTGGTAACCCATTTGGTTTAGGTCAGACTGTCACTTCTGGTATTGTTTCTGCATTAGGGCGTTCAACAGGATCTGATAGCGGTACCTATGAAAACTATATTCAAACAGATGCGGCAGTCAATCGCGGTAACTCTGGTGGTCCATTAGTCAATTTACAGGGTGAATTAATTGGTATTAATACTGCAATTATTTCGCCAAGCGGGGGCAACGCTGGTATTGCTTTCGCAATTCCAAGTAACATGGCAAATAACCTCGTCCAACAAATTCTTGAATTTGGTGAAGTCCGTCGTGGAATGCTAGGCATCAAAGGTGGTGAATTAAATGCTGATTTAGCGAAAGCATTTGATATTGAAGCCCAACAAGGTGCTTTTATAAGTGAAGTTTTACCAAATTCTGCGGCTGAAAAAGCAGGCTTAAAAGCTGGCGATGTGATTATTGCCATGAATGGGCAAAAAATTTCAAGCTTCGCCGAAATGCGCGCTAAAATTGCGACTTCTGGTGCGGGCAAAGAAATTGAGCTCACTTATTTACGTGACGGTAAAAAACAAACTAGTAAAGTGACTTTGCAATCGGATGATCAAACACAAGCAGATGCAAGTAGCTTACTCCCTGCACTAACAGGGGCTGAAATGAGTAACTATGATGAAAAAGGTCTGAAAGGTGTTGCAATTACGCGCGTTGCGCCAAAATCTATCGCTGAACAGCGTGGTCTGAAAAAGGATGACATCATTGTTGGCGTAAATCGTCAAAAAGTAGAGAATTTAGGTCAATTACGCAAAATTTTGGATACAAAACCATCTGCAATTGCATTAAATATTGTCCGTGGTGAAAATAATTTCTACTTACTGATTCAATAACAATTAACAAAATGGGGATATGATGATATCCCCATTTTTTATGTGCTTGTATTTTACTTAAAATTGACCGCACTTTTACCTTTAATAGCTCATACCTAGGAAAAACAATACTACTGTCATTAAAATTTGTTCTTCTGGAATTGGCTGCCCATTTAATTTTAACGCTTTGTTCTCAAGCAACAAGCCTAACTTCACTGAGCTTTCTGAATCAACCAATACACCTTGTTGGATTGCTTCTTCAAACATTGCATTAACCGCTTGTTCTGCTGCGACTATTGCATCTTCTTTTGTTACACCATTCGCTTCTTCAACCATTGCAAAAAGCTTAGTTAATGCATTTTTATTCAAATCAACATTCACCGCTAACTGCTTAAACAGATCTAAGATTTTCCCTTGTTCAAGCATATCAAAATTACCACTTGCCATTTCAATAACAAGATCTGCTTTAAGATCACCCTCATCTGTGGTTAATTTTAATGGATCAAGTTGTAACAATGGCTGGTTTTGCAAAATTGTTTTCGCTAACGCTTGAATTTGTTCTTCTGGTAGCGGCTCATAATCAGCATTGTTATCAACAAGCATTAACAATTCATTGGTTGCTTTACCATCTAGGTGTTCAAGTTTGACTTTGGCGTCAAGATCGCCCACTGTTTTACCATTCACTAGCATTTCTGGCGCTTTAGCAACTAATTCATAGTTCACAAAAGTATTCTCTTTTTTAGTGCTTGCATCAAAAGACATATTTCTGTATTCTAAATTAAAATCTCGCATATCTCGTTCAGTAAGCGAAACACGGAAGCTATCAATCAATGCACTTTGTTTACCAACCGGAATTTGTTCCCATTCAGTACGTTGTAAATCGCTATCAATTTTAATCTTGTTTACTTCAATGATTGCTTTAGATGCATCTTCTGTATCATCAATCGCAAGTTTTAAGCCATCAATAATAGCTTGTGATTTACCAATCCCGTTCGCTGTTACTTTATCGAAATTTAATTCAATGCCTTTCCATACAATATCAGCATCACTCAGATCTAGTTTGATTGGTGCAATTCTTGCTTGTCCTGAGAAAGTAGAGTCATAACCAATTTTAATATGGCTTTCAAATGGATTTTTACCTTGTGCATAGTCAAACCATGCTTGTGTTTCTTCATTTTGAACAATACGATCATTACTTGACAATAAGGTTGGCAATAAATCGAATTTACTTACCCGATCTAAAGGGAATGGTCCATGATAAAGTGTGCCCTCAAATGGGATTGTAACTTGAGTATCAGGAAATGTTGCAACGAAATCATAAGTTACATTAGAACTAAAAATACCACGTTCAATTACCAAATTAGTAAATTTGACCTCAGAACCAGCAGAAGCAAGCCCTGCAAATCTAACATTAATTAAATCTAAACGCTCTTGCGCCTTTTCTTCAACAGCTTTACCTGTATACCATGCACTACCTGTCCAAACAGCGCCAAGCGCAACAATAACACCTAAAGCAACTAATGATTTTTTCATAAATAAATTTCCTAAATTAAAGGTGAGTCGAAAGTGGTTAATCTATCACAAATCATTATTGTATAGAATATATTCTTTATAGATTGTTCATTGATAAACTCTTTCGCATTTTTTTAGGTAAATAAAATAAATTTTACATCCTCCTCTTGAACTTTCACTTTTTAGCCTCATTTACTACAGTGCGAACAAACTCAACAAAATATGACCGCACTTTAAGTGAAACAATTAACATGAAAAATTTTTCTTTCCATCACTTGAAATGCAAAATTTCATCCTTATTTTGGAAGAGCAAATCGAATTAACGAATTTATTAGGAGAAACAAAATGGGAAAAATCATTGGTATTGACTTAGGTACAACAAACTCTTGTGTAGCAGTAATGGATGGTGGTACACCACGCGTTATTGAAAATGCAGAAGGTGATCGTACCACTCCGTCAATCATTGCATATACTCAAGATAATGAAACATTAGTAGGTCAACCAGCAAAACGTCAGGCTGTCACTAACCCGAAAAATACCGTATTTGCAATTAAACGTTTAATTGGTCGTCGCTTCCAAGATGAAGAAGTTCAACGCGATGTTAACATCATGCCATTTGAAATCGTAGCAGCTGATAACGGCGATGCTTGGGTTGGTGTAAAAGGCGAAAAAATGGCACCACCACAAATCTCTGCTGAAGTATTGAAAAAAATGAAGAAAACAGCAGAAGATTTCCTAGGTGAAACGGTTACTGAAGCTGTTATCACTGTACCTGCGTATTTCAATGATGCACAACGTCAAGCAACTAAAGATGCAGGTCGTATCGCTGGTTTAGAAGTAAAACGTATTATTAATGAACCAACGGCAGCGGCACTTGCCTATGGTTTAGATAAAGGTCAAGGTAATAAAACTATCGCCGTTTATGATTTAGGTGGTGGTACATTCGATTTATCTATCATCGAAATTGATGAAGTCGGTGGTGAGAAAACATTTGAAGTATTAGCAACTAACGGTGATACACACTTAGGTGGTGAAGATTTCGATAACCGCGTCATTAATTACTTAGTTGAAGAATTCAAAAAAGAACAAGGTGTTGACTTACGCAACGATCCATTAGCGATGCAACGTTTGAAAGAAGCAGGTGAAAAAGCCAAAATTGAACTTTCTTCTGCACAACAAACAGATGTTAATCTTCCATACATCACTGCAGATGCAACAGGTCCAAAACATTTAAACATTAAATTAACGCGTGCAAAATTAGAATCATTGGTTGAAGATTTAGTTGCTCGTTCACTAGAACCAGTCAAAGTTGCACTAGCAGACGCAGGTTTAAGCGTGTCACAAATTGATGATGTGATCCTTGTTGGTGGTCAAACTCGTATGCCACTAGTACAACAAAAAGTTGAAGCTTTCTTCGGTAAAGCACCACGTAAAGATGTGAACCCAGATGAAGCTGTTGCTATCGGTGCTGCAGTACAAGGTGGTGTATTAGCAGGTGATGTAAAAGACGTATTGTTATTAGATGTTACTCCACTTTCATTAGGTATCGAAACTATGGGCGGTGTGATGACCACTTTAATTGAGAAAAACACTACGATTCCAACTAAGAAATCGCAAGTATTCTCAACCGCAGAAGATAACCAAAGTGCGGTAACAATCCACGTCCTTCAAGGTGAACGTAAACGTGCGGCAGATAACAAATCTTTAGGTCAATTTAACCTAGAAGGTATCAATCCTGCACCACGTGGTATGCCACAAATTGAAGTCACTTTCGACATCGATGCAGATGGTATTATCCATGTATCAGCGAAAGATAAAGGGACAAACAAAGAGCAAAAAATCACAATCAAAGCTTCTTCTGGTTTAACAGATGAAGAAATTCAACAAATGGTTCGTGATGCAGAAGCAAACGCTGAAGCTGACCGTAAATTTGAAGAGTTAGTGCAAGCACGTAACCAAGCAGATCATTTAGTTCATAGCACTCGTAAGCAATTAAGCGAAGTGGGCGATAAATTATCTGCTGAGGATAAAGCACCAATCGAAAAAGCGGTAGCAGACTTAGAAGCTGCAGCGAAAGGTGAAGATAAAACGGAAATTGAAGCGAAAGTTCAAGCATTGATTCAAGTTTCTGAAAAGCTCATGCAAGCGGCTCAGCCACAGCCTGATGCGCAGCCGCAACAAGCACAAAGCGAAAAACCAAATGATGATGTGGTTGATGCTGAATTTGAAGAAGTGAAAGATAACAAATAATTTCACACTGATTAAAATCGAAGGGCGTAGCGATACGCCCTTTCGGTATATTAATTAATACGCTATTTTTCCTCACTTTATATTCGTAAAAGTAATGTGAGGAAAAATAAATGTGGAGAATGAATGTCCCTGATACTCTACCCTATCGCACAACAACGCCTTAATAACAAAATTGCAAATGATATTATTCCAATATCATGGCAAAACAATCTTGAATTATTACCACAAGATCAATACTGTTACGGTGTTTATTTTAATTATACAGCAGATTATCAAGCTGGCTATGATTTTGCGATTGCGACTGAAAAGGCAATAAAGACAAATTTCCCTGTTATTGAAATTGAAGATCTGAGTTTCTATGAAGTATTTCGTTGCAAAGCAGATGAAGTTTATCAAACTTGGCAGCTCATTTGGAAAAAAGAACAGCAAGGTTTGCTTAAACGTGCTTATCATGTGGATTTTGAAAGGTATGCACCTAATGGTGCAGTAGAGATTCATATTTCCGTTGTACCACATTGTTAAGCAAATACAGTGTGATCAAAATTTTGTCAAAACTGACCGCACTTTACGCCTCGAAACAATAACATCACCCAAAAGGAACACACAATGGAATTTGCAACGAAATGTCTTCATGCTGGTTATACTCCTAAAAATGGCGAACCACGTGTGCATCCAATAGTACAAAGCACAACGTTTACTTATGATTCAGCAGAAGAAATTGGCAAGCTATTTGATTTAAAAGCATCGGGCTATTTCTATTCTCGTCTTTCCAATCCTACCACCAATGCAGCGGAAGAAAAATTAGCTGCATTAGAAGGTGGTGTTGCAGCGATGTGTACTGCTTCGGGGCAAGCAGCAATTTTTTATGCCATGTTAAATATTCTTGAAGCAGGCGATCATTTCATTTCCTCTACTTATGTGTATGGTGGTACTTATAATCTATTTGCTCATACGTTGAAAAAAATGGGGATTGAAGTCACTTTTGTCGATCAAGATCTACCGCTGGAAGACTTAAAAAAAGCTATTCGTCCCAATACAAAAGCGGTATTTGCAGAAACTATTGCAAATCCGGCATTGCGCGTATTGGATATTGACAAATTTGCAGCTTTAGCAAAAGCAGCAGAGGTGCCATTATTAGTAGACAATACTTTTGCCACACCTTATTTCTGTCGCCCAATTGAATTTGGCGCTAATGTGATTATTCATAGTACATCTAAATACCTAGATGGGCATGCTATTGCACTCGGTGGTGCGATTATCGATTGTGGTAATTTTGATTGGGCTAATGGTAAATTTCCACAATTAAGCACACCAGATCAAACTTATCATGGGTTAGTCTATACCGAAACTTTTGGTTCCTCTGCTTATATAGTGAAAGCACGTGTACAATTAATGCGTGATTTAGGTGCCACACCAGCTCCACAAAATAGTTTTCTACTCAATATAGGGATGGAAACCTTAGCTGTGCGTATGCAACGTCATTATGAAAATGCACAAGCAGTGGCTGAGTTCTTGGAAAAACATCCACAAGTAGCTAAAGTAAGTTTCCCTGGTTTAATAAGTTCACAAGATTACACATTAAAACAAAAATATTTACCAAATGGTTTATGTGGTGTAATTTCTTTTGAAATTAAAGGTGGTAGAGAAACAGCAGCAAAATGGTTAAATGCATTGCAATTAGTTTCTCGTGAAGTCCATGTAGCAGATATTCGTACTTGTGCGTTACACCCAGCGACCTCAACACATCGCCAATTAGCAGAAACTGAATTAGAAAAAGTGGGTATTTCTGGCGGATTAATTCGTCTTTCATGTGGTATAGAAAGTATTAAAGATATTTTATCCGATTTAGAACAAGCATTTGCGGCAACTAATTAATATTAGGGCAGATTTTTTCTGCCCTCAATTAAAAGCAATAAGTTCATATTTTTTATCAAGAAATATTAGCTTATCTCTTTAAAAATCAGAAATAGCACATAAATTATTCCTGACAGATAACAAAATCCATTCGATTTAAAGTAGTAAAATAAACGGAAACAGTAAACATTATGGCAAAAAAAGATTATTACGAGGTTCTCGGTGTTGAACGTGGTGCAGATGAAAAAGAAATCAAGCGTGCCTATAAAAAATTGGCGATGAAGTACCATCCTGACCGTACGCAAGGCAACAAAGAACTCGAAGAAAAATTTAAAGAAATCCAAGAAGCTTATGAAGTATTAAGCGATAAGCAAAAACGCGCTAATTATGATCAATTCGGTCACGCTGCTTTTGAGCAAGGTGGCTTCGGTGGTGGCGGTTTTAGTGGTGCTGACTTCGGCGATATTTTCGGTGATATGTTTGGTGATATTTTTGGTGGTGGTCGTGGTCGCCAACGTGTCGTACGTGGTGATGATCTGCGCTATGATCTTGATATTAGCCTAGAAGAAGCCGTACGCGGTACCACTAAAGATATCCAAATTAATACACTTGCACATTGTGATAGTTGTGATGGTTCTGGTGCAGAAAAAGGCTCTAAAGTAGAAACTTGCCCAACTTGTCATGGTGCAGGTCGTATCCGTCGTCAACAAGGTTTCTTTGTTACAGAGCAATCTTGTCCGACTTGTCATGGCTCAGGGAAAAAAATCGAGAAGCCATGTAAATCTTGCCATGGCGATGGACGTGTTCATAAAAAGAAAAATCTTTCAGTCAAAATTCCAGCTGGGGTAGATACAGGTAACCAATTGCGTTTATCAGGTGAAGGCGCTGCAGGTGAAAATGGTGCACCAAATGGCGATTTATATGTGGTTATTCATGTACGCAATCACCATATTTTTGAGCGCGATGGCAATAATTTATACTGTGAAGTACCCGTGAGTTTTACGATGGCAGCATTAGGTGGAGAAATTGAAGTACCAACCTTAGATGGTCGTGTAAAACTTAAAATTCCAGCAGAAACGCAAACAGGGAAATTATTCCGTATGCGTGGTAAAGGTGTGACTTCAACACGTAGCAACTATGCAGGCGATTTAATCTGCAAAATCATTGTGGAAACACCTGTTAAACTAAACGAAGAACAAAAAGAATTATTGCGTAAATTAGAAGAAAGCCTAGAAGGTTCCAATCACAAGCCTAAATCATCAAGCTTCTTTGATGGTGTAAAAAACTTCTTTGATAATTTAGGTAAGTAAATGTCTCTAAAACAGACCGCACTTTACTTTTTTAGCAATAAAGTGCGGTCTGTTTTTTATGTATTTTTATTCTAAAGTAGCCGTAATACTCATATTATGTTAGCGAAAAGACCTCGAAATACCCTAAAGTAGAATCCCCTATTTACTTGTCTGGCTTTATGTTTTTGTTCAAACTACCGAAATCGCTTTTACTTGCGCAAATACGGTTTGTTCAAGCTGCAAGTCAAGTTCTTTAAATGCCCATTTACTAATCGTTGCCCAGATAATTTTATCGTCTAGTGCAATTTGCACATCCACTCGATTTTCACTTTGTACAATTTTACGCACTTTACCTTGCAAAATATTACGAATACTGGTTTTTTCTGGCATTAATAAACTGATCGAAACATCAGATCCTTTAATACAAATACGCATTTTTTCACTAATCGGACAGTCTTGGGCTTTAATCCAAATTTGCTGTTGTGCCAAAGCGAGTGCGGTCATTTGATAATCTGCATTATGCTGTGAAACGGGTAAAGAAAGTACCGCACTTTGCTCATCTTCTAATTTCCATGGTAAAAATAAAGGATTTTCCCAAATATTTTCTAATAAGTCATAAGCTCGAACTTTTCCTTCATCAAGTAACACTACTCGCTGCGCTAATCGTAATAATTCTTCTAGACTGTGTGTTACATATAAAATAGGGATTTGAATTTGTTTTGATAGCTTCTCAAGATAAGTCATTAATTCACGTTTACGAGGCAGATCTAACGCTGACAAAGGTTCATCCATCAACAAAATTTCAGGTTTGGTCAATAATGCACGTCCAATAGCAACACGCTGTTTTTCGCCACCAGATAAAGTGATCGGGTATCGTTTTAATAAATGCGCAATACCTAATAACTCAACAATATAATCAAACTCTTGCTGATCAAATTTTGCTACGCCATAAAGCAAATTACCCTTCACACTATAATGTGGAAATAAACGCGCATCTTGAAATACATAACCAATATGACGCTGATAAGCAGGTAAGCAAATATTGTTGACAGTATCCACTAATACACGCTGATTTAAAGAAATTTTTCCTTGATCAAGCTTAACTAAGCCGCTGACTAAATTAATTAAAGAAGATTTACCTGAACCAGATAAACCAAAGATAGCAGTAACGCCTTGCGCAGGAATAGCTAAATCAGCTTCAAGGACAAAATTACCCAATTGTTTTTTTACATTAATGTGTAACATTGCCTTGCCCCAATTTTTTCTGCATATTTTTCGCTAGCCATTCAGATAAAAGTAGCGAAATTAACGATAAAACTATCGCGAAAATACATAATCTTGCTGCCTGTTCTTCCGCCCCTGGTGTTTGAATGAAAGTATACATCGCCAGTGGAATTGTCTGCGTCTCTCCTGCAATATTTGATACAAAAGCAATTGTTGCCCCAAACTCACCTAATGAACGTGCGAAACCAAGTACAACACCCGCTAATACACCGGGTAACGAAAGCGGTAACGTAATTGTAAAAAAAACACGCCACGCTGATGCGCCTAAAGTTTGTGCTGCTTGCTCTAGTTTCACATCAATACTTTCGAGCGATAAGCGGATTGCACGTACCACTAAAGGAAATGCCACAACCGCAGCAGCTAATACAGCGCCATTCCAACTAAATGCAAAAGAAAAGCCAAACCAACTATATAGATACTTACCAATGAAACCATTTCGCCCCATTGCTACTAGCAATAAGTAGCCAATCACAACTGGTGGTAAAACTAAAGGTAAATGAATCACCCCACTGATCATAGATTTACCATAAAAGTTTTTACGTGCAAGCAGCCAAGCAATTAAAATTGCAAGAGGTAAACTCCATAAAATCGCATTCACAGAAACACTCAAGCTCAATTTAACTGCTTGAATTTCCATCGTACTTAGACCAAGAGCCATGAGAAGTTGAGTAAACAAGACCAATCCTTTAACGTCATTATCATTGAAATTTGCTCAAAATAGACCGCACTTTATACAGGTAAAAGAAGAGGGACGCGTAATTAGCGTCCCTGTTTATTGTATATGAAAAATTACTTCACGGCGAAACCATAATCTGCAAACACTTTTTTTGCTTCAGCAGATTCTAAGTATGTTAAGAAAGCACGACTGTCTGCATTATCATGGTCTTTCAACAAAGCAACTGGGTATTCAATCGCTTTATAAGAATCAGCTGGAAATACACCTACAATTTTTACACCTTTACTCACTTTACCATCAGTACTATACACAATACCTAAAGGCGCCTCCGTACGCTCAACTAAAGCTAATGCCGCACGCACATCTTTACCCCGTGCTAATTTTGTTTCAACTTTGTCCCAGAGCTTTAAATGAGTTAATGCTTCTTTTGCATACTGTCCAGCAGGAACATGATCAGGATCGCCAACAGATAAGAAATTATCTTTTAATTCAGCAACCCACTCTCCTTTCGCTACATCAACATCATTTAGCTTACTTGATTGTGGTGCAATCAAGACTAACTCATTACCAACTAATACTTTTTCTGTTTCTTTGATTGTCAATTCTTTCTCTGACAAATGTTTCATCCATTTTGTATTTGCAGAAACAAAAATATCTGCTGGCGCCCCTTGTTCAATTTGTTTTGCCAATGTTGATGAAGATGCAAATGAAAAAACCAGCTCTTGTTCTGGCTTAACTTTTTTATAGTCTTCCGCAATTTGATTTAACGCATTTGTCATTGATGCAGCAGCAAAAACAGTCACTTTAGCTTGTGCAGAAACAGAAAATACGAAACATGCTAGCACAAGTGAACTCGAGATTGTTTTTAATTTGAACATAGAAATCGCTCCATTTATTGATAAGAAAACATTATGTAAAAAATTATACAATGTTTTAACAAAGAAATACTATATAAAAAATAGACTTTCCTTTAAAATGTGAGAGATATCAAAGTTTGGCGCAGATACTGGAGAAAATGATGTTAAATACTGAAATTTTACTCACCATCAAATTACAACAACAACTTTTTGTTGATCCTAAACGAGTACGTTTATTAAAAGAAATTCAAAAATGTGGCTCCATTAATCAAGCCGCAAAAAATGCTAAAGTAAGTTATAAAAGTGCATGGGATCATTTAGCGGCGATGAACGATATTAGCCCTAAACCACTACTTGAGCGCAATGTTGGTGGTAAAAATGGTGGAGGAACAGAATTAACCGTCTACGCTCAACGTTTATTACAACTTTATGATTTATTGGAAAAAACACAAGAAAAAGCTTTTCATATTTTACAAGATGAAAGTTTACCGTTAGACAGCGTATTACATGCAACAGCAAGATTTTCATTACAAAGTAGTGCGCGTAATCAGTTCTTTGGCAAAATAGCGAATTTACGTCATGAAAATATTCATTGTTTTGTGGATATTGAAATCCAAGGTCTTCCACAGCATTTAACTGTTTCTATCACTGAAAAAAGCGTGGTGCGTTTGAAACTCGTTTTGGGTAAAGAAGTCATGATGATGATTAAAGCGCCATGGGTTAAAATTCAACGTCATGCACCAGCTGAAAATATGCTCAATATATTTCCTGCACAGGTCAAAGAGATTACTGACAAAGGAGAAATGGAAGAAATTATTTTAACTGTAGGTAAAGAAGATATTGAATTTTGTGCAACTTCAACTCAAACAAATCAAGTAAAAGTTAATGAACAAGTTTGGCTTTACATCGATCCCGAACAAATTATCTTAGCGACACTTTACTAAAAAATATTCAGGGCAGATGAAATAATCTGCCCTTTCTTTATAAAGCAATTTCATCAATAGACTTTCCAAAACTTGGAATAAATACTTGCATAAAATAATCCATTTCCTGGCTATACCATTGATTCATTAATTTTTCTAACCGCACTTTTGCAGCTTTAAACTCTTGATTGCCATTTTCAAGTTCAAATTGTGCTTTTATATAGGCGCAAATCAAGTCAGCTTGTTTTACAATATGTTTTTCTTCTGCTGAAATTGCTTGCGAATTGAGATAAAGAGCAAATTCTGACTGTAATGCTTCTGGTAATAAAGAAAGCAGATGGAATTCAGCCGCATTTTCAATTTGTTTATAAGCTTGTGTGATTTCCGCATTAAAATATTTAATTGGTGTCGGCAAATCACCAGTAAAAATTTCCGAAGTATCATGATACATGGCAATGACAGCAATTTTTTCAGGATTGACATTGCCTTGGTAAAACTTATTTTTGACCAGTGCCAAAGTATGCGCCACAAAAGCCACCTGTAAGCTATGCTCGGCTAAATTTTCTTTTTCAAGATTACGCATTAAAGACCAACGTTGAATTAATCTCAATCGATCTAAACATGCAAAAAAGTGGCTAGTTTGAATTTTGATTTCTGACATAGTTAATTAATTGGATACTCTTCTATCACTACAGGTAGCTCAATTTGTTTACCTAAGCGTAAAATGACAACATTCAATTTTGTATTTGGGCGGGTATTGCTAATAACGTGCATCATTTGTGCTGGTGAAATTGCCTCCACATCACCTACTTTCAAAATAATATCTCCTGCTTTCACACCTGCTTTGCCTGCTGGGCTATCTGGACTGACATTGGTAATCAAGATACCTTTCTCAATATTTACGCCTTGCCCATTGCTAAAGAAAATATCACTTTGTACTCCAAAATAACCTCGAATAACTCGTCCATCACGAATAATTTTTTTCATCACATCATTAGCCAGCTCAATTGGAATCGCAAAGTTTAACCCTTCTGCGATCTCATTAGAGGTTTTACCAATACTCAAGGTATTAATCCCAATTAACTCGCCTAATGAATTAATCAGTGCACCACCTGAATTACCGCGATTGACTGAAGCATCGGTTTGAATAAAGTTTTGACGCCCAACAGAATCACCCACAGCATTACGTCCAACCGCACTAATGATCCCCTGTGAAACACTTTGCCCTAAGTTATAAGGATTACCAATGGCTAAAGCAATATCACCAACATGTACTTGACGTTTGGGATTCTGCGGAATTGTGGATAAATTATCTGCCCGAATTTTTAATACAGCTAAATCAGTTAAACTATCTGAACCAATCAAACTTGCATCAAAAAGCTGCCCATTTTGCAGTGCTACAACAATTTGATCCGCATTTTGAATCACATGTTTATTTGTCAGGATATAACCATCTTTTGACATAATGACACCTGAACCTAAATTACCTACTTCAAGTTGATCCCGACTATTTGAGGAAAATGCACGATTATATACATTCACTACAGCTGGCGAAGCAATACGAACCGCTTCTTTAAAAGACATAGGTTCAGGTTGGAAAAAATTCAAATGATTCAAATTCGGCAGTGCAACTAAAATAAATAACGCACAGGCTAAACCAATTACTGCCGAACGAATAAGTTTTCTTAACATTTTGGCTCCATAACTATTGGATGATAAATGGATTTGATGTCATCACCAAGTCGCTCAATGGAATGTAATTTCCATAACGTCGCATCAGCAAGTTGAGTTAAATGTGGAAGTTTACACAACCCTCTTGCCTCATCACCAAGCAATTTGGGGGCAGTATAAATAATTAACTCATCCACTAAATTCTGTTCAATTAATGCCCCTGCCAAAGTCGCACCCGCTTCAATCCATACTGTATTTATTTGACGCTGACCTAATTCAAACATGAGATCTTGTAAATAATGTGATGTATCTGCTAGCAGAATCTGTTTACAGAAAACCGGATAATCTGCAAGATCTCGTGCTGTTTTGCTCACTAACCAAACTGGTGCATCAATCTTAAATAAACGTTTTGTCGATGTAACTTGGTGTTGTGAATCTAAAATCACACGTACTGGCTGACGTAAATTTTCTACTGAATAAGCTTGCTGAACTGGTTCAGGTAACTGTTCCCAGCGCACATTAAGCAAAGGATCGTCTGCAATCACTGTTTGGCTGGCAGATAAAATTGCCGATGCTTTAGCTCGCTCTACTTGTACATCAGCACGAGATAACGCGTTAGTAATCCACTTACTTTCGCCATTAGCTAGTGCCGTACGCCCGTCCAAGCTCATTGCCATTTTTAATTGCACAAAAGGTTTTCCTGTACGCATTCGCTTTAAAAAACCACGATTAAGCCATTCTGCTTTTTCTGCTAACAAACCGACCGCACTTTCAATGCCATTCTCAGCTAACATTTGCAAACCTTTGCCTGCAACCTGTGGATTTGGATCATGCATAGCACTAATTACTTTAACAACACCCGCTTCAATTAGCCCTTTCGCACAAGGTGGAGTACGTCCAAAATGAGAACAAGGCTCTAAAGTCACATAAGCAGTCGCACCACGTGCATTTTCACCCGCTTCTCGCAACGCCATCACTTCCGCATGTGGCTCTCCAGCCCTAAAATGAAAACCCTTTCCAACAATGCGTCCAGCTTTGACAAGAACACACCCCACAGAAGGATTAGGTGTGGTCGTAAATTGTCCTTGCTGCGCAAGATCTAATGCCATTTGCATAAACGCAACATCTTGTACGCTGAATTCGCTCATCTTTAATCTCTTAAATTCTCAATTTCTTTACTAAATTGTTTAATATCATCAAAACTTAAATAGACTGACGCAAAACGAATATAAGCGACTTTATCTAGTTTTTTTAATTCTTCCATCGCTAAAGTACCTACTAATTTACTTGGCACTTCACGCTCACCCGTTGCTCTTAAACGGTGCATAATATGACTAATCGCTTGTTCAACATCATCTGCACTGACTGGTCGTTTTTCTAAAGCATGTTGGATACCACGCCGTAATTTATCTTCATTAAAAGGTTCGCGAGTACCATCATTTTTAATAATTTTTGGTACGATTAATTCTGCGGTTTCAAAAGTAGTGAAACGTTCATGGCAATTTCCACACTCACGACGACGACGGACTTGATAACCATCAGACACCAAACGACTGTCAATCACTTTAGTTTCTTCTGTAGAACAAAAAGGGCAATGCATAGTGTCTCCTTGCAAAATAATCAGTAAAAATGAAGTTTATCTTAACAAAGTTTAGATTTATTGACGATGAATTCTTTTTACTCTTTAGCTAAGATCCCAGTTAATTCAAAGAAAGTGCGGTAGGCTTTTGTTTTATTTAGCAAACTCATTGGATAGGCTCTTGAGGTTGAAGGTAAACGGTACAAGTTTAATTCACGTCCTGCATAATAAAAAGTAATAAATTGATTGGTTTTAGGTGGTGTTATTTTTTCTGGTAACAAACTTAAAAGTGTTTCTGTTGCTTTACCACCAGTCGTAAATAGCCAGCGACAATTTGGGACTTGCGTTAAAGCCTGAGCCAGATCAACAGGCTCTACTACAGTTAAAAATTTATCAGACGCATTATCTTTTTCACGAATCGCAGTATGAATTGTGGAGCATAACCCAATCCCCCATTCGCGTAAAAAAGCTTCAATACGTATAGGATCAAATCGTTTTTCACCTTTCACTTGAAAATGGGCAGCATCATTAAAGAATACTAAACCATAAATCCGCCACATATCATTTTGAAAATTAGGATAATGAAAATGCATACACCGCTTGTCTTCTTTCGGCGGAAACGTCCCCATCATCATTACTTTGGCATGCGGTGGAAAAATAGGCGGAAATGGGTGGATTTCAATAGTTTTCATCATATTTCACTTTCAATATTTTTATTCGATCGTTCTTATTATTTATTTTGCCATAAATAGATTTATACTCGACATTTAATGTGATGCCATTCGCTAAAATAGCTAGTACTTGTCTTTGGCAAATTTCTCTTTTCATATACAACGCGTGATAAACATTATCCTCAAAATTCAGCTCTTCCTCAGGTTTTAACTTTAACAGCATTCTCTTGTATGTCATTAATATATCTTGATTATCCCATTCAGGATAAATAATCAATGGAATACTTTCTCCAGCGATAATTCCTTGATTCACAGAAATCATACCTTGTGGAAAAAATCGACAACCCTCATCAAAATTGAATCCATTATCACGAAAAATATTTCGTAATGTCATATATTCTTGTTGTGGAGAAAGATTATTTAACTCATATTCTTGTTTATGAGTAGAAATAGAAACTGACGTAATCAATGCGGGACCTAAACCTATATTTTTGACTAAGGCACCAAAATATAACTTGCCATCTGCATTAGGGAAAGCATATCTATCTGCAATGAATTTCAAATAAGGCTTTGCATTGGTTTCTTGTTGTTTCTGTAATGAATGACAAGAATATAGAGATATAATCATGGATAAAATAGCTATCCATGACGTTAAAGACAATGTTTTTAATTTTTTTATCACAACTTTCTCATAGATAAAAAAACCGCACTTCAAAAGTGCGGTCAATTTTCAACAAATTTTTATAATGCTTTCAAAATATCGTCTACGCGATCTTTCGCATCACCAAACAACATTTGTGTATTGTCTTTAAAGAACAATGGATTTTGTACACCAGCATAACCCGTATTCATTGAGCGTTTAAATACAATCACATTTTGTGCTTTCCATACTTCAAGTACCGGCATACCTGCGATTGGGCTGTTTGGATCATCCATCGCAGCAGGATTTACAGTATCATTTGCACCGATCACTAATACAGTATCAGTATCAGCAAAATCTTCATTGATTTCATCCATTTCTAACACAATATCGTAAGGGACTTTCGCTTCTGCAAGTAACACATTCATATGACCTGGTAAGCGACCTGCTACAGGATGAATACCAAACCGCACATTCACACCACGCTCACGCAGTTTTTGCGTAATTTCTGCCACAGGATACTGTGCTTGTGCAACTGCCATACCATATCCCGGTGTAATAATCACAGAACTTGAGTTTTTGAGTAATTCAGCCACTTCTTCTGCGGTAGTTTCACGGTGTTCACCTTGTTCTTCATCACTACTTACCACAGGATCGTTACCAAAACCACCCGCAATTACACTAATGAAAGAACGGTTCATGGCTTTACACATGATGTAAGACAGAATCGCACCAGATGACCCAACTAAGGCGCCAGTTACAATTAATAAATCATTACTTAACATAAAACCTGCCGCTGCTGCTGCCCAGCCTGAATAGGAGTTAAGCATAGACACCACGACTGGCATATCTGCCCCACCTATTGAAGCAACTAAATGCCAACCAAAAGCAAGCGCAATTGCGGTCATCAATAACACAGGGAAAATATTTTCTGGGCTATTTAAGAATGATGCCATCAATAATGCTGAAATAACTAACGCAGCTAAATTTAATTTATGGCGATGTGGTAAAGCCAATGCTTTAGAATCAATAATGCCACGTAATTTACCAAATGCGACCACAGAACCTGTAAAAGTGACAGCGCCAATAAAAATCCCAAGAAATACTTCTACATTATGGATATTACTTAACACTTTTTGCTCTGCTAAAAATGCCGCTTGTGCTGCAGCATCTAAATTTGCTGGCATTGCCGCTTCATAGTGTAAGCCATAACTGTTAAAACCAACTAACACTGCGGCTAAGCCGACAAAGCTGTGTAAAATTGCGACAAGCTCTGGCATTTCAGTCATTTCTACTTTTAGCGCTCGCTTAATACCAATCACGGCACCAATTACCATCGCGATTAAAATCCAGATAGTCCCTTTTGATTCTGGACCAAAAATTGTTGCGACTAAAGCAATTGCCATACCGACAATACCATACCAACAACCTGCTTTTGCAGTTTCATGTTTAGAAAGACCTGCTAAGCTCATAATGAAAAGTAATGCTGCAACGATATAAGCAGCTTGTACTAAACCTTCAGACATTGCTTACTCCTTAATCTTTTCTAAACATCGCAAGCATACGTTGTGTGACTTTAAAGCCACCGAAAATATTGATACTTGCTACTAAAATCGCGATAAATGCCAAAATGCTAATAAAGAAATTGCCCTGTGCAATCTGCAATAATGCTCCTACAATAATAATGCCTGAAATTGCATTAGTGACTGCCATTAATGGTGTATGTAGCGCATGGCTAACATTCCATACAACATAGTAGCCAACAACACAAGCAAGTACAAATACAGTGAAGTGCGATAAAAATGCAGCGGGTGCAACTGAAGCTAATGCCATAAACAAGAATGCTGCCACAGCCATTGCACCATATTTGATTCGAGGATCAGCAGGCTTCACTTCTTTTTTCTCAACAGGTGTCATTTTCGTTTGTTGTGCTTGTGCAGAAACTTGAATTGGCGGTGCAGGCCAAGTCACTTCACCATCACGAATAACTGTGACACCGCGTAACACAACATCTTCAAAATCAATATCAATGTTGCCATCTTTTTCTTTGCACAATAACTTCAATAAATTAACTAAGTTTGTCCCATAAAGCTGAGAAGACTGCGTTGGTAAGCGACTTGGTAAATCCGTGTAACCAATGATTTTCACTTGGTTCTCTGTCACCACCACTTCCCCCGCTTTCGACAGCTCACAGTTACCACCTGTAGCAGCTGCTAAATCCACAATCACTGATCCAGGCTTCATGGATGCCACCATTTCTTTGGTAATCAAACGGGGAGCTGGCTTACCTGGAATTAATGCCGTAGTAATAATAATATCGACTTCTTTGGCTTGTTCTGCATAAAGCGCCAGAGCACGACGATTAAATTCTTCTGACATGACTTTCGCATAGCCATCACCGCTACCACCTTCTTCTTGGAAATCAATTTCAAGGAAACTGGCGCCCATACTTTCTACTTGCTCTTTCACTTCAGGACGAGAGTCAAACGCACGTACAATTGCACCTAAACTATTTGCTGCACCGATAGCCGCTAAGCCCGCTACACCTGCACCAATCACAAGTACTTTTGCAGGGGGTACTTTACCTGCCGCTGTAATCTGACCAGTAAAGAAACTACCAAATTCATGCGCAGCTTCCACCACAGCACGATAACCTGCAATATTTGCCATTGAACTTAATGCATCTAAAGATTGTGCGCGAGAAATACGTGGCACCGCATCCATTGCTAATACATTAATTTTCTTGGCAGACAATTTTTCCATCAGTTCTGGATTTTGCGCAGGCCAAATAAAGCTGACTAATGTCGCACCTTCTTTAAGTAACGCAATTTCTGCATCCGTTGGCGCATTCACTTTAAAAACAATATCTGACTGCCAAACTTCTTCTACTGAACCAATTTTTGCGCCAGCTTCTGCAAATGCTTGATCTTCAAAACTCGCTTTAAAACCGGCATTATGCTCAACAATCACTTCAAAGCCGAGCTTTAAAATTTGCTGCACAGTTTTCGGCGTTGCCGCCACACGACTTTCATTATCAAGCAGTTCTCTAGGTACACCAATTAACATAATGTTTCCTTCAAATTGATTGATGATAAGTTCGAGTAAACACGTTACTCCCCTAAAAGATGACAAAAAGTCAAAACTGCTTCAATGTACCATTTATTGTTTTAAAGTTACAAAAGTTTTTATCAATTTCATATATGATTTAAAGTTATTTATTTAATCCCTCATAAAAATAGAAATTTTCTAAAATTATTTACTGACAATTTACTCATTTATACGGCAATTTTAAAATACTTAATTTATTCACAAAACGTTTATAAAACCCAGCGTACGTTTATTTGCTGATGATAAAAGCCTTCTTCGTTTTAAACCTATTTTTGCTTGCCAGAAAGTATAAAATTCCGCAATATAACAACACATTTTTCAATTAACATACAAGGATTTCTATGCAACTCCCTCCACTCCAATCAGCAATACTCATTCGTCGTTACAAACGTTTTCTTGCCGATGTACAACTGGATAATGGCGAGATACTCACGATCCATTGTGCAAATACTGGGGCGATGACTGGTTGCGGTGAAGCTGGTGATATTGTGTGGTACTCTCATTCTGATAGCCAAACCCGCAAATATCCACATTCATGGGAAATTACTCAGCTTAAAAATGGTAAAATGGTATGCATTAATACACATCGCTCTAATCAACTTACCTTTGAAGCATTACAAAATAAACAAATTAAGGAATTAGCTATGTATAACCAAATTTTGCCTGAAGTGAAATATGGTGAAGAAAATAGTCGCATTGATTTTTTATTAAAAGGTGACAATTTGCCTGATTGTTATGTTGAAGTGAAATCAGTCACATTAGTAAAAAATACAATAGGTATGTTTCCTGATGCCGTGACAACTCGTGGGCAAAAACATCTACGTGAATTAATGGCAATGAAAAAACAAGGACACCGTGCTGTTGTCTTTTTTGCCGGGCTGCATAATGGCTTTGATTGCTTTAAAGTGGCAGAACATATCGATCCTGAATATGACAAATTATTACATGAAGCTATTCATGAAGGTGTTGAAGTCTATGCTTATGCGGGGGAATTTAGTTTTGCAAAAGCACAACCAATAACACTTTCTCTTATAAATTCAGTGAGTTACATTGGCGACAAAAAATAATTTCAAATTTGAGAATAATTTTCATTAAAATCTATTGACTTTATTTTTGATAACAATTATCATTTACATCATTCAAACAACAATAGATAATCACTCCAACATTTGAACGCCTCCTCCCCCACAAAGAGGCGTTTTTTTTTATCTTCAAATTTCAAAAAACAGACCGCACTTTTCAAAGTAAATCGCTTTTCATTTGTTGAATAATCACTATAATGTAGTGTTTTAGCTCAAATAAAACAGGATACAGCAATGACGGATATCAATACAGCTCTCGCAGAACTGAAACGCGGTGTAGATGAAATTCTTTCAGAAACAGATTTAATTGAAAAATTAAAAGAGAATCGCCCTTTGCGCGTCAAGTTAGGTGCAGATCCAACAGCACCAGATATTCATCTTGGTCACACTGTAGTACTAAACAAATTACGTCAATTCCAGCAATTTGGGCATGAAGTTATCTTCTTAATCGGTGATTTTACTGGCATGGTTGGCGATCCTTCAGGTAAAAATAGTACTCGCCCACCATTAAGCCGTGAAGATGTGTTACGTAACGCAGAAACCTACAAGCAACAAATTTATAAAATTCTTGATCCTCAAAAGACGCGTATCGTATTTAATTCGAGTTGGTTAGGTGAACTTGGCACAGAAGGCATGATCCGTTTAGCTTCTAATTATACCGTCGCTCGCATGCTAGAACGTGATGATTTCAAAAAACGTTTTAGTCATAATCAACCTATCGCAATTCATGAATTCATTTATCCATTACTACAAGGTTATGACTCTGTCGCCTTAGAAGCTGATGTGGAATTAGGTGGAACAGATCAGAAATTCAATTTACTTGTAGGACGCGAGCTACAAAAATCTGCAGGTCAAAAACCTCAAGTGGCAATCACTCTACCATTATTAGTGGGTTTAGATGGTGAGAAAAAAATGTCTAAATCACTTGGTAACTATATCGGTGTCACAGAAGCACCAAACGAAATGTTTGGTAAAGTGATGTCAATTTCGGATGATTTAATGTGGGATTGGTACGACTTACTCTCTTTCCGTCCATTAACTGAAATTGTACAATTAAAAACAGAAGTCAAAAATGGTCGTAACCCTCGTGATGTCAAAGTGTTACTTGCTAAAGAAATCATTGCTCGTTTCCATTCAGAAGCTGACGCACAAGCCGCAGAGCAAGAATTTATTAACCGTTTCCAAAAAGGTGTAATGCCAGACGAAATGCCAGAGTTTACTTTCGAAGGTGAAATTGGTCTAGCGAATTTATTGAAAGAAGCAGGCTTAGTTGCCTCAACCTCAGAAGCAAATCGTATGGTTCAACAAGGTGGCGTTAAAATTGATGGTGAAAAAGTAGAAGATGCAAAATTAGTGATCACATCAAGTAGCGCAGTATATCAGGTGGGTAAACGCAAATTTGCACGAGTTACGGTTAAATAGCGTCTACGAAACTTTCAGAAAAGTGACCGCACTTTTCAAATCCGTTAAAACCAATAAAGACAGCCTTTCGCTGTCTTTATTATTTTGTGAGATGAAAGAAATGAGTGCGCTATTAAATCCTATCAAGAAGAAAAGCAGAATCTGCTTACTGTGTAATACTTTTAAATTTTAAAGCTGAGATTTAACTTTGACTAATTAACCGCTGGGGATGAATTACATTATTTTCATCTACAACAGCAACACCTAAGAATTGCTTTTGCTCTGACAATAAGCGCACTTGTCCGTAAATTTGCTCTACATTATCAAATTTTACTCGTTGCCCGAAACGAATTGATTGAGTTTGTTCTTTATTCAGCGCTAATGCAACTAGTTTTGAAACAGCACTATCTACTGGTAATAAATATTGGTCAAGTAACGCAAGATCTTGCTTTTCGGCTAATTCTTGTAAAGTCGCCCAATCCACCATCGCCGCAATAGGATAATCAGCAACAGCAGTACGACGTAATACCGTAACGTGCGCACCACAACCCAAATACTCGCCTAGATCATCGACTAAAGTACGAATGTAAGTCCCTTTAGAGCAATGCACTTCTAAAGTTAAATAAGGTGCATGATACTCAATAAAAGTCAATGCGAAGATAGTAATTGGACGCGCATCTCGTTCAACGGTAATCCCTGCTCGTGCATATTCATATAGCGGTTTTCCTTGATACTTTAATGCAGAAAACATTGTGGGTACTTGCATTGAATTGCCTCGAAAATGTGGTAAAGCTGCAAGAATATCTTGCTCTGTGACATTCACAGAACGCGTTTGAACTACTTGTCCTTCCGCATCAGAAGTATCTGTACGCTCACCTAACTTTGCAGTTACTTGATAGCGTTTATCTGCATCAAGTAAAAATTGAGAAAACTTTGTTGCCTCCCCCAAACAAATTGGCAACATACCTGTTGCCAATGGATCTAATGCTCCTGTATGTCCAGCTTTATTCGCTTGGAATAGACGCTTCACTTTTTGCATAATGTCATTTGAGCTCATTCCTTGCGGCTTATCAAGCAAAAATACACCATCAATATCACGCCCACGTTTACGAGGTCTCGACATTATTTTTCCTCTGATATTACATCATCATCAATATGACGTTCTTGATCTTGGCGCACTACATTTGTCACTAAATTTGACATACGCATACCTTCAATTAAAGAGCGGTCATAAATAAAACGAATTTCAGGCACAATACGTAAGCGCATAGCTTTACCAAGCAAGCTACGAATATAAGGCGAGGCTTTTTCTAGCACTTTCATACCTGATTCAATTGCTGATTCATCATGATCAAATAAAAATGTCACAAACACTTTCGCATATGCAAGGTCACTTGATACTTCAACATCAGAAACAGTTACCATACCAATACGAGGATCTTTCACCTCACGTTGTAAAATAATTGCAATTTCTTTTTGAATTTCTTGTGCAACCCGATCGCTACGCTTAAATTCTCTTGCCATTTCTTTTCCTTATTCTTTTTCTTTAAGGGCTGTATTTTGGCACAAATCATGTATTTTTAATACATATAACTGACTGTTCAAGGCAACTTTATTCGATTTTTTTATCAACTTTTTATCTCTTCATATAAGGATTGTTTATTTTCTTTAAAATGTTTATGGTGTTAGTGATTTGATCAATTAGGAGGCGTTATGCATTTTTTCAAAAATTATTTTCTACTTTTATTATCTGGTTTGTTGTTGGCTGGGTGTAAAGGAGGTTTCACGGAAGCATTATATGACAGTGATGAGAAATCTGAGACAGTACACATTGATGTAGAAAAAGATCATATTTACTTTTTTGGTTTAACACCAAATAAAAAAATTGCCGTGTTTGGTGAAAAATATCATTATCTCTTAGCAGAACAAAAACCGAAAGATAAACAGCTAATTGCTAAGTTAGTCAAATTACCTTTTAAACAACATATGTACTCACAAATGGGCATAGTTAATAGTACAAAAGTAAAACCAGACGAAATCACTACCGAGCTTTATTTAGCATTAGATATCAGTAAGCTGAGTAAAAAACATCTGAAAACTGCTACTGATCTAGGCTTTAAAAACCTTTCCTATAAAACGGCATTCTATAACATGACGAAACAATATAAACACAAAATTGATTTAGAAAAATTAAATCGAGAAAAGAAAATTTGGTATCGTGAAATTAATCTTGTTGGTCATCGTTATTTAGCAAAAGAAGGAGTGAATTATGTAGCAAAAAATCACTATCCATTTTCTGAAACTATAGAAATACATACTAATCTGGAATATTCCCCAGCTGAAAAAGGACCCAGTGTCACTACAATATTACTCACTCCATTTGCTGCAGTAGCTGATGTAGCTGTTGGTATTTTAGCCGTTCCAGCTTATATAGGCTTACAAGCAGCTTGTATCGGTCAAAACGATGGGTTCATTTGTCAATAAAGCGAAAAAGCAGGTTAGTACACCTGCTTTTTTCATCAGTTAGGTAAAAAAGTGCGGTGATTTTTAGAAAAGTTTTGACTCCATCCTCTCAATTACCTTGCTGACATAAACAAAAAGCGAACAGCTTTATGCTCCCCGCTTCTTTAGTTATCAGTGAGAAGTTAGATTGTACGTTTGATCTCAACTACTTCAAAGACTTCAATTTGGTCACCTACTTTCACGTCATTGTAGTTTTTCACGCCAATACCACATTCCATTCCGTTACGTACTTCTGCCACATCATCTTTAAAACGGCGTAGTGATTCAAGTTCACCTTCAAAGATCACCACATTATCACGTAATACACGAATTGGGTTGTTACGTTTCACAATACCTTCAGTGACCATGCAACCTGCAATTGCACCAAATTTCGGATGGCGGAACACATCACGTACTTCCGCAAGACCAATGATCTCTTGTTTAAATTCAGGTTGTAACATACCGCTCATTGCTGCTTTGATTTCATTCAATAGCTCATAAATAATTGAGTAATAACGTAAATCAATGCTTTCTGATTCAATAATACGACGCGCTGAAGCATCAGCACGTACGTTGAAACCAACAACGATTGCGTTTGAAGCTGCGGCTAAAGTCGCATCTGTTTCTGTAATACCACCAACACCAGAACCAACAACTTTCACTTTTACTTCATCAGTTGAAAGCTCGTGTAAGGATTGAACAATAGCCTCTACCGAACCCTGTACGTCAGCTTTCACAATTACATTCAATTCTGCTACATCGCCTTCCGCCATATTGGTAAACATATTTTCCAATTTCGCTTTTTGCTGACGCGCTAATTTCACTTCACGGAATTTGCCCTGACGATATAATGCCACTTCACGTGCTTTTTTCTCATCACGAACAACTGTTGCTTCATCACCTGCCGCTGGCACCCCTGAAAGACCTAACACTTCCACTGGAATTGATGGACCTGCACTAGCAACTTCTTTACCGTTTTCATTACGCATCGCACGTACACGACCATATTCAAATCCACAAAGTACAATATCGCCGCGATGTAAAGTCCCAGACTGAACAAGAATAGTTGCAACTGGACCACGTCCTTTATCAAGATAAGATTCAATCACAACACCTGTTGCCATTCCCTCTTTCACCGCTGTCAATTCAAGCACTTCTGATTGTAATAAGATCGCTTCAAGTAGCTCATCAACACCCGTCCCTTTTTTCGCTGAGACATAAACAAATTGTGTATCACCACCAAATTTCTCTGCCACAACCTCATGTTGTAATAATTCTGTTTCAACACGATCTGGATTAGCTTCGGGTTTATCAATCTTATTCACCGCAACAACAATTGGTACGCCTGCTGCTTTAGCATGTTGAATTGCCTCGATAGTTTGTGGCATCACGCCATCATCTGCTGCAACAACAAGTACAACGATATCCGTTGCTTTCGCACCACGTGCACGCATAGAAGTAAATGCAGCATGTCCCGGTGTATCTAAGAAAGTAATCATTTTACCATCAGTTTCTACATGGTATGCACCGATATGTTGTGTAATACCACCCGCTTCACCTGAAGCCACTTTGGCTTTACGAATATAATCAAGTAACGAGGTTTTACCATGGTCAACGTGACCCATAATAGTGACCACTGGTGCGCGAGTCACTAATTCCGCATCTACATCACGATCACTCATCACCGATTCTTCAAGTTCATTTTCTTTACGAATAATAACCTTATGTCCCATTTCCTCTGCAACAAGTTGTGCAGTTTCTTGGTCAATCACTTGGTTAATCGTTGCCATCGCGCCCATTTTCATCATTGTTTTAATGACTTCTGTCGCTTTTACTGCCATTTTATTCGCAAGTTCTGCAACAGTGATAGTTTCACCAATCACAACATCACGGTTAACGGCTTGAGCAGGCTTGGTAAAAGCTTGTTGTAATGCGCTACCTTTTTTCGCATTTTTACCTTTACCACCTTTACCCTCTTTTTGATTACGACGATTTGATTCACGCTCATTTTTTGAACTTTCATCTTCACGTCCGCCTTTTTTCGCTTTGACAACTTTGTTTTTGCCACCACGATTACGGCTTTCTTTACGGCGTTCCTCTTCGTCTTCTGCTTCACGTGCATAACTAGAAGTTAAATTATAATCCGCATAGTCTTCTGCGCTTGTTGACTCAAAATCATCATCACTTAACTCTGCATAGCGTTTTGCTTCTTCTGCTGCTTTACGCGCTTGTTCTTCTGCTTTCTGACGAGCCAATTCATCTGCTTTACGGCGTAACTCTGCTTCTTCCGCACGGCGTTTTTCTTTTTCCGTATCAACAGGTTTAGTTATAGTTTGCTGGGCTTTTTTAGTTTCTTCAGCTTTAACTTGTTTCGCTTTTTCAGCCTCTAAACGCGCTTTTTCTTCAGCTTCTTTCTTCGCTTTTTCTGCTGCAAGTCTTTCTGCCTCTTGAATCGCCTTTAACTTAGCTTCTTCTGCTTTTTTCGCTGCATCTGTTGGTACAGTGCGTTTTTTACGAACTTCAACCTGCACTTCTTTTGCCTTACCACCTGCGGTAGTACTCACCGTGGTTTTCGTTCTGCGCTGTAAGCTCAATTTCTTTGGGGCTGTCCCATCAGCTTTTTTAACATCTTCTGTCATATCTTCACTCCTCCCATTACTCACTGAACCAACAGATATTACGTGCAGCCATAATGAAATCTGCTGCCTGTTCCGCTGTTAAATCTTCAATATCAGCTAAATCATCAACACCTTGTTCTGCAAGTTCTTCTAGAGTAGTAATATTTTTCTCTGCTAATTTTAATGCGATATGACGATTCATCCCTTCTAAGTTAAGTAGACGCTCTTCAATATGAGCTTGCTTCAATGCTTCTTCTTCCGCTAATGCAGCAGCAGTAATTGCATCTTTTGCACGCGTTTGCAACTCTTCTACGAGATCTTCATCTTCTAAACCATCAATCGCGGTTAACTCACTTACGGAAATGTAAGCTAATTCTTCTAAAGTTGAGAAGCCTTCTTCAATCAAAATATGTGCAAACTCTTCATCAATTTCTAAGGCATTCATGAACAGTTTCAATACTTTATTATCTTCTGCTTGATGCTTCTCATCTAATTCATCTGTTGTCATCACGTTTAACGTCCAGCCAGTTAATTGAGTAGCTAAACGGACATTTTGACCATTACGCCCAATCGCTTGAGCAAGATTTGCTGATTCAACAGCAATATCCATTGAATGAGAATCTTCATCCACAACAATTGAACTCACATCAGCTGGTGCCATTGCGTTAATCACAAATTGTGCAGGATTATCATCCCAAAGCACGATATCTACACGCTCCCCCCCTAATTCATTCGTAATTGCTTGTACGCGTGCACCACGCATACCAACACAAGCACCAACAGGATCGATACGCTTATCATTACTTTTCACTGCAATCTTAGCGCGAGAACCAGGATCGCGTGCGGCATTTTTAATTTCAATTAATTCCTCACCAATTTCTGGTACTTCAATGCGAAATAATTCAATCAACATTTCAGGTTTGGCACGAGTCACAAATAATTGTGCCCCTTTACTTTCTGGGCTTACTTTATAAAGCACACCACGGACACGGTCACCTGGGCGGAAGTTTTCACGTGGTAGCATATCTTCACGTAAAATTACTGCTTCAGCTTGTTGACCTAAATCCAACACAATATTGTCACGGTTCACTTTCTTTACAGTTCCAGTCACAATTTCACCTTCCTGTGAACGGAACTGCTCAACAATTTTATTACGTTCCGCTTCACGAATCTTAGTGCTAATCACTTGGCGAGCAGTTTGCATGGTAATACGATCAAATGCCACAGATTCAATTTGATCTTCAATGTAATCACCTAACTGGATTGTTGGATCTTCAAACTGTGCAGCTTCTAACGTAATTTCTTTCGTTGGATTGGCGACTTCTTCTACCACTAACCAACGACGAAAAGTATCAAATTCACCCGTTTTAGGATTGATCACAACACGAACATCAATTTCTTGTTCATATTTTTTCTTGGTTGAAAGGGCTAATGCGCTTTCTAATGCCTCAAAAATTTTCTCACGTGGTAATAATTTTTCATTTGACACGGCTTCAGCAGCCAATAAAAGTTCTTTACTCATTGCTCTGTTCGCTCCCTTTAAAATTTAGGAATAATATTGGCTTTTTGAATATTGCCAAACACTAAAACTTGTTCCTGACCATCTACGATCATAGTTAACATATCGTTCTCAATTTTTGCTAATTTACCTTGCCATTTACGGCGATCTAACACTGGAATACGTAAATGTACAACAATATCTTGACCAATATAACGCTGATATTGTGCTAAGGTAAACAATACGCGATCTAATCCTGGTGACGATACTTCCAAGTTATACTTATCGCTGATTGGATCTTCTACATCAAGAATCGCACTCACTTGACGGCTGACGTTTGCACAATCTTCAACGGTTACGCCGCCTTCTTTATCAATATATAAACGCACTGTTAAATATTTACCAGAACGTTGGCATTCAATGCCCCAAAGTTCACAGCCTAAATCTTCAACCGACTCTTGTAATAATTCTTGTAACTTTTGTTCTAAACTTGCCAAAACAAAACCCTCATTAACTGTTCATGAAATTAAAACAATAGAATATTATCTTTTTCCTGTTGTTAATCTCAAATTTTAGACATAAAAAAAGGACTCGTTTGTCCAGTCCTTACATCAAAAAATCCTCATTCAGATATGAAAAAACCCCATCATTTTGGGGCTTCTTTACTGAACTGTCTGTAAAGTGGTTGCGGGGGCCGGATTTGAACCGACGACCTTCGGGTTATGAGCCCGACGAGCTACCAAGCTGCTCCACCCCGCGTCCGAAATATGGGCGTATTATAGAGATTTCAGCCAAAATAGCAAGTTTTAATTGTTAATTTTTTTGTATTTTTTCAAAAAATAGCACAAAATCGACCGCTCTTTTCGCTAAAAACGGACACCTGTACCAATACCGACACCAATACCTACCCCGCTATTTCCGCCACCTGCACTCACACTGCCACCAACAGCACAACCAGACATAACAAGACTGATTACGATCATCATAATACATTTTTTCATACTACTTTCCTTCTTTAAGTTGAGTGGACATATTTTCAAATAAGCGATAAATAGCAATTAAATCCGTTTTTGCAATTGGTTTAAATGGTAGCAAAAGATAATAAATAAAGCGATATTTTCGTAATGTTTCACACATTAAATGCCATACACTCACATTACCTAATTCAATGTAAAGTTGAATAATTTGCTGTACTTCTTGATTTGAAATCGTTTTCGAACGGCATACTCCATGTAAAAAAATTAATATATCACGTGCTTTATCCCAAGTAAGCTTCTGTTTACGATATACATGTGCTTCAAAATCGAGAAACTTCACTTTACCATCTCGCCATGTCATATCTCTCAATGCAGGGCGCCCATGAATTAAATCCTTTTGGTGTAAGGCGATCAATGCTTTTATGCAATCAGATAAAATTGTATGTTTTAAACTATCTAATACAGTAAGATCCTCTATCCAAGCAATTGCACTTCGACCTGCATCGTTTAGGACTAAAAAGTCCTTATCGTATAATATTAATTTAGGGACTGGCGCATTAACAGAAGCAAAATACTGTAAAGTTTGAATCTCTTTCTGAAAAGACATTTTCGGATGAGGCTTTAATAATTTCCAAATTCCATGAAGCTGTTCTGGCTGCTTTAACCAAAAATACTGCCCTTGATACTCAAACCGATAAATTCTTGTTCCTTTATGGTTTATGAGTAACTGTTTAACATATTCTTCAAAAGCAGTATCTGCCGCTGCCATTTTAATATTTTCCTTCTCTCAAACAAGAAAGTGCGGTTCTAATGAACCGCACTTTACATTGTAATAAACTACTTATTTTTTCATTAAACTCAATTTACTAATTTTATCGCCAGATAACTGACAATCCATCGTATAGTATTGCGTACCATTTAAACGTACTGTTGCTTTAATATTAGTTGCTGTGACAACTGCATTTTCAGGACTACGAAAAACACGATTAGTTTGTGCAACTTGTTGAATCTTGGCGATACATAAGTAATTTACTTTCGCATCAATTCCAGTGTTAATACGCCCTGCACTAACGTCAGCTTTATTATTCCCTAAAATTTTGAATAATTTTTTACTTTGCGTTAAGAGTGCACTTTGTTTCTCTGGACTTACATCAATTTTTTGACCTTTTACATTAACCGCTTTAATTAACTTCCCTGTATTATCAAATTGATAAACACCTGTTGTGTCTTGCGCAACCATTAACTTACCCGCTTGATAGAAAAATTTACTCACATTGCCATCTTTCTGGACGCGAATAAATTCTGGTTGGGAGCTTAAATAAGCGACATAACGTTCGTTATTATGTACATATTCAAATGTGCGCAATGTCGTTGCTTTTTGTTCCAAACTGACTAAATCAATGCCTAATGTTTGTATTGCTGCTTGTGCAGAAACAATACTTACATCGTGCGTACCTGTTTCTGATAAATGACTACAAGCAGATAACACTAATACAGAAGAGAATAAGACAGCTTTAGTAACATATTGACGCATAAAGTTTCCTTAACATATTCAGAAGAATGTTCTATTCTAACGAACTTTAATCAGTTTTTGAATAAAATTTCTACTTTTGCAAAATAAGATAAGTTTAAATAGAAGGAATATAAAAAATAACGAGGTATCATACCTCGTTATTTTTCTGCTATCACTCAGTTAAGATTTAGTTAAGAATAAAGCAGCAGCACCTCGCACACCACCAGAATCACCATATTTGGCCTTTTTAATTAATGGCACTTTGGCACTACGCAATAAATGAGCAGGTAATGCTTTTGGTAATGCTTCATAAAGGTAATCAAAATTAGACAATCCACCTCCAAATACAATCACATCAGGATCTAACATTGTAATAATGTTCGCAATAGATACTGCACAAAGCTCAACAAAAAGTGCTACAAATTTGACCGCACTTTCATCACCAGCATAGAAACGTTGAATGATCTCTTTTGCACTCAGTGCTTGACCTTGTAAATCACGATAAAGCATTTCAAAACCGCGCCCAGATAAATAAGTATCTAAACAAGCACGATTACCACAACCACAATCATAAATAGGCGCGTTATCCCAGCCTAACAGCTGTAATGCATGATAGTTTAATTGTGTATGCCCTACCTCACCCGCCATGCCAGTTTGTCCTGAATGGACTTTGCCATTAAAAATTAAACCACCACCAAAGCCAGTACCTAAAATCAAACCGAGCACACAAGGATATTGGGTATTCTCGTCATCCCATGCCTCAGAAAGCGCAAAACAATTCGCATCATTTTCAGCACGTACCTCACGACCAAGTCGCATGGACAGATCTTGTACGATTGGTTTATGATCTGCTGCACGAATATTGACAATTTCGGCGATACCCGTCGTTGGGTTAACAAACCCCGGAATACCTAATCCGACTGTACCTTTACAATTAAACATTTCATCTGCTTTCTGTACCAGAGAAACGATTGTATTTAACCACGCGTCATAACTTTCTTTTGGAGTTTCTACCCGTTCACTATGAAGTTTTTCTAGCTTTTCATTAAATACAGCAAGCTCTATTTTTGTACCGCCAATATCAAATCCGTATAACATTTTCACCTCACTATAAGAAATAATTTTAATTTTAACTATTCTTTTACTTTTATTTATTGATAAAAATCGCTTTTCTATGTAAAAACGTAAAAATTCCCCAGTGAACTAAAAAAGCAATTAATGTACTGACTAGTAAGTCTATTGGGTAGTGCATGCCAAAACGTAATCGACTAAATAGCATAAAAACAGCCCAAGTTGCGGTGGTTGCAATCAGTAATTTCGCACTCAAAGAGCGAACGCCTAATAACTGTACAAATCCAACAGCAAGCATTAACCAAGTGGCAGCAAAAATAGTATGACCAGAAGGAAATGCATAACCTACTTCTTTTTCATAGTGCCCTTTCAGCCAAGTAGGTATATCTGATTTAGATTGATAGAATTGATCAACAAATTGAGCACGCATTTCACGGTCTTGAGCATAAAAATGCTCAACTGTAATGCCTGTTTCTTCTGCCACATAAACGACGTAAGGACGCGGTTCTGAAAATAATGTTTTCAATCCACTTTTTATCCCCTGAGTTGAAATAACGGCAAATGCCATTACAACCACACCAAGTATCCATTGTTTTTTATTGTGAAATAAAGGAACAAATAATAATGCAAATACAGCACAAGTCATAATCGCGTAAGGTACGCTGCCTGTTTCGGTCAAAAAATAAAGCGGATAATCATATTCAGTCATTAAATCATTGTTATTCCATTGCCATGCAAAAATCCAAGCAAAAAAAGGGACAATACAAAGCAATAAGGTATATAATGACAATCTTTTTAACATATTAACGACCATAAAATTGAGAATCTGGAAGAACAATATTCTATCAGATAAAGTGTGAAAGAATAAGGATTGATTATGGCAAAAATTCAACGAGTTACCGAAGCCAATTTGCCAACAGAATTTGGCATATTTAAAATCGTCGGTTTTGAATTTCCAGACACCAAAAAGGAGCATGTTGCCCTCGTATTAGGTGATGTAGAGAACAGCAATGAGCCTGTCCTTGCACGTATTCATTCAGAATGTTTAACTGGTGATGCATTGCATAGTTTGAAATGTGATTGTGGCTTTCAATTAGCAGCGGCATTACGTCAAATCAGCCAAGAAGGACGCGGTGTTTTAATCTATCATCGTGAAGAAGGTCGTGGTATCGGGTTAATTAATAAAATCCGTGCTTATTCATTACAAGACAAAGGAATGGATACTATCGAAGCAAATCTCGCCCTTGGCTTTGCTGCGGATGAACGCAACTTTGACGTTTGTGCAGATATGTTTGATTTACTGGGTGTAAAAAAAGTACGTTTGTTAACTAATAACCCTAATAAAATCGAAACAATGAAAAAAGCGGGGATCAATATTGTTGAACGAGTAGCCTTGAATGTAGGAGAAAACCGCTATAATACGGAATATCTTGATACTAAAGCGAAAAAAATGGGGCATTTTATTGTCCATAACCAACAGAAACATTTACTAGAATGTCCGTATTGTTCGGAAGAAATTCCTACTAAACAAGATTAGAATGCTTTCGCCCACCTCAATAAGGTGGGCGAAACTTTCACAAAACTGACCGCACTTTCACTGGCTAATTACTACTCACTTTTCGATACAAATCTTTGCTATAAATCACACCAGTTGGGTTGTCTGTATGATAACCGACTATTGTCGAATGCATAAACATTGGTCGTGTATATTGAAAGATAGGTAATACCACATAATCCTGCTGTAACTGCTGGGCAATTTGCCCATACAACATTTGTCTTTCTGCTGTAGTTTGCGGTAGTAATGTTGCTTCTAATAACTTATCTACATCTGCATTACGATAAGCCGTCTTATTGTCAGGAGAATGGGAATAGAACTGATGTAAAAATGCAGAAGGCTCATTATAATCAGCACACCAACCAGAACGAATTAACTGAAAATCCCCTTTCGCTCGTTTTTCTAAAAGTTGCTGCCAAGATACTGGTTCAGAACTCACCCGAATCATATCCGATTGTGACCACATTCTAACCAAACGTTGTGCAATATTGCTGTGTAAACTTTCTTGATCATAGGTTAATTTTAACTGTAACGGGGATTTCTCTGTGATCCCATTTTGCTCAAGTAATTGTTCAACTACGACTGGCTCCCATGCTAAAGTGGATTCTAATTGCATAGAATGAGGTAAAAAATGTGTTGCTACCTGCATTTGCGGTAAAACATCTTGCACAATACGTCTGCTGGAAATCATTGAAACTAACGCTTTACGTACCGCACTTTTTTGTAAAAGTGGGTCATTTAAGTTGAATTCATAATAATAAGTACAAAGCTGAGGAAAATACTGTGTTCCTACTGGTACTTGTTTAGGTTCAAGCACAATATCCAAAGCAGAAACTGATTCAGAATACTCTAATTTTTGATAATCAACGAATTTAAATGATACTTTCTCGCTCGCCCAATAATAGGGATTTTTTTCTAAGTGAATCAAATTATCCTGCTGATTCACTAAACGATAAGCGCCATTACTAATAAATTGCGTTGCTTGATTTTGATAGCTTGGCAGTAATGCCACATGAGCCAGCATGGCAGGAAGATGTGGCGTTGCCTTATCAAGTTGAATACGTAGGATATTTTCGGCAATCGCCTCAACCCCCAGTTGTTGTACTGGCATGTTACCTGCAATAACCGCTTGGCTATTTGCTAAATTCAAAAAATTTAAATAGGATTTTAGCTGACTATGAGATTGCGCTAATGCTTGCCAACTTACCACAAAATCTTGCGCACTTAATACTTCTCCATTTGACCAACGAATATTATCACGCAACAGGAAAAACCAAGTTTTGTAATCCTCTGTTTGCCAACTTTGTGCCACAGCAGGTATAACATTCCCCATCACATCATAAGCCGTTAAGCCTTCCAATAAATCCTGTACAAATAAGCTTTGTTCCGCGTTACTGATCAAATGAGGATTGAGTAGTAAATCACTATACACACCGCGCGTTAATAATTCTCGCGTTGGCACTTTTTCAATAGATGTCAGCGAAGTTGTTGTTTTATGTTCAGATAAACCCGAAGGCGCAGGATCACAAGCGGATAGGCAAAAAATAAGTGAAAATAAGACCGCACTTTTTAAACAGAAAGTGCGGCTTATATGTGAAACAAAAGATAAACAAGAATCGCTAAACATTAACTCAATTCCAATAAAATAATGTGCATTATACAAACAATGCTTAGCGAATACCAATTATTGCTTAGCTGTTTTGATCCAAAAGAAAAAGAACCAATATTTAGTCAGTAAAACGAATACAATAATCGTGCGTCCAATTGTACTTGGTGTAAAATAAAAACCAATTGATAACATCACAGTTGCAAATAATAAAATCCAAAATTTGGATTTTTGGCTTAATGAACGATCTTCTTTAAATGATTTAAGATGATTATTATACAGTTTAGTTTGTACAAACCAGTTATGTAAGCGATCTGAACCTTTTGCGAAAAAGAATAATGTCAGTAACAAAAATGGGGTCGCAGGTAGCAATGGTAAAATAATCCCTAACACACCTAAACCGAGAAAAATAAAGCCTAATAAAATGTAAATTGGTTTCATAACTATCCTTTTGAATAAAAACGATTCTCAATTATCTACAATTTTTTCGCTTTTTCAAGCTAGATATTATAAAATTTTGCCCCATATAATAAAAATCACTTTTATTTGAAAGGAATATCATGACAAATCCATTACTCACTTTTGGCGGCTTACCGCCATTTTCACAAATCAAACCAGAACATATCCAACCCGCAGTTGAAAAGCTTATCCAAAACTGTCGCGAAAGTATTGAACAACTAGTCCAGCAACAACATTTCACTTGGGATAATTTTATTTTGCCATTAACCGAAATAAGTGATCTCTTTAGCAAAGCATGGTCACCTATTTCTCATCTCAACTCAGTAAAAAATAGTCCTGAATTACGTGAAGCTTATCAAGCTTGCTTACCATTATTATCAGAATATAGTACTTGGGTAGGACAACATAAAGGCTTATACCAAGCTTATCAGCAATTAAAAAACAGCCCTGAATTTGTGAATTATGAATTGGCACAAAAAAAAGCAATTGACAATGCATTACGTGATTTCAAACTTTCCGGTATTTCGTTACCCGCAGAAAAACAAAAACGTTATGGTGAAATATCTGCTCGCTTATCTGAATTAAGCTCGCAGTTTAGTAACAATGTACTTGATGCCACAATGGGTTGGGATAAAGTCATTGAAGATGTTGAACAATTAAAAGGCTTACCAGAATCTGCATTACAAGCCGCTCAACAATCGGCAGAAAATAAAGGCTTAACTGGCTACCGCTTTACATTAGAAATACCAAGTTATTTACCTGTCATGACGTATTGTGAGAATCGCGAATTACGTGAAGAAATGTACCGTGCATTTGTTACTCGCGCTTCTGAACAAGGTCCAAATGCAGGAAAATGGGATAACAGCGCGCTCATGGAAGAAATCTTAAACCTACGTGTCGAGCTAGCGAAGTTACTGGATTTCAATACCTATACAGAATTGTCTTTAGCGACAAAAATGGCTGAAAACCCACAGCAAGTTCTCAATTTTCTAGACAGTTTAGCGACTCGTTCTAAAGCACAAGGTGAGAAAGAATTAGCGGAGCTAGAAGCATTTTGTCGTACAGCATTTCATGTTGATACACTTGAAGCTTGGGATATTGCTTTTTACAGTGAAAAGCAAAAACAACATTTGTATTCAATTAATGATGAAGAACTCCGTCCTTATTTTCCTGAAAATCGAGTGATTAGTGGGTTATTTGAATTAATTAAACGTATTTTCAATATTCGCGCAGTTGAACGTTTTGATGTTGATACTTGGCATGAAGATGTACGCTTCTTTGATTTAATTGATGAAAAAGATCAACTGAGAGGCAGCTTCTACTTAGATTTATATGCACGTGAACATAAACGTGGTGGCGCATGGATGGATGACTGTATTGGTCGTCGTAAAAAAGCAGATGGGACAATTCAAACACCAGTTGCATATTTAACATGCAACTTTAATGCACCAGTTGGTGATAAACCTGCTTTATTCACTCACGACGAAGTCACCACACTGTTCCATGAATTTGGACATGGCATTCACCATATGCTCACACAAATTGATGTCGCAGATGTTGCAGGTATTAATGGTGTGCCTTGGGATGCAGTAGAGTTACCAAGTCAATTCTTAGAAAATTGGTGTTGGGAACCTGAAGCGCTTGATTTTATTTCTGGTCATTATGAAAGTGGCGAACCTTTACCAAAAGAAAAATTAGCTCAGTTATTAAAAGCGAAAAACTTCCAAGCTGCGATGTTTGTATTACGTCAATTAGAGTTTGGTTTATTTGATTTCCGCTTACATCATCATTTCGAACCGACTAAGCAAAATCAAATATTAGAAACATTAAAAGCAGTAAAAGAGAAAGTTGCTGTGATTAAAGGCGTTGATTGGGCACGTGCACCACATAGTTTCAGCCATATTTTTGCTGGCGGTTATGCTGCGGGCTATTATAGCTATTTATGGGCTGAAGTACTGTCAGCAGATGCATTTTCTCGTTTTGAAGAAGAAGGGATTTTTAATGCTGAAACAGGTCGCTCCTTCTTAAACGAAATTCTCAGTCGTGGGGGGGCGGAAGAACCAATGATCTTATTTAAACGTTTCCGTGGACGTGAACCACAATTAGATGCATTATTAAGACACAAAGGCATTGCTAACTAGCTTTGTTGAAAATAAACAAAAAAGTAACCGCACTTCAATCACTCAAAGTGCGGTTACTCTTATAAAATCTTATATTAGCTAATTTAACCAACCAGCTTGCTGAGCAATAAATAACAACGTAAATGAAGTGAGATACATTAACCCGATCAAAGATAACCAGAATAACCCACCTTTGACTTTATGCTCACCTTTTAATACAAGAGATAAATTTAAATAAGCAAACACTGGCGTTGAAACAAAAGAAGCAATCATCGCAAACTTCAACATCGGTCCAACTGCATTATTAAAATAGAAAATGATGGCTAAACCTGAAACGGCTGCTAATGTAATTGCAATATTCAAAAAGCTCGGACGGCTTTCTTGTTTACCTAAGATTAAACGTAAACTTTCAACATTAGTACGGGAATAACCATCGATTACTGTAATTGTCGTACCAAACATACACATAAAGGCAATAAATGCGATTAAGCCTCTCGCCCATTCACCAATAGTTAACGCATACATATTGATTAACTGAGCAATATATTTACCGCCAACCATTTGTACTGTTTCACTTGAACCATGTTGCACTAACGCTCCTAAAGCTAAAAAGACTAATGCTAACAATGCGGTACCAATATAACCTACATTAAAATCCCAAATACCATCTTGATAAGAGACTTTAGACATACGACGTTTTGCAATCACCCACATCGAGTTAATCGCCGAAATTTCAATTGGTGCAGGCATCCAACCCATTAAAGCAACAATAAAACCTAATGCAGCTAAATTCCATGGACTTGCGCTTACATAGTCTTCTGGTGCAATACCTTGAATGCCATTACGACTTAGTGCAATAACAACAGCTACCACCGTTGTAATCGTTAAGGCAATCATAATTAACTTAGATAAGCCATCTAATAAGCGATATTTACCCAATAATAAAATCAAAGTGCTCACACTAATCACAATTAAGCTTAATTTTGGCAGTGCTATCATTCCAGCAGGCAAAACAAACGTTAAAATAGCAGCACATAAAAGACCTACAGCTGCAGTATTAATGACTGTAGCAAACACATTCATTAAAAAGAAGATCCATAAATAAACTTTTCCTTTTTTCAAATAGCCTTGTAATAAAGTTTCACCCGTATCTAAAGTATATTGCACGCCAAAGCGGAAAAAAGGGTATTTAAAAAGATTAGCTAAAATAATAATAATCGCAAGTTGCCAACCATAAATAGCACCAGATTGAGTTGAGGCAATAAGATGAGAACCACCTACTGCAGCAGAAGCCATTAAAATACCGGGACCTAAAGCGGCTAATTTAGAATGCCAAGTTGATCTTTCTAATTGTTGAGTTGTTTCTGTCATAATAAGTTCCAAAAATAATCTTTCTTATTGATATAAACATTGTATATAACAATGTTTTAACAATATCTTATATTTATAATCAAGAGTCAACTGCACACAAATCAACCGCATATAGAATTTAAATCTAAATTCAATCAGCCTAGCAGAATAAAAAACCAATTTCAAAACTAGTAAGCCAGAAAGATATCATTGGATAAAATATCAGCTGATATAAAATAAATTTGAAAAAGTAACAAAATAATTTAAAAAATTAAATAAAAATGCATTTTTAATAAAAAAAATAGTGGACAGTGATGATGGCTGGGGTACTAGGATTCGAACCTAGGGATGCCGAGATCAAAACCCGGTGCCTTACCGCTTGGCGATACCCCAATTGAAATATCTTTGATTTGAATATTTAGAAGATTACCTTGATAGTATGGCTGGGGTACTAGGATTCGAACCTAGGAATGCCGAGATCAAAACCCGGTGCCTTACCGCTTGGCGATACCCCAACAACTATATTTGACTTGCAAGCTAATGAATGGTGCGGGACGAGGGACTTGAACCCACACACCTCGCGGCGCCAGAACCTAAATCTGGTGCGTCTACCAATTTCGCCAGTCCCGCAAATATGGTGGCTATGACGGGATTCGAACCTGTGACCCCAACATTATGAGTGTTGTGCTCTAACCAACTGAGCTACATAGCCATTTTCCTATTTGCATTCACCTCATCGGCTTTGCGGGGCTAATTATGCTGATATCACCCTCACTCGTCAACTCTTTTTTTTATAAAAATGAAAATTTTAACTTATTCGCATAGAGTTTGAACAAATCGTTCTAAAAACCGACCGCACTTTATTCAGATAACAATCGACGCAATAAGCTGCCATCTAACAAAGCACGCTTAATTAAGGCAAATGCGCCTATCACATCTTCATGTTTTAGCTCAGAAGCAACCAATGGTGTATTTTTCACAAATGCAGGTAAAGCATGACTATCCAACGAACGTTGAATTGCTGCAAACAAAATATTTTTCGCTTGTGTAATTTCTCCTGAAATCACTATTTTTTCAGGATTAAACATGTTAACACTCATAGCAAGTACACGCCCAATTTGTATACCAACATGTTCAATTAACTCGATAGCAGCAGCATCTTGTTTATTACTGGCTTTACAGATCGCTTCAATATCATGAGTATCTAAAGAAAGCCATTTACTTTGATAACCATCCTGTAATAGCTCATGCATTTTTTTCTCAATCGCTGTATTACTCACCACTGTTTCTAAACAACCAACGTTACCGCATAAGCAACGTTTACCTAACGGATCAACTTGAATATGACCTATTTCACCCACGTTATTTTTATAGCCTAGAAAAACTTCATGATTAATAACAATACCTGCTCCGACTCCACGATGAATGCGCAATAAAAGCGAATCATAACAATCCTGGGTCACACCAAAATAGTGCTCCGCTAAAGCTAAACTACGCACATCATGCCCAATAAACGTAGGTAAATTGAAATGTTGAGTCATTTTATTTGCTAAATCCCACGGCGCATTTAACTGTAAATGTGGCATGTATTCAATCATATTCGTTTTCACATCAACAAAACCAGGAACAGTAATCCCAATGGCGATAAATTCACTACCACGTTTTTGATTTTCTTCGATAAATGCTGTTAATTGTTGCAAAAGAAAAGCTTCTATACTTTCCACACTTTGATTCTCTGGCAAATCAAAAATATCTTTTTTCAAAAGTTTAGTGGAAAGATCCATAATAGCGAAGGTAGTATGCTTGCGTCCTAAACGAATTAAAATTGAACGAAATGCTTTATATTCAGCTACTATAGATGTTGCTCTACGTCCCCCTGTTGACTCTTGTTGTTCAACTTCTTTAATCAGGCCTCGAGCTAAAAGATGACGAGTAATTTTGGTTACACTTGCTGGCGCAAGTTGACTTAATTCAGAAATTTGAATACGAGAAATCGGTCCTTGTTGATCAATCAGTTTATAAACTACTGCACTATTCATTTGTTTCACTAAATCAACATTTGCTATTTGGTGATTTTCTCGCATGTTTTACCCCAATAAAAAAATAATCGACTTATTTTAGTGTGGATTAAGATAATTAGAAATAATTTTTGCAATACAATTTATTTTTGCTCAATTTTTAAAGTAGAAGAAAATAATGCTAATCCATTTGCGTTGCCAGTTTTGACCATAGAACTCATCACCTGAGTAGGTGAATGTAACAATTTATTTGTTAGCTTATGGCTAAGTTCTTGTAATACAGCTTCCGCATCTTCACCTTGTGCTAAAGCAGTTAACGACTTTTCTAATAACTGTTGGCGAATATCTTCAGCATTATCACGATATGAACGAATCAGATTCGAAAATTGATGTACTTTTAACCACTCAAAAAAATCTTCGCATTCTTGTTGAATAATTGACTTAGCCTGTTCTGCTGCTTTTTGTCTTTCAGTAAGATTACGTTGAATGATATGCTGTAAATCATCAACAGTATAATGATAAATACTTTCAAGTTGACCTACACTTTCTTCAATATCTCGTGGCACAGCAATATCTATTAATAACATCGGCAAATAACAACGCGCTTTTTGTGCTAATTTAACCATTTCTTGATTAATCAAAATATTAGGACTACCTGTTGAACTAATCACAATATCAGCTTGATTCAAACCATCTTGTAACTCAGAAAGTGAGAGAATCTGAATATTGTCAGTTGAGTCTAATTTTTCAACTAATTGCTGCGCGCGCGCCAAAGTGCGGTTCGCAATCATAATATTTTTCACACCATGACGTAGCAAATGACGACAAGCTAATTCTATCGTTTCCCCTGCACCGACTAAAAGCACATTCAATTGTCTTAATGACTCAAAAATTTGACGTGCTAAATTACAAGCAGCATAAGCAACAGAAACCGCACTCCCGCCAATATTAGTTTCCGTTCTAACTCGTTTAGCTGTTGAAAAAGTTTTCTGAAACAAGCGAGAAAGCTCGCTTGAAAGAGGCTGTGCTAGCTGTTGATAATATTGCTCACTTATTTGATAGGCTTGCTTCACTTGCCCTAAAATTTGTGGTTCACCTAAAATCAAAGAATCTAAACCACAAGCCACATGCATTAAATGTAAGGCGGCTTGTTGGTTCTGTTGTGAATAAATACAATTTGCTAACTCATTTAGTGGTAATTGATGTATATCAGCAAACCATTGTATACAATTATGAGCCCAATTTTGCGCTTGTTGTGGTGCAATGTGTTTATTATGTAAATAAACTTCAGTGCGGTTACAAGTTGATAAAATCACTGCACTATTCGCCAACTTATGTCGCTGAATCAGCTGTAATGCGTCAACACGCTTTTCATCAGAAAAAGCGACTTTTTCGCGCACAGCGACTGAAGCAGTTTTATGATTAATACCAAGAACGAGAATTGTCATAAATTACTTAAAAATGAACCGCACTAATAAAATGTGACGATAGGATGAACCCACAGAACAAATAAAATAAAACATTCATTTTAATCAATTGTTATCTGATGAGCAAACTTAACTACAACAATTTTGTTTGAATACTATATTTGAGTTAACTAAAACACATCTTTTGCTTGCCGCAAAGCAATAAATGAAGCTAAATCAGTAGTAATTAAAAATGGATTTATTTGTTTCTCTAATGCCAATGTTGTCGGCACACTTGGCAGGTTATCTCTTCTAAGCTGTTCAACTTTTTTAAGGTGATTGTGTAACATGAGCTTATCTTCTAGCACCGTTTCCGCAAAATACAAATTAGATAACGTATATTCATGCGCAGGGCAAACAATAGTCTGATCTGGTAGGCATTTTAAACGTTGTAACCCTTCAAACATCTGTTGATAATTACCTGTAAATACTCGACCACACCCTGCTGAAAATAAACTGTCCCCACAGAACAAATGTCCATCCACAAGATAACTCACATGCTGCTCAGTATGCCCTCCTGTATCAACCACTTGAATTTGATAATGTTTTGTTTCAATCAGATTATTAACAATAATTCGCGTGGCACCTTTTGAACCTGTTTCTTCAGGTCCCCAAATTTCAATATCAGGGTAGTGTTGTTTAAATTCCGCGGCTCCCGCAGTATGATCAGCATGGTGATGAGTTAATAAAACGGCTTCAACTTGTAATTGGTTACTTGTTAAAAATGATAATAAATTTTTTGTTTCTGGAATATCGATCACAATTACAGGTAAATCTTCTCGTCCATAAAGCCAAATATAGTTATCATTCAATGCAGGAATTGGCACTAACATAAATTATCCTCAAAGGTTTGATAATGCTGTGGAACGCAAAACATCCCAAAGCGATGACATTGCCATATAGCTGGCAACAACTTAATAATGGTGAACAATATTGTAATGTACTTACACAATATTTCTCTGCATGGTTTCCTAAAATTTTAGGCTATCAGTTGCTAAAATTAGGTGGCTTAAGCGCGGAAATCACATGTGATCTTTTTTTACCGCACCAAATTATTGTATCCCCACAAATGACAAATACACTAAAAAAACTTTCACAACAACAAAATACCTCGTTAATTCAAGCAGAATTAACTGCGCTCCCATTTATAGAAAACTCAATTGATGCTTGTCTTTTAGCTAACATACTAAACTTTAGCCAAGATCCTCACCAAATTTTACGTGAAGTTAATCGTGTACTAGCTGATGATGGATATCTTTTTTTATCCCTCTTTAATCCAATAAGCCCATTATTATTCAAACATTACTTGAATAAAAAAGCACATGACAAGCTCCTTGCTCGTCATTACTTACCTTGGCGTATCATAGATTGGTTAGCATTATTAAATTTTGATATTTTAGAATATCAATCTCTTATTCATAATGAAAAAACAAGTTGTTTCTCACATCTCATTACAATTATTGCACGCAAACGGGTTTATCCTCTCACTCTAAATCCTCAAAGAATGCGTTTTAATAAGCAACAGATTTTTGAACCAGTAAATGTGTTTAAAGAAACAGCATTGCGTAAATAAATGCAATTTGGCTTGCAGCACCAAACAAACTCCCCTATCATGCCGAACCTTTGAAATAATAAAAAATATTGAGATAACGATGTCCGAACAAACTTTTATTCTTGGCAAAGATGCCGCACTTGAAGACAGTATTAATAAATTTCAACAAAAATTGACCGCACTTGGCTTTAATATTGAAGCGGTTTCTTGGTTAAATCCAGTACCAAATGTTTGGTCAGTACACATCCGAGATAAAGACTGCCCACAATGCTTCACAAATGGTAAAGGTGCAAGCAAAAAAGCAGCACTTGCCTCTGCATTAGGCGAATATTTTGAACGTCTTTCAACCAACTATTTCTTTGCCGATTTTTACTTAGGTCAGGAAATCGCCAATGGTGATTTTGTGCATTATCCAAATGAAAAATGGTTTCCTATTGAAGATGAAGCATTATTACCAGCAGGTATTCTGAACAAAGATCTATTAGATTACTATGATCCCAATCAAGAATTAACACCAGAATTATTAGTTGATTTACAATCAAGTAATTACCAACGAGGTATTGTCACAATGCCTTATGTACGCCAATCAGATCAATCAACTGTCTATATCCCACAGAGTATTATTGCTAACTTATACGTATCTAATGGTATGTCTGCCGGCAACAGCAAGTTTGAAGCTCGAGTACAAGGTTTATCAGAAGTTTTTGAACGCTATATTAAAAATAAAATTATTGCTGAAGCAATTAGCCTACCGTTAATTCCCTCAGAAATCATAGCTAGTTTCCCATCAATCCAAGCTTCTATTCAAAAATTAGAACAAGAAGGCTTTCCAATTCTAGTTTATGATGCTTCGTTAGGCGGTAAATATCCTGTCATTTGCGTCATTTTATTAAATCCTAATAATGGTACTTGCTTCGCTTCATTTGGCGCACACCCTAACTTCCAAGTTGCCTTAGAACGTACGGTGACTGAGCTATTACAAGGGCGTAGCTTAAAAGATCTTGATGTATTTACTCCGCCTTCGTTTAACAATGAGGATGTTGCCGAACATGCCAACTTAGAAACACACTTCATCGATTCAAGTGGCTTAATTTCTTGGGATTTATTTAAACAAGACGCAGATTATTCATTTGTACATTGGGATTTCTCTGGTACGACAGAACAAGAATATAATAATTTGATATCAATTTTCCAAGTTGAACAAAAAGAAGTTTATATTATGGACTACAATCACTTGGATATTTATGCTTGCCGTATTATTGTGCCTGGCATCTCTGACATTTATCCAATTGATGACTTAATTTATGCTAACAATAATATGGGTATGAATTGGCGTGAGATCTTATTAGATCTACCTCATTTCCATCATCAACAAGATACTTATCAAGAGCTTTTAGCACAACTTGATGAACAAGGTATTGATGATGCAATCCGTGTACGTGAATTTATTGGTATCGTTGCACCAGCAAAATCAGGCTGGACAACATTACGTATTGGTGAGCTTAAATCAATGCTTCATTTAGCTACTGGTAATTTAGACGCTGCTCTCGACTGGGCAAATTGGACACTGAATATGAACAGTTCTGTCTTTACCATTGAACGCGCAAATTATTATCGTTGTTTAATTCATAGTATTGAATTGTTCCTTGATAATAACCGTGCACCAGAGCAATATCGCATGGTCTTTGAAAAAATGTACGGTCAAAATGCTGTTAATTTCGCTTGGATAGCAATCCAAGGAGGTAATCCTTTCTATGATTTACTTACCGACGATGAAAACCTAAAACAATTTCAAGCACATCAAAAACTATTACAAGCATACGAAAAACTACAAAAAGCAAAACGTGAAAACTGGCAATAATTTCCTCTTTAAAGGGCATCATTTGATGTCCTTTCTCATTGTTGTGATCCAGTGCAAAGAAATATTTTCTATTTAGTGATAATATACTAGCGTTATTTCATTCAACTATAAGGAGTAATCTTATGCAAAACTGGACACCAGAAATGTGGCAAACTGCTGGTATTGGTTTAATTATTGGTTTAGTAATTGGTTACTTATTTCTCCGTTTCACGAAAGACTCAGTGAAAAAACAAGTAAAAACAGAAGCAGAATTACAAAAAGTCAAAAATCAGCTAGATAGCCAAAAGCAACAACTTGAAAAACATTTTGCAGAAAGTGCTGAACTACTAAAAAATATTGCACAAGATTACCAAAAATTATATAAACATCTAGCAACATCTTCAACGCAATTATTACCAGAACTCACAAACAAGCAGCTTTTCTCACAAGAACTTATTACGAACACAACGACTGAAAAAGTTGATAATACAGATACAGATGAGCCACCTAGAGATTATTCTGAAGGCTCATCTGGCTTGTTAAAAAATGAAAAAGATAATAATTAATCTATATAAAATAATATGTAGTTTCCTAAAAATTAGAGCAAAGATTGACTGATTTGATCTGCCGCCAAAAAAATTAGACTGTTATATTTTAAGGACTGTTTCCGATATTTTCTCGGACCCAGTCCTTTTAATTGTACTCTCTCCTCATTGTAATAGCGAATATAATCGTACTGATTCGCCAATCATCCCAAAGATTCGTGTGTAATAACTCTAACCTTTAACCGTCTGAAAAAACTTTCTATTGCACTATTATCTAAGCAATTTCCTTTTCTCGACATATTTTGCCGTATTCTATTTTCTGCCCAAATACGTCGATAACCCAGTATTTGCTGCTCCCTACTCTTATACCTAACTTATCTTGCCACACTTTAACTTGCCCGACGTCACGACTAATAGCTTAACTAACTTCACAACTAAATAGCACTCTGTACCCCAAACACA